>CAYHVV010000034.1:0-11514 GCA_964360115.1 uncultured Methanosarcinales archaeon | reverse complement strand
TCCTCGCTAATCGCTGCAGAGCAGCGGGGTATTTATATCCCAGCGAGGAATAAATCAATTAATATCTTTCATTCATGAAAAAAGCACTTATCACGGGGATAACTGGACAAGATGGTTCATACTTAGCAGAATTCCTTCTCAAAAAAGGATATGAAGTGCATGGTCTAGTACGAAGAGTTTCTGTAGATACATTAGGCAGGATACAACATTTGCGTGACCAATTAATCCTGCATCATGCAGATTTAATGGATCAGTTCTCTATTACTAAAGTCATTAAAGAAGTGCAGCCGGATGAAATTTATCATTTGGGAGCAATGAGTTTTGTCGGCACTAGTTGGCGCCAACCAGTTCTTACCGGAGAAGTTACTGGCATGGGTGCAGCAAGAATTTTAGAAGCAATCCGCTATGAAAATCCAAAAGTTAAATTTTACCAGGCTTCAAGTTCAGAAATGTTTGGTGCTGCTATGCCACCACAATGTGAAGAAACTAAATTTCATCCTCGCAGCCCCTACGGGGTAGCTAAAGTATACGCTCATCACATGGTGGTCAATTATCGTGAAAGTTTTGATTTATTTGCCTGTAGTGGAATTCTCTTCAACCACGAAAGCGAACGTCGGGGATTGGAATTTGTCACTCGAAAAATAAGCCACGCTGCAGCCATGATAAAACTAGGTGCACAAGAAGTATTGGAGCTAGGAAACTTGCACGCGAAGCGTGATTGGGGTCATGCTGAAGATTATGTCCGAGCGATGTGGATGATGATGCAACAAGAAAAACCAGATGATTTTGTCATTGCTACCGGAGAAACCCACAGCGTCAAGGAATTTGTGGATGAAACCTTTAAGATAGTAGGTATGCCCCTAATCTGGGAAGGAGAAGGGATCCACGAAGTGGGAAAATTTCAAGAAAAAGTAATAGTACGCATAAATCCAAAATACATCCGTCCGGCAGAAGTAGATCATCTTTGCGGTGATTACAGCAAAGCAAAAAAAATTCTTAACTGGGAGCCGACCATAAAATTCTCGCAATTAGTAGAGAGAATGGTTCTAGCGGATTTGGAAAATGTCAAAAGAGAATTGGCTTATCACCGGAATTGAAGGCTTTGTAGGAAGCCATTTTTTTCCTGCCTTGCAGCAGAAAGGTTATTCTGTCTTTGGTACGACCTGGATTAAAAACCTGGCCGATAATCAGCGAGTTTTTTATCTTGATCTTTCTCAAAAAGAAGAGATTGATGCTCTTATCAAAAAAATTAAGCCGCGTTACCTTGCTCTAATTGCCGGTTTCAGTTCCATGCGCGACAGTTTTCAGAAATCTAAAGAATGCATGGTTATAAATTGTGAAAGCACGCGTTACTTTCTCCAAGCTATCCAAAAATATAAATTAAAAACTAAAGTATTAATTATTTCTTCGGCCATGATGTATTGTCCTTCAGATGAAATACTTACTGAAGCTTCAGCTATATGTAATAGTTCTCCTTATGCGGAATCAAAGATAAACCAAGAAGGGTTAATCAAAGAATTTCCTGAAATAGAAATTGTTGCCAGTAGAAGTTTCAATCACACCGGCCCAGGACAATTAGAAAGTTTTATCGTGCCTAAGTTGGCCAAGGGTTTTGCAGAAGCAGAAAAGAACGGAAAAAACGTAGTGGAATTTGAACTAGGAGATGTAGATTCAGAACGCGATTTTCTAGATGTGAGGGATATTTGTAACGCGTATAGGCTATTATTGGAGAAGCCCACTAATCATAACATTTATAATGTCTGTAGTTCGCGATGTTTTTCAGTGAGACAAATTATCGAAATTTTAGAGAAAAAGACGGGAAAGCAGGCAAAGATTATGGTCAATCCGGAGTTTACAATCGATAACGAAAGAAAAATGATTTTAGGGGATAATCGCAGAATTATTGAAGATACTTTCTGGAAACCAGCTATTCCATTTGAACAAACAGTATATGATACTTATATTTATTGGCAAGAAAAAATAAAAGCAGAGAAAAGAATATGACCTTGGAAAAAAAACCGCCTATTACAAAATATGTTGCAAAAAAAAGATTAAATTTAATTCTGCACAGCTTGCAGAAATTTGAAAAAAAGGTTCCTAAACAAAAGATGAAAATTTTAGACGTTGGCTGTGGTGACGGTCATTTCACTAGGGAATTGCGCAAAAGAGGATATACTGTGGTGGGCATTGATAAAAACACGCCTAAAACTGCTCCCTGGATGAGCTTCCAGCCAGATTACCAGATGGATGCTATGAACTTGACTTTTAAGGATAATAGTTTTGATGTAGTAATCGCTCTTGAAGTAGTCGAGCATGTTCCCTGCATAACTGAGATTAACCGCGTGCTTAAACCGGAAGGATTGTTTTTCTGCACCACCCCTTATCCGAACACTGAATGGTTAAGACATATTGTAATTTTCTTTGGTTTATTGGAAGCGCAGGATTTTGAACATCATGATCACATTGAAGATTTGCGAAAAGCGCCCATGGCACTTTTGCATTATAAAAAAATGTTCCTGGGAACATCGCAGTTTGCCATTTTCACTAAAAAATAGACATTTTAATGTTCATGAGAAATCAATGCTCTGTTGCATAATTATTGAATCTTTGCTACTTCTGCCTTAATTTTAAGTCTACCTAAAATTTAAATTACTTTTGCTAAGTCCTTGCTATTTTTCAGTTCAATTACCAAGTTTGACAGTTTGCTAACTAATTCAACAACAAAGCTTAATTGACAGTTTGTAATTTTTCCTTTATTTTGCTACGTTTCTACTGCTTTTTTGGTTAAAAAAAGTGTGTTGATATCATAAAAATTAACTTCCTTTCTTAAAAGGAATGATTTTTCCTTCCTGAACTATTTTTTCCAAACGGGATTGGTTGCAGATACCATACGCAAAATTATATGCCAGCAAAGCTGCGTACTCGCCTCTGCGCATAGCATTAAAGAATTCGTGATAACTATAAACGTGATAAAGACTTTTTGTAGGATCAACTAACAATTTAAGTTGCTTCTTATGTAAATCGTATCCTTCCTCTTCTAAACCTCTTTCCCACCATTGAAGAAATTCTTCGTCTAATTTCACTTTCGTCATTTATACATCTCATTCATCTTTTTTCCTTTATAGGAGCCCATCATGGTTGCGCTCAATTGCTGGGTAATGCTAGCTGCTCGAGCCGCTTGTTCGCTAAAAGAATAAATTCCCTGCTCTTCATCTTCAAATTTTCTTTGTACTGCAGAACTTAAATATTCTACTTGCTTCTGCTCGGTCGGGCTGAGATAACCTTTATCTTCTACTGTTTTGTAAATATCTTTGATCTCCTTGTAAATTTCCGTCATGGGTTTTTGGCTTAATTGTTCCACATATTGTGAATCATGCAATTCTGCTGGAAGAGGCCGGGAATTTCTGGTCATTTCTTCCAAATTCACGCTTTTACCTTTTTGTCCTTGTTCCGCCAGACTTTGTTCCTCTGCTAACTCTGCTTGACTTTTTTCATTATCTTCCGGCACTGCCTTTTGGTCTACCTGTTTTTCAGGCGATTCTTTCTTCTGTTCGGACTTAGGTTCTTGCTTCTGTTCGCCGCGCACTTTCTGATGCGCTTCTTCTATTTCCTTCTCAGAATTCTTTTTATTACCGGCCATAGTAATACAATTAAAGAACGACTATAAAAAATCTCCTTCTGGAAAAATAAAACTAAGATTTATTTAAGATCAAACATCTTTGAATTTTTAATTCCCGTTGATAATTCGGTTACCTGTACTTTCCAGGTTCCTTTTGGAGCATTGGTGCCAATTACCACGCTGCCATCCGATGCGCTTTCTTGAACAGATGATATGCATTAAACGCATGAAACATCGCTGGATTTATTGCTTTACCTATCGCTTCTTTTAATGCCGCTGCTTCTTTTTCCAAATCTTTCGCTGAAGGGCCCTTTGATTTTACGCTCTTCGGCGTATAAAAATCTCCAAAGAATTTCTCTGCAAAACTTTTCTTAGCTTCTTCCTTCTTTGCGCTTTTCTTCTCTTCAGCTTTATTTCCTTTCGCTTCTTCTAAATACCTGAATAATTCATCGCCCAATGATTCCATAGCTTGCTGCACTGAAGTAGAGACATCACCTAACAATTCAAATAATTCTTTTTGTTTCAGCGCTTTATAATTCTGCAGCTGTTCATCGCTCCAGGCATAGGCGCGAAAAGTAACCACCATTCTCCCGATATGTACTGGACCCCTCTGATAACCTTCCTGCTGTACTTTCAATTCGGCGCGAGTACGATAATTAAAGGTAACTAAAACACAGGAATGAGCTTTACCAATCTGCTTTCTGGCCAAGATTTCTATATCTAATAGACTCCCTTCAAATGCAGATATTAATTCTGCCGAAGTCAGGCTTTTCTCTTTCATAGTCAATGCCCGGGCATGGCGAAGATATGGTTTGACCCAGGTAAGATACATTTTAATGATATCAAAATGCTGCTGTAAATATTTCAATTGGAAAATTTTTCTATTTTCGTGTTCTTGATGAGTTCTTTTTTTCCATTCCAGGTATTGGCCGAGATGCCGCTGCAATACTCTTCGTACATTCTTATTAAAATTCTCTTTCAAGGATTCCAGATGCTGGTTCAATTCAGCATCATCTTTAAATGGAGGGGCATCAAAAAACAAATCGGGCAAGGTGATAAACTCCAGCTCCCGCGCCATCCCATATACAGAAGCAGCGCTCTTTCCTCCACCCTGAACTAGATCGACAAATAATCCTTTCATAGTAATATCTGCAGTCTTGCTTCGCTGCTCAAGAGGTTTCTTCAATTCATCGTCTATCGCTCTATAATATCCTAACCTCTCATCGATGATCCGCAATTCCCGCACCATCTGGAATAATTCCTTGACCATTTTCCCCATAGTAGCTAAGAACTGGGAAATCCTGTCCTGCTGCGCTCCTAGGCGCTGTTGGGTTACTCCAAAAAAAGCAGAATTTTCTGCTGCAGCAAAAGAATCTTCAATCTTTTCTATGATCGGAAAACCATCCTTGAAATAATCCAGAAGCCAGAAATAAGGTTCTTCTAAACTTAAATCATATACCTCCCACAACAATCTACAATTACGTAATGATTTAGGGAAACCGGTTTTCTGATATTCACCTGAGATAATTTCTGCTTCTTCTTCTTCAAAGCCATACTCTTTCAAAAGCTTTGACCTATAAGTAGGATCGTTAACATATGCTGGATCCTTGGAAAGAAGCTCAATTGCCATCACATCACCTTTAATAGTGTTTTAATTCTCTTGAATATATAAATTTAGCGAGAATTAGGACTTCATAGAAAAGAGAGGTTAACCTCTTGAATTATTGTCTTAATGGGAATAAATTTATAAAATAGTATCAGTCTTTCTTCAAACATTGGACCCATGGTCTAGCGGCTATCTCTCAAAAGAGACTGCAGATGACATCTCGTTGACGCAAACGCGTAGTGTTTGTATCAAAATGCTTGCGTTTTCTGTATCGAGGGGATCCCCGGTTCGAATCGCCAGCAATCTAGGCGAGTTGGGCGGACATACGCTTCGCGTAGTCCACCGCGAAAACTAGATACTGCACGAATGTCCGGGTGGGTCCAGTTCTTTTTCAATCATAAAAAATATAAAGCAACCACTATTAATAATTAAGATGATAAGCCCAACTCAAGAACAACCGATCTATGCAGTCCAAGAATCTAAACAACGAACTCTTATTCCAAAAATAACCACTTTACTTTTTTTAGCAGCTATTTTTTACCTAGGAGTCTTGGTAAACATCTCTTTGTTAGAATTAAGTGCGGAACAAGAAACCATCCTTAAAACCGGATCCTTACTCACTCTTGCGGTGATTATTCTTATAGGGACAATCTTAACTTTCAGAAAAACGCGGCAACCTTACTTATTTTATAAAAATAGAATCACTCATGGAAAAGAAACAATCTACTACTTTAATATAACTAATACTACTGCAACTAAGAATCACCTTGATCGAAGCTTCAAAACTTATTCCCTGCAGTTAGGTAAAACTTTTGTTCTTCGTAACATTCCTGAAACCATCCAATTGAGTAATTATATACAGCAGTTGATTGAATATGCAAAGAAGAATCAGTGAAATTGATTTTCTTAATTATACTAAAGGACTTAAATTTTTTGAATAGTTTTTCACTTTTTGGATTTTCCAAGCAGATACACTTTCATAACTTCTACCGTCAAAGACAAGACTAGCGGCCCAATAATCACTCCCAGCGGACCGATAAGAAGAATCCCGCCAAAAATACCCAGCATGATGATGGCAACATGAACTTTTGCTTTATCACCGATTATCTTTGGTCTGAGAAGGTTATCCACACTTCCCACAAAAATAAAAGAATAGACTAACAGGCCAACACCTTTCAGAATTAAAGAAGTTGAATCCTGAAAAACTCCATCCAAGATTAAAATAAGTGAAGCAGGAACCCAGATAACTCCTGTTCCTATAGCCGGAATTAACGCAAAAAATGCCATTATTACTCCCCAGAACAAAGGTGAAGGTATGCCGAAAAGAAAAAATCCTAATGCGCCAAAAATACCTTGAATCAGGGCAATCAATAAAAAACCATAAACTATGCCGTGCACTATCTCTTTTAATCTCTCCAATAGATGGATATAATTCTTCTGCTGGAGCTGCAGATAGTTGTGCAAGCGCTTCAATAGATTCTCCCCATCCTTCAGAAAATAGAACAAAGTAAAGAAAACCACAAATAAATTTACTGCTAATCGTGGGAGGTTAACTAAGAAAGCAGAACCTTTCTCTATTACGGAGTTAGTAGTCAGCCGAGTGATCTCTTTCAGCTGTGAACTGAACCATTCGCTTTGGCTGAAATCCGAAATTGCTTTACATAAATCCGTGGTGCAATTGTTGAATAAACCAAGGGCTAACTTCTGTTTAACAAGCAGGTAAATGACATATGATTCTTGTATTAAAACCTTGATCAGCAGACCTGCTGGGATGATAACGATAAGCAGAACTAAAAAGCACACTAAAAACGAAGAGAGAGTAGATTTTCCGGTCTTCTTAAGCACAAAAGTATAAAGAGGATAAAAAGCATACGCCAACAAAGCACCTACAAAAACAGCCAGTAAAAGAGGCCTAAGTATTAAAAAAGATAACACTACTAAAAGAACAAATAAAATGGCAGGGACATAACTTTTGTACTGAATACTGCTTCACCTCTTTATGAGAAGAAAGAGTGTTTGGTTTATAAAATCTGCTTTTTCTGTTGTAGAAAAATTAGAGAAGATAATAAGAAATGAGTTTTGAAATGAATTTTGAAATTAAATTTTAACAATCTAAAATCTTTTAAAAAACATAAAAAGAAAAAAATAAAGAAAAAAAAGCCGTTAGGCTTATTCAGTTACTGGTGCTACTACTGGAGCTGCGGAAGGTTTGCTTAACTTAGCATCTGCGTAAGTTGTACCTTCTACAACTAGTTCTTTACCGGATAATTCGCTTGCTCTGTTAGCAATGACTTTTCCAGCTAGTCTAGTGTCTGCTCCGCTGTAACCTGCTACAAGCATAGCTACGTTTCCGTTAGCATGCTCGAACAATTTCACACGTGCTTTACCTGGAGTGAATCCTTCCGTACAATCGGATGGGTTTCCAAGCAATTCAGCTGAAACTGTGTTGACACAAGGTCCGCCTACAACAACTAAGTTCTGAGCTTTTGCATCAGCAACTTCGCTGTCTAATTTGGTAGCATCAACAAAGGTTACTGCTTTCAAGTCTCCGCCAGATTTGCTAGAGGATGCGACTGCGCCAGAGGTTACGTATACCAAAGGACCTCTCATAGCTTGCGGCCACTGGACAACTAACTGATCAGCGCTTGTTCCGCCGCCGCTAGGGCTAGTTCGTTGCACCCATGCTCCGTTAGCAGAATAGCCATAGGAGTTGTCATCATCGTCGTCAGGCGAGATCAGGTTTATCCCTACTGCATTAGTCAAATCTAACTCACTGCTTGCTGCAGTAATGTTAAACCCTATTATCTGATAGAGAGAAGTTTCTGAAATAGTTCCTTTTATGTCGTCAATCCGATCTCCATCAAACAAGCTAACGTTAAACCTAAGGTCAACTTCAGAATTTGAAGTTTCATCAACAAACCAAATCTTTGCTCCTCCTCGCGTCACAACGTAATCACTTGTACCGTTTTGAACGCCATTACTTCCAAAGGTTGCTGCATTTCCTGACGTAACCGTAATGTTCCAGTCATCGTTGGTAACATATCCTCCTCCGTTACCGCCCTCTAAACCACTTGTTGCGTTAGCGATGCCATAAGATTTACCGCCTAACTTTAAAGTAGCTACTGCGCCGTTAACTCCAGCACCAAAGGTTACTGGTCTTTCTACAGTCTCACCGGTTGCCAAAACCTTAAACTTCATCTTTGGATCAGAGGTACCTATTTTGTCAGCTCCTTTATACTGAACCACATGCGACACTGAATCTTTGTCCGTATCATCGTTCAAGATAAAGTAGCCCTCATCACCAATAGAAGTCTTGTTCAGGTATAACTTGTCATCCTGACTTCCAAAACGTACACTAGAGGCAGCTGAAGCATAGGCCAAGGGAAATTCTATCTTCTGTCCTGCAACGTTGGTAAAAGTTACCCAGTATTCTTTTTCACCAGCTTTGTCCTTCACAGAAAGCTCATCGGTAGCGACTGACTTATCCATACCTTCGTAGCGTACATCCCAGTTCTGCGAGAATACTAAATCTTTCTCAGATAATTCTGCTTGCCCAAGCAAGGTTTCTCCAGGACCTACAAAGTAATCTTCCTGCGCCGTCATGTTAACCAAGATGGCGTCTATTTCTAGCTCCCCATCAACTGTTGTCGTTGCATAGGTTATTACGCTTCCTCGGATGATGACTGCTGCTCCATCAATGGTTTCGTCATTTACTTTCAAACTATCAGTAGAACCTCCACCGGTACTGTTGATACCATCATCTTCCAGTTCAATTTTACTTGCTCCCAAGAAAAATTCAGCCTGGTGTACTCCCCCAGCATAATCCTGATACAAGACTTCACTCAAACCTAAGATAGTTCCGTCGGAAAGAGTTTCTGTGTCTCCTTCTGCCATCAAAGGAGTTGTTTCTCCATTAATAGTAAACTTAGCCTTATTAGCGCTACTGGTAAAGAGTAAACTTGCATCATATTCCTTACCATTTACGCTGTAAGATTTTGATTCTCCTTCCAGTAAGGTATCTTTTTCAGAACCTGACATTAAAGTTAAAGTTACTTTTTCACCTGCATTTCCTCTTGCTTTAACAATATTGTAAGTCTTACCTAGGAAAGTCAAAGTTTTATCTTCAAAATCATCTAATTTATAACTTTCTGACGAATCAATATCTGACTTTGCTGCAGTAAGGAAATCCATCGTATAACGTGCAAACTGGGCATTGTCGGCAATCTTCAAGAAATCTGAAGTTACATCATCATCATCTTCTGCATAGGTAGTGTTAACACTAGTCCTATCAAAATGCAAGAACTGTTCGTATTTGAACGTTCCTTTTGAACTGGTCAATTCGCCATCAGCTAAGGCATTAAGATCCTCATCGTCAAGGAAATCTACTACTCCGCCGGTTGCTGGACCAATAGTTTCACCAAATTCTAATTCATCAGTTCCACTTTTAACTAACCAAGCATCTCCTGAAACGGAAACACTTGAAGTTGCAGTTGCAGCGCCGCTTGCAGATTTCATACTTGCAGCAATATCTGTCAGTGCTAAATTGTCTACAGCCGCAGCATTTTCTCCTACGACCAATAGGCCATTAAATACACCGTCAGATACGAACATATCTGGATATTCGTTTAAATCCGCGGCCATTGCACCCATTACTGTTGCTCCAAGCATTGTTGCGCCTGCTCCAACAGCAAGAATACGTTTTACCATCTTTTTCACTTTCATGTTAAAACACACCTCCGTGTTTTGAATATATTTTATTTTCCAACTCTTTGTTCAGTTTGTCTAATCCATCATAACGAGTTCCGAACAGCAAACCGGTAAGGTTCACTTGTTTCGATCCTACAATGGAACAAAGCAACGCCCTATACAGACATAGAGCACTGAACTTAGTTACTTACTATCCCTTCAGTACCAAAAAACAATTTATAAGTCTTTCGTAAAAATAAAGCCTCGAAAAGCGACCTCTTATCCATTAGGCCGTAAAACCTTGAAATTTTTGAGTTTAAATCGTTCATCATTTGTAAATGATAAAACATGGTTCTAGAACTAAGTTCTGGTAAATTCATCTTTTTGATAGCCATTCTCTTTCTTTCAGGCCTAAAGAATTATAAAGAAATGTGTAGTGTAGTAGTTAATACACATTTCTGGTATGAATCTTGCTTAAAATTCAACTAATCATCGCAAAGATTCATATAAAGATTCATCTTCCGGATAAGATAATGGACTTACGCAGTTTACCTTTACCTGAATCTTTCAAAAAACAATATAATAAGTTTCCTTCACTCACCCCAATCCAAGAAAAATCGATAAATGCTGGTCTCTTGGAAGGAAAATCGCTTCTGGCCTGCGCTCCCACTGCTTCTGGAAAGACTTTAATTGCTACCATGGCTATATATAATACTCTTGGCAAGGGAAAAGCCATCTATCTAGTGCCCCTCAAAGCGCTAGGTATGGAAAAATACAAAGAATACCTTAATGTCTTTCGGGACTCAGAGTACAAAGTGGGATTATCTACGGGAGAAGTTGATTCTGAATCGGGCTATCTGGCTAAATACGATGTATTAATACTTACCACGGAGAAACTAGACTCTCTTTTGCGCCATAAAGTTTCCTGGCTCTCTGAGGTGAAAGTGGTCATCGTTGATGAAATCCATCTGTTAAATGATGCATCGCGCGGTCCTACTCTCGAGATTATTCTTACTCTTCTCAAGAATTTGATCAGGCCGCAGATTATCGGCTTGTCGGCGACTATCGGGAATCCTAAAGAGTTAGCAGAATGGCTGGAAGCGACCTTAGTTATCGATGAATGGCGGCCCGTAGAATTAAAGAAAGGGATTTATGCTGAAGGTAAAGTTGAATATTATTGACTGTTCATCTGCTTGTTGACACCGAACAGGAGTTACAATTGGCAAAATTTATAAACTTCTAGCTTATTGAAAGGTTATGATATACCAATGCACAAATGAAAGTTTGAAAGCCATCGTAGCGGGATTAGATGTATCGCCTGACGATAATCTTTTAGTGGTCGGAGGATCAGGAGATCAAGCTTTTGCGCTCTTAGAATTTGCTGTAAAAGGAAAAGTCACAGCCGTCGATAATGCTCCGCAACAGATAGATTTTATTAGACAAAAAGTAGAAGCGTTGCAAAGAGGAGATTATGAAAGTTTTTTCAGGGTTGATAATAAAGAAATGGGTAATTTAATTGGTCCCCGCAATGAAGAAAACGCTTCTATTTATAACCACATAGAAAAAGATGGGCGTTTAAGAGAAGAAAAAAAAAGACAGTACT
>CAYHVV010000033.1:1100-11525 GCA_964360115.1 uncultured Methanosarcinales archaeon | reverse complement strand
ATCAAGAGAAAAGATTAATAAACTTGTTTTGTTTTATCTCGTAAGAAAAAGAGGTAGTAGGTAGTGAAGCAAAAAAAATTTCTTCGGCATCATTGGTTTTTAGTTTGTGTTTTTGCAGTGATCATTTTACTTGCCATAGTTGCATTTATTCTTCAGCGCAGTACTAACTTAGACGTTATAGCTGGAAAGGCAATCAGACAGCAAATAGATGAAACTAAACAACTGGCATTATCTGATGAAGCAATAAAAATAGCCGCGGCAGTAAAAGTAGGTCAAAAACAAGTATTTATGCCGTGCCCCCCTTATCTTCTTCCTAATGAACAACATTGGAAAGTACCTGTTGAATGGGATCCTACTGGCTGGGAGTTTGAACATTGGGGTCTTAAGGAAGTAAGGTGCGATATTGATGGCTTTATATTTTGTCATTATGCTGATGGGGTAACTGAAATTCAACGAGCAGACGAATTAGTAATTTCTAAATTTTCTAAAAAGTTAGGTAAGTGCATTTTTGCTGTAGGCGAGTCCACCTCTGGTTGTAATTGTGACATCAAAAAGCAATAGAATCTTTCTGGTTATTCTCTTAAGTAGTAATCTTTAAATAACTTCTTCATTTTGTACTAAAATATGGTCTCGCGAGATAAAATAGTCGTCACCGCAGCCTTGCCGTATGCAAATGGTCCGATTCATATAGGTCATTTGCTGGAGTATATCCAGGCAGATATTTATGCTCGGTTTATGAAAATGCTCGGTAAAGATGCGCTCTATATCTGCGCTTCCGACATGCATGGCACACCGATAGAAGTGAACGCCAAAAAAGCAGGAGTAGATCCGGAAAAATTTGTAGATAAATATTGGGTGGAGCATCAACAGGATTTTGCTTCCTTCTTGATCGAGTTTGATAATTATTATAAAACTCATTCCAAAGAAAACAAAGAATTATCAGAATATTTTTTTAAAGAATTAAAAAAGAAAAGTCTTATTTACGTTAAAAGCATCGACGTTATCTATTGTCGCCATTGTGACCGTTCCCTGCCGGACCGGTATGTCCGAGGAACTTGTCCTTTGTGCGGAATCGCGGATCAATACGGCGATGTCTGTGAAGGATGCGGCAGCGTCTTGAAAGGGACAGATTTACTGAACCCTAAATGTTCTATCTGCGGAAACAATCCTAATATCAAGGCCAGCCAACATTACTTCTTTAAACTAAGTTCTTTTGCCAGCAAACTTAAGAAATGGATCAATTCTAAATCAGCAGATTTACAGCCGGAAGTCAAGAACTGGCTGAAGGAATGGCTGGACAAAGGATTAGAAGATTGGTGTATATCTCGAGATGCCCCTTACTTTGGCTTTGAAATACCTGACAGCAAGAAAGAATGCGGTGAAGTAAAATACTTTTATGTCTGGATGGATGCGCCGATTGGATATATCTCTTCGACTAAGAATTATTGTGAAAAAAAAGATGCAAAAAACAACTGCAAATGGGAAGACTATTGGAAAAAAGGCAACACCCAACATTTTATTGGTAAAGATATTTCTTACTTCCATTTCTTGTTTTGGCCAGCTATGTTGATGGCTATGGACATACCCCTGCCCAAATTAACCGTGCACGGATTTATCACTGTCAATGGCCAAAAGATGAGCAAGTCTCGCGGTACTTTTTTTACTGCTAAAGAATTTCATAAACTGTATGGCGCAGAAGCATTGCGATTTTACTATGCCAGCCACTTGCAGCGCAAGGTCGTCGATGTAGATCTTAATTTCGATGAATTCGCGGCCGTAGTGAATAATGTCTTAGTTGGGAAACTAGGTAATTTCTGTTATCGGACCTTAACTTTTGCGGAAAAGAATTATAGTGAATTGCCTGTTGCTGCAGAAAACAAAGCGCTTACTAAAAAAGTGTTATCATTGTCGGAAAAAATAAAGAAAAATTATCTTGCTCAAGACAACCATGCTGCTATGAAAAATATTCTGCTCATCACTGATTTGGGAAATGCTTACTTCCAGAAAACTGAACCTTGGAAAAGTAAAGACGAAGAAAAAACAAAAAAAGCAGTGTCTTGGTGCGTTAATCTAGCTCGCAATTTGGCTATTTCAATTAATCCCGTTCTTCCAGAATTTAGTCAGAAGGTTTTCAGCGCACTGAGTGAGAAAGATCTCGTTTTTGGAGATATCAATTTCAAATGGAAAGGTAAAGTCAAGGCAGTTCCATTGTTAGTCAATAAAGTAGAAATCGCACGCAAAGAAACTTTTCCACTGCGCTTAACCGTAGGGAAAATTCTGGAAGTGAAAGATCATCCCAACGCTGACAGTCTGTACTTGTTGAAAGTCGATTTAGGAAATCTTGGCCAGAAACAAGTAGTGGCCGGTTTGAAAAAACATTTCCGTAAAGAAGATCTGCAAGGAAGAAAAGCCGTTTTTGTAGCAAACATGAAACCAGCTAAATTACGCGGGGAAATGAGCGAAGCGATGGTTTTAGCTGCAGATGATGGTGCCCATGTCGGATTGCTGGAAGTACAGAAAATGAATCCGGGTGACGTGGTTCACTTTGATGGCACGGAAAATGCGCATGCAGAGATTACTTTTGAGGATTTTTTGAAAATAAATATGCTGGTTCAGGCCGGGCAAGTGTTTTATTCAGGCAAGAAACTAATTTCTCCTTCAGAAGAAGTAAGAGTTCATGGAGTTAATGATGGGGCAAAAGTTAGATAATTTGTTATAAAATGGGTATAAAATAGCTTTACCTGCCCGCAATCTTTATATACCTTTATTCTTTCCTTATAGCTGATAGAATGAAGCAAAAAAGAGGTAGTTCTAGTAGTACTTTTAGTAGTTTTTGCAATCTTAAAAAATCTGTCCCTTCAAAACAGGGGCAAGTAACCATTTTTATCATCATTGGGATAGTAATTTTATTCATTTTTTCCGGTATCCTGTACATCACTAAAGTGTATACCCAAGAAGAACTTACTGCGGAAGGGGGCCCGATTATTGCTTCAGTCCCTCAAGAATTTCAACCTCTGCAGGCTTACACTGAAAATTGTTTGGCTCAAGTGGGAAGGCGCGGTTTGTTAGTTCTCGGTCAACAGGGCGGTTACATCTATCCAGAATTGGTGGGAAAATATTCTTCTGCAGATCCAACTGATGCCGATGGCATAGATCTCGAACCGATTAAGGTCCCTTACTGGCATTACAATGCCCTGGCCAATGAAAATCCTGAAGTATCTTATTCTTCTAAAAAGCCTGCATTATATGCCAGTGAAGATCCAGAATTAAGTATCGAGACACAATTATCCCGGTTTGCGGAAGAAAATATTGCTGAATGTCTTGCTGATTATGCTGCTTTTGAAGCAGAAGGATTTGTTGTGAATGTCCCTGCTTTGCAAGAGGGTTCAGAAGATTTGAAAGAAATAAAAGTAACCGTTGCAGATCAAAGTGTTAATTTCTGGTTGAAGATGGATTTGGTAGCCAGTAAGGGCGATGCTAACACCGAAATGAATCAATTTTATGTGCCCGTGCCTATTCATTTGAAACAGATGTACGATACCGCAGCAGAACTTGCTGCTGTAGAAAAAAATCATAGTTTCTTGGAATTACAAGCTTTAGATTTATTGACTGCTTACGCCGGAGTAGATTACAATCGTTTACCACCTATGGAGCAGATGACATTTAACCAACTGGTTCCAGTAGTCTGGGCTGAGTCTGATGTCAAATTAAAAACAGAAAGTTTGTTGTCTTCCAGCGTTCCTTTGTTACGTTACTTGGGAAGCACTAATTTTTACCGCTTTGAATATTCGCAACAAGAAGGAGCGACAGTGGATTTGCGTGACCTTTATCAAAAGCATTATGATAACATGATTCTTCCTCTGGACAAGGCGCAAGGCATGGAAGTTAATTTTGATTATTTCGGCTGGAATACTTATTTTGACATGTTTGATAAAGGTGGTAATATCATGCCAACCATTTTTTCTGGTCCTTTAGTTGATCCTATCCCCAAAATTCCTTTAGACATCCAACGTTATTACAATACGTATGATCTTAGCTATCCGGTCTTGATTACTTTGCGCGATCCTAGCGCTTTAGAAGGGCGAGGATATACGTTTGCTTTTGCCTTAGAAGCAAATCTCCGCAACAACCAAATTCCTGTTGAAGGATACAAACAGCCTGCGCCAATTGCAGCAGAACAGAAAAGCATGGTCTGCGATTCTGATAAGCGCAATACTGAATTAGTAAAAACAGTCGTAGTAGACAGCAGCAACATGGAACCTTTAGAAGCAGTACAAATTGGATTTTCTATTCCTGAACAAGACGATTGTGACATGGGTGAGACAAATCATCAAGGCGTATTTGAAAGTAAATACCCTGCTGTCTATGGGGGAGTTGCTTCTTTTGTAAAAAGTGAATATCTAACCAGTTTTTATCCCGTTGATACTTACAGATTTAGAGAAACTTCAGGAACAATCGGATATGCAGTTACCGGCGCTCCAGAATTAGTGGTGCCTTTACACAAAAAAGTTTTTATCAATATGTCCGTGCGTAAGAAAAGCTTGGAAAAATGTATTGCTGATGAAGATGGGAAAAATAAAGAATGTTTCACGCAAGGATTATTTTCAGCTCCAGGAAGCCCAGTGTACACTTATTCTCCTGAATCTTTGGATGAACAGCACAGCTGGTCGTTATTGAATCTGGCCAAGCCGTTGACTAAAGATGAAACAGCAGTAGTCATGCTGAAACGCGTTTCAGATACTATTCCCGGACTTTTCAGTGAAGAATTTTCTTCTGCTGCAACTGTAACTGGAGATGGAACTGCGTCATTAGAATTAGTTCCCGGTATATACGAAGTGACGGCATTAGTAACCAGTTCAAAACAACTTATTATTCCAGAAGAAGAACGATGCAGCGGCGGTCTTTGGCTTCCAATACCTATTCCTGAAACATGTTTTACCTACGAACAGCAGACGTTAAATGAATTATTGTCAGGAAGATTGCAATGGGATCAGCCAAAAACTTATTTGACGATTACGTCTGAACAATTATACAGCGCTGATAAAATTATATTTAATGCTTTAACTTTCAACTTGGAAGGGGTTCCGCAAGAAGAACACGTCCGAATATTAGAAGATCTTAATGTCATGGCGCAGCTGGGTAATTTATCACAACAGCTTCGACCGCAATTGGAGCCGGTCTTTGAATGAAATGGAATAAAATGAAATGAAGATAATAAAATAGAATGATAAAATCATGAAACAAAAAGACGCGAAAAACATCTGGAGCATGATCGGCTTGTTTATGGTAGTGCTAGTATTAAGTATGCCGGTTTATTCTGCCAGCGCTTTAGCTGCTTCCGTGCAAATAACTAAAAATGAGGGAGAAGCAGGAATCCCGCAGCATATTGATGCGCAAGGAGATGTATGGACCGTAGAAGCATTAATTACTGGTGCAGGCACCAACAATGTCAGTGTCAAGCCAGAAGATGTTAGAATAAAAATAGGTGACAATCGGGCTTCTTTCACTTCTTGTTCACCAAGTACTTTAGGAGTATTGTGTAAATATATCAGTCCGCTTACTGATGGAATACAGGAAGGAGAATATGCTTTCCAAGTAATTTATTCGTTTATGAATTTAGCATTGAAACTTGAATCTGCTTCCAGCGGCGATGTCATTAAAGCAGACGGTTCTGCTCCGCAGATATCTTTCTCTCCAGGAAAAGTAAGCCAGGGCAAAGACGGAAAAGTAAAACTTGATTTTACTGTGAATGATAAAAAGACCAGTGTGCCTTCTGCCGGATTGAAAAAAATAGATATCATTGATGGCGATACCGGAACTACTCTTCAGACGATTGATCTTCCTACCGGAAAAGAAACATTTAGTTATTTGAATGATGCCGGATATGAAGGGATTTTACAAGCAACTTTAACCGGTGAAGGTGCTAAGCGCCTGAAGATTCGCGCAGAAGATAATTTAGGACATGTTTCGTTCAGCCCTTCCGTATCTTTCTTTGCTGATTTTGTTAAACCAGTGGTTGGTAATGAATTGAACTTTACTAAATACGGGCAGTTCATTGGACAATTTGCTTCTTCTACGGACATACAAGTGGATGTCGTTGAAAAAAGTGTTCCAACTGTAACTGGATATTCCCAGCAGGCTGATCTGGATGGAGATCAAGCAGCCTGTGAAGCTGATGCTGATGTTGATGATCTCTGGCATTGCGCTTGGAAAGATGTAAATGTCAATCCTGCCGGAACAATTACAGTATTAGTAAAAGTTACCGATGAAAAAGGTAATACTGCAGAAAAGAGTTTGTCTTCTTCATTCGTTGTTGACAGTTCTGCGCCGAGCATAAAATTCTTTGGCACCATCCGGCAATTTGAAGGAAAGAGTTATTTGAAGAATGGCGAGAATAAAATTATTCTTAAGGTTGAAGATCAGGGGGCAGGAATATCTAAAGATGGTATTCGTGCTAATTTAGCCGGATTCGGGTTAAGTAATTTAGCTGAACCAACTGCCTGTGAAGAAAAAGCAGGAATTTTAGAATGTTATTGGGATGTTGATGAAGAGATTAATGAAGGAGTATTAACTTTTGGCTTGTCTAGGTTCAAGGATAACGTCGGTAACGAAGGTCTTGCTCCAGAGTCAGAGTTTGTAGTAGATAATACTGGGCCTAAGGTTGAAGAAATAGAAGTCTTTGGCGTTTCCGAAGTAGGAGATAAAGATTATTTCCAAAGTAATGATAAATTAAAATTAGTATTACGTGTCTCTGAATCCAGCGGATTAAGAGTGTTAGTTAACGTGCAAGATATATTATTAGATGCAGAAACTAAATATCCTGCTAATGAATTTATTGATGAAGATGGCTGGGTTATATTTACCGATAAAGATTGCACCCGCGCTGAAGGAAGATGGGAATGCGAACTGGAAACCGATTCAATCAAAAGTGGTCCAGAATCCGGATTGGAAGCTGATTTCCTCATACAAGATACTGCCGGAAATAATGCAGTCAGCTGGCCTGCATCAGAAAATGAACCTAAGAATGTAAAACGTTTCCGCAGCAGTGATGAAGGCGCAACAATTACTATTGATCTGTTAGGATTAACGACTGAAGAAAATCCTGATTTCTGGGAAGTGCGCAAAATTGTTCCAGTCGGAGGAGCAGGCGCATTTATTGATTTAGATACCACTCAGCTTACTTACACCAGATTGCCATTTAAAGTATTTTTGAATTCAGATTTAAGCGATGTGCGCGCGTTGGATATCCAGCTGGTGAATTGCGCTGTTCCTGAAGCAGATGCTGATGAACCAGCAGTAAGCGCACCAACCATTAGCAGAGCAATATTATATGGCGGTGTTTCTGCAGTCGGCGATTATGCGCCAACTCCGAATGTCATTATTGAATTTGAACCATTTAATGGTCGAGAATTATTCCAGATTGGGCAGAAAGAAGAAACTGAATTTGTAAAAAAGGAAGTTGAATATGTATGTACATTCAAGATCTTCTCACAAGTCGGCAAGAATGCAGTTAAAGCAGCAGAAGTACAGCAAGCTACGGTATTAGTTCCATTTGCTTTCTCTACTTTAGGCGCGCAGGACGAGAATCTTGACTTTGTGATACAAGAAGCTCGTGATGACATTAATACTGCTTGGGATGTTATCAGTGTCCTGGCTGAGATATTGAAGTGGCTGGATTATTTGGCGCAGATATATAATATTATCATGAAGGTAGTATCCTTATTTGAATTTGTAGCAAAACCGACTACTGATGCGACGAAGGCAGCAGAGAGTGTCTTTGTACCGGCAGCAGGAGCTGCAGAAGCTCAACGTATCGCTTCTTGTTTTGGATATCATGGTGGAACTACTAGCGCAAAATCTGGTGGAGAAATATTGGATACCATACTTGAAGTTCTTACTTGTCGCCCGCAAGGAAAAACAAATTTAGGCTGGTACGGCCAATGGCAATCTTTTATTTTAGAAATATATAAACTGGAATTAGCTAAAGCACCGGGCGATCCTTTGGGAAATAATGAAGCATTCCTTGCAAGAGACATAAGAGATAATCTCTTCTTATCTTTTGCTGGATTATGTATTCCTGGTATCATCAAAAATCTAGATAAGTTCAGGCAGATTAAATGCAGGAAGATCATGTGTCTGGAAAACGAAGTGCGTTCTGGACTAGCTACAGTAAGCATGTGTGAAGAATTGGAAGATTTGTTAGTGTGTAAATATGTCGTCGGAGAATTATGGTACATTCTTCCCTTTTCACAGTTCTGGGATCAGGTGATTGGCGGATTATCGCGGGCATTAGCCGATCCGTTTGCTATACTTCACACAGTCACAGTTGTAACTTGCGGCGCATTATGTGCAGCAGGCACCAGCACGGCTTCCGGAGCATGTACCATCGCTAATTACGTATGGGACATATTTGGCACTTTAGAAAGCATAGTTGGTTTCTTAACTACGGTAATAGAAGATTTCAGCAACGGCGGATTAAATTACTGTGATGCGGTCGGTGAGGATGTAATATGACGGCAGAGAACCGCGTGTCTAAGAAAGTAGGACAGTTGTCCCAAAAAACCGGACAATTACCTGGTAAAATTTCATGGTGTTTAAATCAAAAAAATGGAATAGAGTTGATCGAACCAAATGATAATCTTAGTCTAGCCTATTTTACTGACGCTGATGATTCTTTATTAGCAATGGAAAAAAATACTGGAAAGTGGAGAATTGTTACTGCATATTACGCCTGCTACAATGCTTTGTATGCATTATTGATGAAAGCTGGAATAAAATGCGAAATTCATGATTGCACCCTTGCTTTAATGTTTTTTTTTGAATTTAAAAAAGAAGAAGAGGTTTTCACCCAGGCTCTCAAGAAACAAAGAATAGATGTCCAGTACTATCTTAAACCGGCATCAGAGATTGATACTGATGAGGTGAAAAAGTTTGTTATCCATTGTAAAATTTTAGCCAAGGCCTTAGTTGAAGAAAAAGTGAGAGAGATTCGTAATCATCTAGCCAAAAATGACTAATATTAGCCAAAATATTGTACATTCATTGAAAGTGTTAGTTCCTTTTACAAGAAATTATGCCAAAGAAATGCACGCAAGTGAAATCTCCAGAGTTTTAAGCTTTCCCCAAAGAACTGCAGCTAGGAAGTTGGAAGTGCTACAAAAAGCTCATTTATTAAACTATAAAAAGGTGGGAAAAAACAAATCTTTCTTTTTTGATTTAAATCTAGTCTCATCTTTCTCTTTATTGGAAATGGTTGAGTGTTATAAAGAGATAGTCTTCTTGTTAAAATATCCTCAGATAGGATTGCTTCTTAATGAATTAGCAACAGATCAGAGTATTCTTTTATTTGGTTCTTATGCAAAAGAAAAGGCAAAAGAAAATTCAGATGTTGATTTAGTAATATTTGCAAGAAAGACTTCAAAGATAAAAGAAATCATAACCCGTTACCCCTTTGAAGTTAATGTCCATTATATTACTATCTCTTGGTTTGAGAAACGGTTAAAAGCCGGGTGGCCTTTAGCGAAAGAAATAGCAATGGATCATATTTTGTTTGGTGAGAAAGAAAAAGTTATAAAATCTCTAATTAATTACTATAAAAAATGAAAAAGACCGTGGCGATGTTTGTACTTTTACTTTTATGCAGTTCTATTATTGCAGTCATGGAGAAAATTGAGGAAGCGATATGAACAGTATAGAAGTTTGGTGGAAACAAGCGGAAAGAGATTTAAAGAGCGCCAAGAATAGTTTTAACTCTAAAGATTATTATGTTTCTGCACTACTCTCACAGCAAGCAGTGGAGAAAGCGTTAAAATGTCTGTACTTGAAAGAAAAAGGAGAGTTATTGAGAATTCATGACGTAGTTAAATTATCCAGAGAGGTAAATGCTCCATTAGAAATAGTAAAGAAATGTGCTGAAATTAATCCAGTTTATGTAGAAGTACGCTATCCCGAAGGCAATGAACTGCCTGCAGATAAAATTAACAAGGATGAAGCTGAAGAAATCTTAGAGATGGCAAAGGAGGTTTTACTATGGATAAAAAAGCAGCTTTAATTAAATATTTGAAACAATTTGCCCAAGAAGTATCTGCTGATATCCCTGTAGATAAAATGTATTTATTCGGATCACGAGCGACTGGAAAAATAAAAAAGAATAGTGATGTAGACTTGTTGCTTGTTTCAAAAGAATTTATTGGAAAACGAAGGTTAAGGAGAGCTCCTGCATTGTATATAAAATGGAATTCAGATTATCCTGTTGATTTTGTATGTTTAACTCCAAAAGAATTTCGGGAAAGAAAAAATGAAGCGGGGATTGTTCAAGAGGCAGTTAAAAAAGGGATAAAAATAAAATGATGAAAAAGACCGTGGTGATGTTTGTACTTTTACTTTTATGCAGTTCCATCTTTGCTTTCGCGCAAGAAACAGACG
>CAYHVV010000033.1:0-1090 GCA_964360115.1 uncultured Methanosarcinales archaeon | reverse complement strand
GGAAGCAGTTGTTGAAGAGTGCGGTATCGGGTGTAAGATCTGGCAGTTCTTCTTTGGCAGCAAAGAAGCCAGAGCGGGAAAAGCTTGGTTTGACCGAGAAGCGTTGGTGGGAATGGCGGAGAATAAGGGTGGATGGACACCTCTTAAATCTTCGCCAGGCAATTACGAGTGTCAACGCAAAAGCGGATGTCTCGATTCAAGTAGTATTTTCCATGGATTTAAGGGGGTTTGGCAAACGAACCTAGACAAATATAATAGTGGTGTTCCCATTCCAGATGGATTTACGGGTCCACCTCCTCCTTGGGGAGTAGAAATCTACACCTTTAATAATATTAAATATGAGGGCATAGGGTACGAGTTGAAAGATGGAAATTGGATTTCTACAGATGCACCAACTCAAGAAGTTGTTTCTTCAAGTGAAGTTCCTACTTCCGCACAACCAGCTGCTCCATCCACTCAAAAAGCACCAAGTACACCAGTCACGCTTGATAACATTCCTACTTGGACTAAAGAAACTGATAAACTATTTCATACTCCTGGAACTGTTTACAAAAATGCTAAAGAAGAATATTTTATTACTGATAACAATGGGAATGGTAAACTAGCAACTAAGGAAGCAGCATTAGCTCAACTTCAACAGAATGCAGCAACTCCTTTGACCCAACCAGCTGCAACAAAACCAACCGCGCCGCCAACAACTCCTACTACATCTACATCAACACCTACGCCGGTAGTTCCTACGCAGCCAGTCTTGTCAGCAGAAGAATTATTAACACGTATGCAAAAGACACAACAAGTACTAGGAGATCAATTATATCAGCAATATGGTGGTATGTTTATAGATTACCAATCCATTTCCGCGAATCCTGCCGATCCCAGAGTTACTACTTATCCTCTACTAAACAACATGGGGAAATTAGATGTTTTTGAAGAAGGAGGATATGTAACTATCACCGGGAAAACTAATATCCCTAATGCTCAAGGGCAAGCAACGGAATGGTCAGTATTACGAAAAGATGGCCAGACAATAGCTTCGCAAACTTTAGATCAATTAAAACAAGGAGTTATGGTTGTAGGTCCAACTGGGGAA
>CAYHVV010000032.1:0-11558 GCA_964360115.1 uncultured Methanosarcinales archaeon | reverse complement strand
CAAGAGAATTAAAAATTATTGGGATTTGTGGATTATGTTATTCCGGACAGAGCCGTTACCAGAAAAAACCATAATTTCTAAAAATCATCGCAAAAAAACTTTAAAACACAAAAACTAAAGAAAAAAAACGAGAAAAATAAAAAAACATTTTTCTCTAGTTTAAAAGTATTTCATACTTTATAAACAATTAAAAAAATAAGAGACTTATAATCTTCTCTTAGCTTTCTTTTTTACGCCTTTTTTCTTTGCTCCTTTACGGCCGCGAGCCATAGCTGCCCGGCAGACATTTCCTTTACCATCAATGAAGTAAAGATAACCAGGAACCTTCTTAACACCGCACTTAGCGACAACTTCAATTTTTGCTTTTCCTTTCTTTCGTCCTGCCCTACTCATAGCAGCGCGAGCGACATTACCCTTCTTGTCAACGAAATAAAGGTAACCCTTAACTTTCTTAACACCTGTTTTTGAAACCATTTCAGCCATGATAACCCACCTCTTTTGTTTTATAACGAAGGACATTATGCCCTTCTAAATATCCCGAAAAACAATCTCTTGTTTTTCGTTATGTTGGCTAATTCACGCAAAATATTGCGCTTTTCTTGAGATAGAGATTCCCCCATAGTATTTAAAGCTTTCTTTTTCACGACGGAAATGTGAGATGAGATATGACCAAAGATTTATATTTATACAAAATTTGTTATCATCAAAAAGAGGTTGTATGAAATGAAGCCAAATCTGATGATTTTAGGCGCGTCTGGAGGATTAGCTAACGCTGTTTTGCATTCTTTAGTGCATCACCGTAATCTATTCAATAGATTGATTCTCCTCGACAAAAACAAAAAAGTATTGCGGAATCCTTATCTGAACCATCAAAATCTTAAGTACGGTTTTATTCACAAAGAATTAAGGTCGGAGCGGATGAAAGAATACCAAACGCTTCTCAAGAAGCATAAGATAAACATCGTTCTCGACTTGACCGATGCTCTGACCATTCCCTTGATTATAACTACCAATAGAGCAGGGATAGATTATATTAATACCTCCATCAATGATGACAACAAAACCAGCCCTGAACTGCTCTCAGAAATATTTTCTAAGAGAAGTGCCTGGAAGAAAGCGCGAACTATCCTTTGCTCAGGCATGAATCCCGGGAATGTGAACATGTGGGCAAGGCACGGAATAGATAAATATGGTGTTCCAAAAGAAATAATCCACTTTGAATACGACACTTCCATGAGCAGGAAATGGAAAGCTATGATAACCTGGTCGATCCGTGAATTCATACAAGAAGATATTCATGATCCTGGCGGGATAGTTTTGGGAAAAGACAAGATAAAATGGCTTTATCCTAATGCCTTGTCGCATCAAGTGGAGATGAAGTCCATCTTAAGCCCTATCCTTAAATTAGAAAAATACCCTAAAGGCTGCTTAGTATTGCACGAAGAGAATATTACTATAAGCCATAAGTACAATATTCCTTCAAAATTCATTTATGCAGTGCACCCTCAAACCTTGCAAGCTCTTCTGAGGATATATAAGAAAGAAAAAAAAGTGCCAAAAAAAGAGCTGCAACTGGCTGACAATCTGAAAATAGGATTAGACGGCTCTGATAATATAGGCGTACTGCTGAAATACAAGAACAAGAAAGTATATTATTTTAATAGCATCGCCAACACTTCGGTAGTGGGTACGAATGCAACCTATACCCAGGTAGCGGTGGGCGTCTTTGCTGCCTTGTTTACCCTCATGTTCGACCAGCTCCAGAATGGAACATATTTCGTCGAAGAATTGTATGACACGCATTACAAACAATATATGTTTGATAATTTACGAGTGCAGGAATTTGTCTTTAATGGCAACAAATTAAAGAAATATACGCCAGAAGTGAAATTACCTCATCAGAAGGGTTTAGGACATGCGTATATGTAGAGATAAAGGTAATTGACATCCTCCCACGCCCTAAAGGAAGGGGATTCCTGTGCTGAGAAGCAAAAATTTGGCGTGATGCTCCTCTATGTAACTTTTCGCTTTCTCTGTATGTGCATAGCTGGTCTGTCGTCGATGGTTTATAAATACCAGTTTACAATTAGTAAAAATTATAGCTATTTTGTCGACGAGCCAAAAATGAGCTATGCACATACCTTTCTCTAAGGTTATGTGACCTATTGATGCAGCAAACTTCCCGGGACTCCAAAGATGTCCTCGTGTGTACAGCTGAGCGTGTTAAAAAACACTTCTGGTTACTAAACCAGAAGAAATCTCAGCGTATAAGTTATTTTTAGCGCCGAAGAATTAATTTATAATCTCGTCAGCACACTTTCCCTGCTCAGAATATCTTCTGCCATCAAAGCATCATTGAGGTTAATGACACCTTTGGCAAACTTCTCTTGGTCATCAAACCCGACTCTGGGACAAGCCGTGTTCACCCAAACGTCTATGAAATTGAAATTTTCCAATTGATCATAAGAAACTACATTGTCAACGAAATAGTAAAATTTCTTGTTAGCATACCTCTTCTCTAACACTAAAGAAGGCCTAAACTGTTCCTGGCCAGGCTTTATAGTAATAATTACTCCGATGTTTTTCGCAGTCAAGAATTTCATGAGCGAAGCACGATACTTCAGCAGAATTTTCTTGATGTCTTCAACGCCCATCAGCGACATTTTCTTAGCCAAAGGATCATTACAGACAATCTCTTTCATCTCATGCAAATCCTTTTGCGCATAAACTAAGGCCAGCGGATGAAACTTTCCATCTCCAACATACAGATAACAATCGCTCGCCTTCACTTCATCTCTGGACATATTCAGAGAATTATGATAACTATCGCAACCTAGCAATTGCCCTTTGACTTGAGTTCTATCTGCATGAGAAGTGATGACCTCGATTTCATTCTGTCGCAGCTGCTCTCGCACTTTATCGAGATTGTTCACAAACTGTACAGAAGCGTATAAAGCAACAGTTTTGTATTTTTTCTTTTTCAGATAAGCAAGAGTTTCCTTAGCTAGTTCAATTGAACCGGAGTACGGTGCGTCTAAGAATAGGACTTCCATCTTATGCGCCCTCAACGATATTATCGATAGATTGGTATTTTGTTGGTTTTACTGGCTCTAATTGCGGAACAGGTGCTGGTTGAATTTTTTCCGTGGCTTTTTCAGATAAAGATTTCAATACGGATTTTTTCTTTTTCGGCGGAGTCATGATTTGGTCTTGAAAATAAGATTTCATACCCCAAAAAATGTAGCCACAAAACGTTGCTATCGCAGCCAAACCCCCTAGCTGATTAAATTCCTCTTGAGATATAGGCGATTTTTCTGTAATTATATGGAGCTGGCCAGTGAAAAAGGCTGTTGCAAAAGAGGCTGTAAGTAGTAAACTAGCAACTAGTGATGCTGGTCTGTACGCTCCGAAACGTGGCTCTCTTGTGGCACCATAATCAATCAATAATTCAGTATCTACTGCTTCTTCTATATTAATAATTTTTTTTGAGGTAGGATACGTTCCCACTGCCAATAAAGATAACGTTCCACCCAGAACCGTAACACCTAGATTATCACCCCCGCCCATTAAACTCATATAAGTTCCTCCTCCTAATAACGAACCAAACATAGCAATATTTGCTTTTCTCACCAAATCATATTTATTCCATCCGTACTCTTTATTACAATACGAGGTAACTTTTTCATGCTGCTTCCAGATATACTTATCCGCTTCCGTCAGCTTGTCAACTAGTCCCATTTTACCATCCCACCTTTTTGTTGAAGTAACCTTTACAAAGCTTACCAGCCAAAGAAGTACGACATTCACTCATTATCATTCGTTCAGTCCCACCGTCTTGAACTCTAACCCCGTTTAATAGTATGATTTTCATCTCTACCATCCCACCTTCTTATTGAATTTATTATGACCCCAGCTGATGAGAAGATCTACACCCAAGCAATTCAAACCTAAAGGAATATCGCAGGCGCCAAAATTACTTCCCAACCAAATCAACACTCTTGCGCCAGTTTCGTCTTCAATCATGTCCGTAATATCTTTAGCATACGGTTTCATACCGTCCGGTAGCTGAACACATACTGTTTTCGCCTTGCTGCCTTTAATCTTAGCGATAACTTTTTCAACTTCGGGATTGTATAATCTCATATAATAAAGGTTTTACTCCCCCATTTTATATATATTTCGGAGAAAAATTATTTTCAAAGAAATATGCAGAAAACTATGTTTCTGAGCATATTAAGGTAAAGATTTGATAATGAATTTTTAGCGAAACTTTTATATATTCCATTAACAAAATTGTTACATATGTCACAAAAAGATTACAGTAAGGAAATAGTATTGAATTTGCTTAAAACGACTAATCATATCAGAAGACTGGCTAAAGAACTGCAAACGAACCAGATGATGATTTCAAGAAAAATCAAAGAATTGGAACAGGACAACATTGTTGATTACAAACAAGAAGGAAGGAATAAAGCCTATTTCCTCAAAAAGACGCTGGAAGCGCAGGAAAGCATCTTTATCGCTGAACACTATAAGCTGATACGGACAATCAAAGAATACCCGTTATTAAGAAATATAGTCCTAAAAATAAAAACTAATCCGAAAATCAAATTGGCAGTACTCTTCGGCTCTTACGCCAAAGGATTAGCACATAAAGATAGCGATATTGATATTTACATTGAAACTGTAAACAAAGAACTTAAAAAGGAAATCGAACAACTTAACACCAAGGTAAGCGTGAAGATTGGAAAATATGATCCAAATAGCCTTCTCATAAAAGAAATTGAGAAAAATCATGTCATCATTAAAGGGATTGAACAATACTATGAAAAGAACAAGTTTTTTGACTAAATTAAAGAAAGAAAAGAAGATTCAGGTAGTAGAGCCAAGTGAAGAAATAAAAGTTGCATACTTGCAACGCTCTGAAGAGTCACTTCGCTCTGCGAAAGCATTGTTTCAGATTAATAATCTTAAAGATTCTGTAGCATTAACTTATTATTCTATGTATTATAGCTTATTAGCGCTTCTCTTTAGAATAGGAATTAAGTGCGAAAACCATACTGGAGCGATAATGCTCTTAAAAGAAATATTTGACATCGATAACGAAAAAATTGCCGCAGCAAAAAAAGAACGCGTAGACAAACAATATTATGTTGATTTTAGCGTCACTAAAGAAGAAGTTTCAGATATGATTATAATTGCTGAAGAATTTAATTCTCAGTTGTTGCATTTTATTGATACGTTAAATCAAAACAAAATCAAAAAATATCAAGAAAAATTTACAAAAATACTTTCCTTAAAATGAATCTCGTAGATAATTTCAGAGATTACCGCAGCAAAAAGCTGGAAAAGATAGCTAAAGCAGTCGCTAACATGGGAATCAAAGCTAACCACATTACCACTTTATCGTTAATTACCGGAATTCTTGGAGTCTATTACCTCTTCAACAATTATTATTTATTTGCTCTCTTCGCTCTGCTTCATCTTATCTTTGATGGACTGGACGGAGTAATAGCCAGAGTTACCATCCCTACAACCGGCGGAAAGTATTTTGATCTAATCTCTGACAGCGTAGTTACCTTCTTAGCCATAGTCAAAACAGGATTCTACCTGCAGGATTTCTACGCTTACATCGCAGCAGGATTATTTTTACTAACGCTGACTATTCATCTCGCTTCAAGAATGCAAATACCGATGTTATTCATGAGAACAGCTACAATTATAATATTATTAATAGCAACTAATTCTTTATTTCCTTTTACAAAAATGCTTCTTACCGCCGGATACCTTGTTGCAGGAGGAGTTTCATTATATTCCTTATCAAGACCGCTGCAGTGGCATGTCAATAAAAAATAAGCGCATTTATTTAAATCAAGTTCTTTTTTAACCATTCATGCCAGCGTGGCACAATCCGGTACTGCGTCAGTCATTATGGACGAATCTCGAACTGGATAAAAGAGTTAACTGATTCCGTAAGGAATTCCCGGTTCAAAAGGCCAGCAATCTAGGCAAGTTCCTCAAGTAGGGCATTCTTTCAGAAGCCCTACGACGGGAGCCACATAGATCGCAGCGTGAAAGTCCGGGCGCTGGCGGTTTTATTACTTTATTGATTCCTAAAAGTATTATTCAAGAAAAATTAATTTATTCTCTTCTTGTCTTAACTTACTGCCTGATCAAAATCAATGGCATACAGTCTAATTTTTCCATCGTGAAATTCAATGCAGAAATTGTTATCATGGAGATGTCCATGTCTAACTTTAAGTTTAGCTAATCCTTCTTCTATTTTCATTTGCATTAAAAATAACTCTTGTCCATATGTTTTATATTCCCGATATTCATCCGAATACATAAATTTACTCAAAGTAGGACCTAAAACTTTAGTAGACACTCTCCACAATCCTTCTTTTGTTTTGAAAGCGCGTAATTTTCCTCCTATTTTTAAAATCGGTTCAATGGGGACATAATCAAAACCTAATTTTCTCCAGACATCTTCAGCTTCAAATGCTTTTTTCCAACCTTGAAAGGCTTGATCAGAAATAATTCTGATGATTGCCTTGCCTTGCAAAGGACCGCCAAGAACAATGGTTTCAGAACCAGTTTTTTCTAATTTTCCTCTTACTATCCCTAATTTTCCGTTCACATCTTTAAAAAAATTAAGTCTTTGACCAGAGTACAAGGCAGGTCTAATTTTATCTTTGTTTTTTTCAACAAACTCAACCACTTCTAGCCATTTTTTTTCATTTTTGATTAAATCAGGATCATGAATATATTCAGAATAGAGGCTCTCTCTAAAGAACACCCCTACATTCTCCCCCACTGCCTCAGCCATCTTTACCAGCCCTGGCCAAGTGTGTTCATTAATCAAATCTTTCACTGCAGGTAAAACCTTTTTTAAAAACCCCTCTGCATTTAGACCAGCAGCAACAATCATCTTTACTAATCCAACCATTACCATCGGCCAAGTGCGTTCATTAATCAAATCTTTCACTGCAGGAAGACCGGATTGAAAAAGAATAGAACTCATCGCTCCGGGAATATCAACTAATTCCCGTAAATCAGCAGGATGCTGAGCAAGGAATATTGTAGTCTTATCGTTATTGGAGTAAGGCCAATGATAATAATTCAAAATCTCCATTCCTTCTTTTTGTAAATTAATTTTATCTTCATCTGGTAATCTGTCAAAAATTCTCTGCGCTTTCTTTAAGCTAGCATCCAAAGCAGATATCCATTTCTCTGCATCTTTTACTTGGTATTCTATTTGGCCAACCAGCTGTAAGAAAGCAGCATGTATCTGCTGAGCTTTCCGAGGATTTTTTTCTTTAATTTTTTCTTCTAATTGTTCTTCCGCTGCTGCCCGATTTAATTCTTTTTCCAGTAAACCATCATAAAAACTAGAATAGTTAACTAAATGAGCCAGTTCAACATCTAACTCTTTAGCAATTTCTCTTATTGCTTTAATGATATCAGTTAAAGCAAATTCTTCTTTTCCTAATTTTTCAATTTTCGTTCTAACTCTTCCTTCGAATCGGCAGGCTCTTCTTTCAGCTCGTGAAATATAACGAAGAATCTTAGATGCTTTACGCAGCTTCTTTAAGGGCTCTTTTCCAGTTCCTATTTCCTCTAAATCCTGCAATAATTCATTTAGATACTTATACTCAGCAGCTACCCAGCCCATAGTTAGAACTAAATCTTTATTCAATCGTTCCACTTCTTTTTTGCTAGGCATGAATGAGATAAAATATAATTAAATATATAAATTAATTTGTTAGTTTGGCTTGATATCTCTCAGTTCAAAGATTATCAGGTAGGAATATGTCAACAAATAATCCCATGACAGAGCTGTTCAAGAGACTTTTCTTTAACTGGTCCATTTATTTTTGGATTTAAAACCTGCTTTGGAGCTAAAGGTGGAAAACTAGGTGGGTCATCGGATTTAGAATCATCTGAAGCGATAATCCTTACTGAACTAAATCCGCTTCCTTTTGAGTAGCCCTCTTCGATACCGAAACCAACGCCAAGATAAAACCTCTTAACTGCATCGTAAACAGCAAGGTAAGCTGTTGAAACGTTTTCATCATTCTTTATTTCCAAAATGGAAGCAAGATCTGATAGCATTTCTGGTCTGCCATAAAGAATCTGTTTCAAGGAGTCCAAAGTTCCATGAAGGGAAGGAATTTCGTTTTGTCTGCTGACAGCCGAATAAATTGCAGCTATCGCTTTCTCAACTAAAGCAGCTGAAAAACTTCCTTTCTTTAATCCATATTTTAATTCATATTTTTCGGTTTCCATTTTCAGTTTACCTCCGTCTAGCGATGATTTCCTGAAGTTCATTGACTTTTACTCTTAATGAACTTGCTACTCTCTTGCCAGTTTCTGGGTCTCTGTAGTCGCCATGTAAGTCGTAGCCTTCGATTTCTGTGTCCCAGTTGTTTATGGCAGCTTCAAAAGATTCTACTGCCTTGGTAAGTTCTCCGGCTCTTTCATAAAGTAATCCTCTTCTATAAGCTTCCTCGCCATCATTGGGATTCCAGACCTGTTCTGCAGCTTTGATAAAATACGCTCTTGCTTTTTCTGCGTTTCCTGCTTTCTCCCATTTGTAGCCAACTTCTTTTAAAAGGTCAATCCTGCACTTTTCCAACCAGCTTTTATTACCTAATTCAAAATCTACCGCTTCTTGAATGAAATCGTCTATTGTTTTTTCTGTTTCCGGTTTACTTGCTGCCCTTAACTCGTTTATTCTTCTAGTATGCCATTCAATGTTTTCAGCAAGTCTTGCCTTAATAAAATTATCATCGCTAGTAACATATTCTGCAGCTTTGATACAATACTTCCTTGCTTTTTCTGAATCTCCTGCTTCATCCCATTTTCCTGCAGCTTCCATATAAAGATAATACCCGTGATTTAGATGATTTCCGCCGATTACATGCTTCAATTCAAAATCTACTGCTTCTCGAATAAGCTCGTCTTTTGTTTTCTTTGTTTTCATTTTTATCTCCTCCTTTCCTTTCGTTAATTGATTTTTGTTATTAATTAGTAATAACGTCACCACTATATATACCTAAGTGTCCCTAAAGGGGACAACCATAGCAAGGTTTAAATAATTCAAAAATAAAATCCCATAAATGGAGCTGGCAGACCTTAAGAAGATTGGTCTCACCGAAGGGGAGATCAAGATTTATGATGCTTTGTTAGACTTAGGAGAATCCACTAGGACGGAATTGGCTAAGAAATCGGGAGTGTCACCATCAAAGGTTTACGATGTCGCCAACCGTCTTTTAGAAAAAGGGATTATCTCCTCTGTTAAGAAGAATGGGGTAATCCATTTCAGCGCTGCTGATCCTGAAAAATTAAAGGATTTTCTTCAGCATAAAGAAGAAGAAATTAAAAAAGAGAAACAGTTGGTTGATCAACTATTGCCTACTTTACTGGCAAAATATCAACAAACTGAAGAAGAGACCGATATTGAAGTGCTCTATGGTTGGGAGGGGATGAAAACTGCTTTTGATGGAATAGTAAAAGCTCTCGGACCTGGAGAATTTAATTACATATTTGGAGCGAGTCAAGGTTATGGCAGCAAACAAGCAGATATTTTTTTTAGCCAATATTACCAGAAAAAACAAAAGAAAGGATTTGGAACTAAAATCATCTTTAATGAAGATGTTAAAGAAAATGAGAAAAGAACCGCTATTTTCCGTGAGAAGCCCAACGAAATGCGTTTCCTGCTCCAAGACACATTCACAGAAATCAACCTCTATAAAAACACCGTATTGTTGATTCTGCTTTTAAAAAAGCCTATTGTAATCAAGGTAAAGAATAAAGACGCTGCGGATTCATTTAAGAAATTCTTTGATACTATGTGGAAAATGGCTGCTAATTGAAGTAATGTTTTTATAGTCCTTTTCTTTTATATATAAAATGACAGAGAATTCAGATAAACTCACTCAAACCTTGGAAGAAGTTTATAACATTGCTGGATCTAGTCTCAGTAAAGTTTTAGATGCCTACTGTCCGAAAGATAAAGATCTGCTTGTAAAATGGTTTTATGATTCTAATAACAAAGGACTTGGCAAAAGCCCAGCAGATTTCTGCAAAGAAGAAGGTAGTTACAAATTAGAATGTATCTTAATGGATTTAGCGTATGGTAATTTAGGTCTATAAACCGTCAGAATCTAGTTTCTCTGATCTTCAACAAATACCCGAGATTATTTGCTAACAGATGTAGAATCGGACTTAATACCATCAACACTAAAACTATTTCAGCTGGCGGAACGTACAAAACAAATCCTGCCACTATCCCGCCGATTACAAAATCTAACTGATCCCATCCCCACCACGACTGGCCTGGCTTAATTCCTTGCTTTCTTTTATAGTAGCTCTTTACTAAGTCGCCCAGAATTACCCCAGCTCCTTGCAAAAACCCAAACCACAGAGGAAAATCAGCATAATCAATCAACGCCCAATCTTGAAATCCTTGCGCATACAACACTTGCTGCAGCCAGAAGACTAATCCACCTACAAGAACTGCTGCGAATAACCCTCTCCAAGTTTTATGGCTGCCAAATAACCTCTCATGGATCGGCTTTCCCCCGTAAGGAACCCAGCGTAATAATACTGGAGCCATATTAGCAAAATATCCGGGCAGGAAAAAGTAGAGGCTTTCAATAATCATGGTAAAAAGAAATGATTTAGGTATTTAAAAATAGTGGAAAAAATACGTAATAAGTCAACCTCAAAAGTGCTGACCCGGCCAAGATACCTGTTGTGCTTTGCCATTCGTAAGACAAAGTTAAAGAAAATCCTGAAAAGCAGCTATTCTCTACTAAGGGGGGGGTTTGCGGATGAAAAGATTTCACTTCTTAAGTTTACTATACAACGGATACAACTCTTGCTCTTCTATATCAATTCTTTTTTTAATAATTGTAATTATAGTATTCAAATCTAGTTTAAAATACTCGTTTTGCGAGAGATCATCAACTGTTAGGTGAGAATAGGTCTCAAAAAAAGAGAGAGTTCTTTTTGAGATAAGTATCATCTCATCAGAATATTTTTCAGCTATTTCTTTAATTTTTTTGTCTTTTACTTTTGTAAAAGCTGGATAAAGTTCAGCATCTTCTAAGTTAAGATGAGCTACTAAGATCTTTTTAAAGATTTTTAGATGAAATAGGGTGTTGTTCTTTTCTCCCACCCATTGCTCTAAATTATTACCAACATTAATCCCCTTTTTACAAAATTCATCTAAAGCATCACACGAAGAACGTATAGCCCAGTGTTGTTGTTTTAAGATAGCAATTAAATTATCCATATTTTAAAGTATTACATTATAGGTATAAAAATGTTTGGAGTGTTCTTTTTTCTGTGGTAATAGTTAATAAACAACAACTATTCGCCACGACAGACGGCCCGCCAAGCGCTTTCTTCAACAGACTTAATACGTACAGAAAAAATGGAGTAAGGGATTTGCTTCAAATAGGTGATAAGCTGGCGATACTCATATAAATTTACGAGAGTATGTGCATAGCTCAAATTAGTGCTTTTAAAGAATAAAATGGGTTTTGCCC
>CAYHVV010000031.1:0-11747 GCA_964360115.1 uncultured Methanosarcinales archaeon | reverse complement strand
GGTCGTGAAAAGTACTAAAAAATCAAGAATCACTCAGAAATTGGACTGTGCCTGTCAAGAGTATGTGCATAGCTCATTTTTGGCTCGTCGACAAAATGGCGATAATTTTTACTAATTGTAAACTGGTATTTATAAACCATCGACGACAGACCAGCTATGCACATACTGTCAAGAATAATGTTTATATACTTTAATTCTTTATCTCTATTAATGGTAGAATTTGGAAGCGGATATCACATGCCCATGGATAGGGAATATGGTCACCAAGCTCATGCTCATGATCACAGCCAAGCCAGTCCTTCTAACAATTCCACTAATGACGTTGGTATAGGCATCAAGGATTTTGGAATGAGTCTAGCTCTTGGTCCAGTTCCCAACGTTCCAGCCGTAGGCGCAAAACTTCGCGCAGGTATGAAGACTTTAGAAATAGGGTTTACCGGAAGCGGAAAAGGGTCAGGGCAATCGCAGACACCTGAATATTATGGTAAAGCACAGCGAATTGCCTTAGAAGAGATAGGAAAAGCTAATGAAGTTAATTTTACCACTCACGCTTCTTTTGGTATTCAAGGTTTAGCGGGAGCAGATCAACGGGGAAATTTTTCTAAATCAGCAAAAGAATTTACCTTACAAGAAATCAGAAGAGCTATTGAGTTTGCTGGTGATGTAGCCAAGGGCGGCCCAGTAGTTGTACATACGGGGGAATTTCACCGCCCAGTTACTGGAGCAGATTGGAATCAGGAAGGAGAAGATGCTGGAAAATTCAGGATGTTTGAAAAAGAAAAAGAACAGGAAACTTTCGGTGTAGTTGACCGGAGACTGGGTAATCTGATTGTTGAAGCGCATAAAAATAAAGCTGTTTCAAAGCCAGTGTGGTTAACAGCTAAAGCTGGTGAAGAATATGAAGATTTTGACGGCAAGAAAAGAACTGCTCCGAAAGGAGAACCAATATATGTCGATTATTTAGGAAAACAAGTGCATCGGTATGAACGAGTTCCAGTATTTGATGAGAAGAAAGGAGAATTTCTGATTAAACAGTATAACTGGAAAGAAATGGGCGATCAGGCTAAAGAAATGGAGACGGAAGCGCGTGAGGAATGGCAGGAATGGAAGAGAGCCAGCCCGGAAGAAAAAGAAAAAATAAAACAGAAATCGATGTGGGTAAGATTTTTGCGGGATGATATTGTTGATCCAGAGAAAGAAATTAAAATTCGGCCTGAGGAAGCATACGTCGTTGCCGCGCTGGAAACACAGATTGGCAATGCCCGAGGTTGGGCGTACAATTACAGCCGTGATTTTGATGAGAATGTAGAAAACGTCAAGAAATTGCGCAAAGCTTTGGAATTTTATGAAAAGCTTGAGACAGAAACAAATGAAGAAGAACGATGGAAATTACAACGGCAGGTTCATGATCTTGCCGGTGGTTTAGTCCCTTCTGACGCAAAAATGCCGTCTGAAATTATCCGGCGCCAATTGGGGACTTTTGAAAGCCAAATTAAACAAGCTCAAGAAAGTGCAGCAAGCCAGTTTGCTCAAGCGGCAGAACAGATGGAAACTATCAAGCACATTCAAAGTGCAGAAACTTTTGCCTTGGAAGAAGCATATGACTCGTATGCGCAAGCAGGGATTAGCGCCATGCGTCAGTCGGAAAAAATGCAGCGCGCGGGAAAATTAAAGAAACCAATTGCTATAGCAATGGAAAACTTGTTCCCGGAAAGTTATGGTGCGCATCCAGATGAACTAATAAAACTGGTTTTAGAAAGTAGAAAAAAAATGGAACAAGTTTTGCAGGAGAAATATAAGATATCGCAAAAGGAAGCGCATGAAAAAGCGCAGCAGCACATTACCGCAACTATCGATACTGGGCATGTTAATATGTGGAGAAAATACTGGGTCGGTGATCCTAACAAAACTATTGAGAGTAATGATAAGGATTTTGATGAATGGATAGTTAAGAAGATGGGTGAAATGGCCAAAAAGAATGTCGTCGGCCACGTACACCTCGATGATAATTATGGTTATCATGATGATCATCTTGCTCCCGGAGAAGGAAATGCGCCTATTACCAAGATGATTAAAGCATTGAAAGATAATGGTTACAAGGGAGAATTGATTGTCGAGCCTGGCGCAGATTGGACTACTGACGTTTCAGGATTTAGCAGCGTCATGAAAACTTGGAAATTGTTTGGCAGTCCAGTATACGGAGCAGGATCAGGCATGCGCGGACGGGGCTGGGGCAGTCTTGGTGAAGGATATCTTGGTGTAGGACATCCTCCTTATTTTGTATTCGGCGGCTATTCTCCGTCAGAAGATTGGACGCTTTGGAGCGGTGTGCCGCTGGAATAGAGTAAAGTTTATAAGAAAATTAAAGGAAAGTTTATAAGAGAGTTATTTATTTTTATCTTTATGTCATATCTGTCTGATGGAAAAAGAAGATTGCCTTTGTATTCTGCTGCAGAAGCTCATTTTAATTTATCAAGAATGATTAGCAACTGTTATGAGCTTTACGCATTTGATAAATTACCGGACGATGAAAAGATAACCGGAGATAATAATGGTATTCTTAATGTTCCTGCGCATGATTACTTGCTGAGGGGTCGTATCGCCATGAAGCGAGCTGAATTAGCTGATAATAAATTGGATGAGAAAAAGTTTTTTGAAAGAGCTCGAGCAAGTTTTCAAATGTCGTTGAAAGCAAAACCAGATTATCTCTGCGCTTTTAGATTCTTAATGGATGTTTCCGAAAGACTCGGATTAGATGATGAAGTTGAAAGTATGGGATACGCTGCGCAGATTAATCCTAATATGAATCATGAATGTCCTTTTCTAAACCCTTCATATCTTAGTGCTGAAGAACTCGTAGATATTGTAAAAAGATCTCAAGCTATTGTTGAAGAATGGGCTCCGCTTAGAGATCAATATAAAATGATGCGGAACAGAGGTTAGAAAAATGAGTGAATACAAAAATCTAAATCAGCGATTATGTTCTGAAGGATATGAAATATACCAAATGCAATTAGTTTTCGAACATATTTAATTGCATTTGTATATGCTCGAAAACAAAGTTTTCGGCATGCCAGAAACACAAAGTTTCTGTGCATATAAAAGCACGATAAAAATGTTCGAATATTTCGTGCTTTTAGTATAGTTGGTGTTTATCCTGATGTTACACTTCCTGAAAGTTTAACGAAGTTATCATTGGATATCGCTCGAGGAAAATATCAATGCCTCAGAATTGTTCCTGTAGATCTAGCCATGAAAGGAAGTGATTGGACACCAGTAGAGCAGTATCATATCGCTTATGCAATACCTAGTGAAACAGAAAAAAAGGATCGTGAAGGAAAAGGCATTACTGCCATTCTTACTGCTATTCTATATTAATTGTGAATAATTTTCGTACATTTGTTCACAATTACTAATAAGCAAATGCGTGGATAAATATACGATTATTTAACACATTTGCTATATGTAAACATAAAGATGGCGGAGATGAAGCATATGTTCCCGTTCACGTTTAGTTTTTCCAATTATTTCGCCTCTAATTGATGACAAACATTTTTCAGATTATATGTCGTTAATCCGTAAGATTTTTAAATGAACCCCAGGTTAGTAGTGAATTGAGGGTTAGAACGAGGAGTTGAAAATTTATGTTTAGATTGTTTTTTACACCGGAATGGTTTAATGGATTTGATTTATTATTTGATAGCATCGGCTTAGTTGTAGCAATGCTTATTGCTGCCTACAGCTGGCGCGTGTATAAATTCAATAAGGAAAATAGGTTCGCCTATTTCTCTTTAGCTTTTTTACTGGTCTCAGTAAGTTTAGCTTTTAAGATTTTTACCAGCGGAGTATTATATTATTTCCCAGTAAGAGAAACAGTAGCTCAAGTGATTGGCTCAGCTGCAGGTCCAAGATTAAAATATTCAGCTCTCTTTTACCGAGCAGGATTCTTTTTCCAGATGGCTTCCATGCTTGGAGCTTGGTTAGTAATATTTTTTGTTTCACAAAAATCCCGAGCAAGACTTACCAAATTTTATGAATTAAGCCAGATTGGATTGTTTGTATATCTACTGCTGTTAATTTCGGTTATCAGTAATTTCAAGTATGAGGTATTTTATTTGACCTGTTCAGTGCTGCTAAGCCTGATTGTGTTGAATTATTATAAAAATTATTTAACTACCGAGAAAAAAAGTGTGTTCAAAGTAATGACCGCATTTTTGTTTATTTTGGCAGGGAACATATTTTCCGTTTTCGTGTTTCTGCAAAATGGTTCCTATGTGGTGGGAGAAGTATTGATACTGATTGGATTTTTGATACTGTTGCAGACTTATCGAGCAGTGGTGCGAAGGTAAACAGAAAATGGCAGTTAGACGATCACGATTGGAACTGGTCTTTGACATTCTTTTAGCTATTCAGAACAAGGGCGGGAAGATTAAGCCAACCCATCTCATGTATAAATCTAACCTATCTCACAAATTACTTAACGGATATCTTGAAGAATTGCTTCAGAAGGAATTAGTTATCCTCGAAGAAGAGCCAGTCAAGAAGAAAAAACGTCCTTTGAAATTAGTCCGGATTACTGACAAAGGATTGTCATTTTTGGCTGAATTCAGAAGGATGCGCGAGTTCACAGATGCTTTTGGATTGTGATAGAGAATATTCTGGTGGAAATTAAAATGAATGCAAAAGGATTGAGGGAAATTGTTTTGGCAGGCGCATTGTCATTGGTAGTAGCAGGATGTGATAAACCCAGTGAAACCAGTGAAGATTGTGATGAAATTAGAAATGAATGCCATGGCTTAGAAGACAAAAATAGAGAAATTTACGATAGGTGTCAAGAGATATATAAGGGTTATTGGAAATGTTTTGACATTGAAGATGAGGTACTTAAAAACCACTGTTTTCTTGAAGTCCTCACAGAATATAATAAGTGCGAAGATGAGAGAGCAAAATTAGCTCCTTTAATCGAAGATTGCTGGAATAGATATAATGACTGTTTTGACAGACGATGAGAGTCAAGTGCCATTTTGGTTGTAAACACTTTCTCGGTAATTTTATGCTAATCTTTTTATTATAACTTCTTTTTTACCATTCTACTATGCCAACTAATGCAAAAATTATTGTCGGGCTTGATGAAGCCGGTAGGGGTCCAGTCTTAGGCCCATTAGTCATGGCAGCTTTAGCTGTAAAAGAGGAAAATCTCAAGAAGTTAGAATGGATGGGTGTCAAGGACAGCAAGAAATTAAGCGCGGAAGTGCGAGAAGAATTATTTGACCGCATCCATGAGGTAGTAGAAGATTTTCGCATAGAAATGATTGAACCAGATGCCATCGACTTGTCGGTAGATGGCGGCAATTCTAACCTTAACTGGCTGGAAGCAGATACTTCTGCCAGAATGATTTCAGAACTTGATCCAGACATGATTATTGTCGATTGTCCCAGCCCGAATATTTCTGCTTACAAAAATTATTTTTCTTCCAAATTAAGCAAGGCAGTTAGAGAAAAAGCGCAGTTGATTATCGAACATAAAGCAGACGTGAATTATGTTGTTGCCTCAGCAGCTTCAATAGTAGCTAAAGTGATTCGCGATCGACAGATAGAACATATTAAATCAGAAATAGGAATTGATTTTGGTTCTGGGTACATGAGCGATCCCAAGACACAGGAATTCCTGAAGAAATATTACAAGACCCATTCTCATTTATTTAGGAGAAGCTGGCAGCCATATAAGAATGTAGAAGTTGCTGCTAAACAGAAGAAACTGGGAGAATTTTAGATATTGTCTTTTCACTTCCGGCATTCATACACTACGGCCGGAGGAATATTTTTCCAGACTATCTTTTTCTTTACGTTTGGAAAATGCTGATTAAGTAGTTTCCTGAATCTTCTGCTAGATGGAAGAAAAAAACCATTAAGATAAGAATAGGCGATAATCTTTCCATCTTGAGATAAAGATTGATGGATAGCTCCGAGTAGTTGTTTCTGCAACAGTTCGTCGAAAGAAGTCCACGGAAGAGAAGAAATAACTGTGTCACAGCATTCCACTTTATGTTTTTTGAGGTATTCTTTGATGTTTACGGCCGAGTCTGAGTAAACGGCAGCAGAGGGAAATTTCTCTTTCATTATTTCCACAAAAACGGGGTTAATCTCTAACGCAAAAAAGATACATTTTTCTGGAATTACACTCATAATCTTTTTTGTAATTGCGCCCGTTCCAGGTCCGAGTTCTACTACACATTTTGAGGGAGACAGGGTTTCTGTAGACGTCATGGCTTCTGCTAAGTAAGTAGAGGAAGGACAAACAGAGTTTGTCTGCAGAGGATGAAAAATGAATTCTTTCAAAAAATGAGACATATTTTCACGATTACCTTAGTATTTAAAAGGATATTGGGATGACTAGATGTATTTTTAATCATATTTGTTCTAAGCAATCTTTATTAAGAATAAAACATTTATCTATGATTATGGTGGTTTTTGAGAGAGTAAATAAAGAACGGTTATTGAAGCTTCCCGGGTTTTCTAAATCTGAGCCTAGAACTGTTCATGAAGAGCTATGTCTTAAGAAAGGGGATGTTTCTTTGGTTTTATATTCTTCCGGAAAATTATTATTGCAAGGGAAAAAAGAAGCAGTGGAAAAGATAGCAAAAGAGTTAGAGAAAGCAGGTATCGGAGAAAAAATTTCTGCAGAAAACTTCCGCAAGGAGCAAGGGTGGATTATCGGCACTGATGAATCTTTGAAAGGAGATACTTTCGGAGGCCTAGTAGTTGCCGGAGTAAAAGCAAATGATGAACTGCGTAAGAAATTAGTTGAATTGGGTGCAGTAGATAGCAAAGTGTTGGCAGATAAAGAAATATTGCAGATGGCAGAAAAAATTAAACATTTAGTTCCCTGTGAAATTAAAAGTATTCTGCCTGATGAATACAATAAAAGTGGCGAAGTTACAAAATTATTAAATAAGCTGCATAAAGAATGCGCTGATTATTTATTTCCTGGAAAACATATCGTAGATAAATATCCCGGATGCATCGTAGGAGATGTTCAGATAGAAAAAGCAGAATCTAAGTATGTGGAAGTAGCAGCCGCATCAGTGTTAGCCCGAGCAGCAGCATTGCAGCAACTGGATTACTTGAGTTCACAAGCAGGATTTAGATTGCCTAAAGGAAGCACGCATGTTAAATTAGCTTTGTTTGAATTGAAAGAGCGCGGTTTAGATTTTTCCAAGTTCGTGAAAGTAAGTTTTGCTAATGTTCAGGATTTTCTACCAAAGGATTAACGAATTGTTTAAGAACATTTTCTTGCACTAAGTCTGCTTTAATCTTAATGTCGGTTACAACTGCTAAATGATCCGATACCCTCTTGGGATGGACAAAGTAGTTGGTCATTTGTAAATGTTCTGAAGTGAGTACGGTATCCAGAATCTGAGAAGGATTGTTTGAAGGATAAGTTGCGTAAATCAGCGGATTCCTGTCTTTATCTGGAGAAGGTGATATTCCTGAAAAATGTTTCATCTGCGGATGGCGTAAAAGTCTTTCCAAAGATTCGTCTTTTAATCCAGATTCCAATTCATAATCAGTTCCCAACGGCTCGGAATTGCCGTCCATGGCTAAAATTTTATGGGCTTCGTTTCTTTTGCTGAGTTTTTGATACAGAAATTTAGATTGTAATTTTCTATTTTCTTCTTTATTATTTTCCAGATGAGTATTATACACAAACAATGGAACTTTTTCTGCTATTTCAGGATGGTAATTAATCCGGCAGATCAGCAAACTCTTCCGTTCATCTTTTCGACGGATGATATTGACATCCATCAAAGGCCACCAATAGGGGGGGATAAAAAAATCATGGTATTTCTCTTTCAGGGGGAATCTAGATAAGATAGCATTTCCAAAATGGAGCTTGACTTTTTCTGTGGGAAGATCTTGTTTATCTATGCCTAATTTTTTAAAGATCCATTGTGATCTTTCTTCTTGATACAAATATCGTGCTGCTCTCCAAAACAGCTCTAATCTTTTTTCATCAAATTCCAGGCAAGTGCCGGTTTCTACATAATAGGGTTCCTGCTGGCGTTTCTGCGCTAAATTTTGGACTATATATCTGGATTGATCAACATAATCCGTTCTGGAGGAGCCAAATTCTACTTCCTGTAAACAGATTATATCTGGGTTAATTTCATCTATAAGATTAACGATATTATTTAAGTGATATTTCTGTTCCCTAGGTGGAACGTGCAATAAGAATTTTCCTTCTTTAGACTCCGGTCCAGCGCCAAACTGCATGTTTAAGGACATCACCCGAAGACTGGTTTCCGGTACTTGCAACAGAGGCATATTTATTCAAAGTTACCTTTGTTTTTATACTTTTCTTTCAAGCTGTGTAGAAAATTTCACTTTGTTCTGGTTAGCATCTTCAAAGCTCTTGATTTTCTTACTAGATGGCTGACGTTCTCAAGAAAACAAACATCGATTAAACGCAATTAAAACTGCGTCAAATAGGTGTTAAGTGAAATTACCTCTGGCGCACAAATTATAAATAGGTGTTCTTGTTGTAATAAAATATGGTAAATAAAACCTTCGATAAAATCAGCAACGAATTTTCATTGACTGCAAATCAAACCAAAGAATTTATTAGATTGCCAATGTTTTTAAGACTGGTTGGAGATATAAAAAATAATAGTGTTGCTGATTTTGGTTGTGGAGATGGTTTTTTCACTAGGATTTTGGCACAAAATTTTCCTACAGAAGTTATAGGTATTGATTATTCTGAACCGATGATTAAGAAAGCCATCGAGAAAGAAAACGCAAATCCTCTTGGAATAAAATACCTACTAAAAGACGTTCGTTATTTAGATATTGAAGAAAAATTTGATGTAATCTCTTCCGTTTATCTTCTTGATTATGCTCAATCAAAAGAGGATTTGCTCAATATGATAAAATCGATTTTTAATCATCTAAAAGATAACGGAAAGTTTTGTGCAATAGTGCCTCATCCCAATATTCAACCAATGGAAGAATTTGATTATGAAAGAAGAGTTACTTCTTTGGATAATAAGAATATTTTTGAAGATGGGGATATTTTAAAATGCGAAATTAAAAAAGACAACAAATGTTTTGAGTTTAATTTCTATTATTGGTCAAAGAAAACATATGTTGAATTACTTCAAGAAGCAGGATTCAAAAATATTCAGTGGATTGAACCATTTGTTTCCGAGGATGGAATAAACAAATTTGGCAGAGAATATTGGGATAATTTTTTGAAAAAACCATCTTCAATCAGTTTCATTTGCCAAAGATAGTTGTGCGCCCTACGAAACTTGTTCACTATCGTTCGCACCCCGCTGCGCTTTCACTCCTTTCAGTCGCTCGGATCACTTAACACGGCCAATACGTTTGTTTTCTGAGCAGAAATAGGATATTCCTCATATTTCTTACTCCGTAAGTCAAGTCACTTCGTTCGTAAGTTGCTTATCAGCAACAGACAACCCTCTTGTCAGCTCGAAGTCTAAGTGTAGGAGCTTTGACTTAATGATGCTAACCTCCATTTTTCAACATCGCCTTTCTTTCCAGAATCTTTATAAACAAAATAGGCCTCATTAATATAATGCCGCAACCAACGGAAGAGCAGCGTAAGCAGTGGGAAGAGAAGATCAAAAATATGAGCCCCGAGGAGCTGCAGGAATTACAGCGGCAGCAGTGTATCTTTTGTCAGATTGTTACGGGGAAAATTCCTTCTAAGAAAGTCTATGAAGATGCTGTCTGCATGGCTATTTTAGATATCAATCCTGCTGCAAAAGGACATTTACTGTTGCTGCCAAAAGAGCATTATGCGATTATGCCGCAGATGCCGGAGAAAGTTCTCGGACATCTGACTATCGTTTCTAAAAATCTTTCACAGGTGTTGCTGAAAGTATTGCGCGCAGACGGAACTACTCTTTTTATTGCCAATGGCGCAGCGGCCGGACAAAGAGCACAGCATTTTTTACTGCATTTGATTCCGCGGAAAAGCAGGGACGGGGTGCTGCAGGCTGAAGAACGTTTAGTGGGGGCAGAAATGACGCTGAAAGTAAAAATAGCCGTTGAAAAAAAATTATTGGCCTTGTTGGGCGGAAAAAAAGAGCCAAAGAAAAACGAAGCAGAAGAAGAGAAAAAAGTAACTGAAACAAAAACAGTTCCAAGATTAGAAAAAGAAAAGGAAATGTTCATCACCAGTGCAGCTGCAAAAAGATATCATCGGGAAACATGTGCCTTCGCCCAAAATATACCTCCTGAAAATAAAGTTACTCTTTCTCTTGAAGAAGCAGAAAAATCAGGCAGAAAGCCCTGCACTTGCGTGAGCGGAAAAAAAATACCTTTAGTGAATCCAGACAAAGAACAGAAAAAAGGAACGAAGAATAAAGAACCACAACAAATTATTTCTTCAGTAGCGCCTAAACAAAATGCAGTTTCAAAAAATTCTAACAATCCTAAAACTCTTAAAAATTCTAAAAATATCTCTCATTCCCCAAATTCACCAAAAAATGAGGTTAGCCTTGATGACATTGCTAATCTCTTCAAGTGAGAACCATGGAATGTGAATATTGCGACATCTTGGCGGGAAAAAGCAAGGCTCAGTTATTATATGAAGATGAAGTTATCGTGGTAGTGGTGAAAGATTTAGTTCATGTGCCTGGACAGATAACTGTTTTTCCACGGACACATTTTACCATCATGGAACAAGTTCCAAATGATATCCTTACAAAATGCATGGTGGTAGCAGACAAAACCAGCAGAGCGGTATTTGAAGTATTCCAGGCGGAAGGAACAAATATCCTCATTCAAAATGGTTTAGGCGCCGGGCAGAAAGTACCCCATTTTGCCATTGAAATAGTTCCGCGTCGGGAAGGAGACGGACTTAACTTACAATGGCCGCCGAAAGAGATGGGCGAAGATGATTTAGATATAGTTACACACCAGTTTTCTGAAGAAATAGCCAAACTGGGCGAATTTACTACTCCTAAAAATAAAGAAGAAGTTAAAGTGAAGAAGGAAGAAGTTAAAGAAAAGAAGAAAGAAATGGTTGAAAAAGATAAAGAAGATAATTATTTAGTCAAATCTTTGAAAAGAATACCGTGATGATATTATGGACAACAAAAACATCCAAATTATTGGGACAGGGGTGTTGTTAACTACGCTGGTAGCCGGAGGTTTAAGTTTAAAACAAAGAAATAATCCTTCAATCATTCAGCCGATGATTACTATCACCCCTCATCAAAACGAGGGCCATTTTTTTAATAATCTTGTTGAAGTTGATATCGGAGAAATTTGCAGTATTGCCGCTATCGCTCCTTCTGATGATTATTTGTTAAGGCTATCGTCTTTAATGGATTCAGAAGGTAAACCCTTGTTTAGCTGTAGCGAAAAGCTTACTTTGCTCTATAAGAATGTCGATATAGGATATATTGAAGAATTAGCCAACCTGAAAAATCCTTCCGGTAAGAATTTTTTCAAGGGGCAGGAAGTCATTGCTTATCAGCAGGCCGGCGGGACTGTTGAATACGCCAGTGAATTTATTGCTGCGCTGGACCATAATGGTAATTTTATTTTTAGGGGTAATCAAATGGTTCAATTATATGCTTTAAATGTTAAGTTAGATGAAGTGGCAGCGTTTAATGACACACCAAAACCTAATGCTTTAGTTATTTATCCTACTACCGATCAATAGGCACAGTCCAATTTCTGAGTGATTCTTGATTTTTTAGTACTTTTCACGACCT
>CAYHVV010000030.1:0-11968 GCA_964360115.1 uncultured Methanosarcinales archaeon | reverse complement strand
GATTGAATGTGTTTGCCATGCTGAGGCAAGTCCTCAGCAGCTAAACAATTACGGATTACGCAGGCTGTGGGACAGTAAACCTATGCTCCCACCCAAAATAGATTATGCCACGGGGTAGTTAACCCATATGCCATGTCAATCCGTTCCTCTCTTTTCTGAGCAAATCTCCATCCTGTTCTTTTCTTATCTTCCGAGAAACCACTTTCAGATTGATTTCTCTGAAAATATTCCCTCAAGAATGCTTTTGTGTCTTGTACAAAAGCATAAATCATCTTACACCATTCTCCCACACCTAAAGTGGCAATATTTTTCTTGGGTAGAATATACATTTTTACATTGCCAAGAATCTCTTGGCAATATTCCACATAGGCTTCTCCACTGTAATACTTGTCAAGCCTTAATGATTTAATGCTAATTCCTAGTTCTTTTGCAACAGCTAACGCTTTTTGAAATGCTTCTTTCTCGCTCTTGAAGCTTGTACCATAACCCACATACATCCGTTCTTTAATATCAATAAGAGCAAAAGAGTACACAAATTTTACTGTCCCAGATGTCTCTTTTGCTTTATCTTTGAGTTTCTGTGCACTTGTTGCATAATGTTGAGTAACGAGCAGGGCATGACCTGTTCCATCCCCACCACAATTTGCTTCATTGATGCCCTTCTTCTTTAACAACAAAGAATGCAAATTAAAAATAGCGAGGCGTACTGCGTCATCAGAATAAAGTCTTTCTATTGTCTTATAGCTTACATCAATGTTCGTGAGCATTGAAAATAGTACGACCATCCATTCCATCGTTCTGTTGCTCTTGCCACAAAAATGCTTCAACAGAAGCACTAAAACTTTCTGTTTTAATGTCAGCTTTGGTTCGTTTCCTCTATTTTCTCCTGATTCTATTTTAATTGAGGAAACGGCCTCTTCAACCAATGGTTCGAGATCATGAAAAGCAGTTTTGGCTCGTCGTGCAAATTGTTGCTCGTACGTTCTCCAATCTCGTTTAGAAGAAGGATGCTCTTTCTTATATTCTTCAATAATCTCATCAAGTCGTGCAACGACTTGCCGTACTTCTTTGCTTCTTTTACTCATGAATAGAAGAAATACCGATAAGTTTATATAGTTATCTATAGATAGCTCAAAGAATGGCACGAAAAATTGAATTGAAGAATGAAAGATTGACTTTAACGGACGAGAAAGTAGAAGGGTTCTTGGAAAGAATTGTTACACCAATTGGTACATCAGCTAAAGCAGACGTACCAAGAAGATTTTTAGGACGAAGAGCTTATGTAATAATTCTCAAAAGCTAGAATGAAACTTTACTGTCCCACAGCCGGATTACGCACGGAAAAAGAGCACACAATGATTATCAATTTACAAATATTAACTTATCAGAGATAAGAAATTTAAAGAAAATCCTGAAAAGCGACTATCCCTCACCATAAATGGCGGGGATGAATGCGAGTAAATGCTATTTGGGATTTCGCTATTTTTGTCTTAAAAAAAGAAAGATTTAAATATATGGTTATAAAACCATAATTCCATGGCAGTATTAACATGAGAAACAAAGACGTTATGGTTGTTAGGCAGCTTATTGAAACGAGAAACGAAGAGCTGAATATTCTTGGACTTTCGAAATTGTTGAGGATGGATTATAAAAATGTCTATTCTGCCGTAAAGAGACTGGAAAAAGAGTTACTGATCAAACTAGAAACTTTTGGACAGTCTAGCCGGGTTAAGCTAATCTCTCAAGTACATCCCCTTATTTTTGAAGCTGAACACAGCAGAAGGAAAGAACTCTTAAAAGACAAAAATCTAGCAGTAATGCTTAATGAGTTCAAAAATGCACTAAAATCGAAGTGTTATGTGCTTCTTATCTTTGGTTCTTATGCGAAGAAAACACAAACTAAGAATTCTGATATCGACTTGATGTTCATTGTTCCAGATGAAAAAGAAGAACCGTTTGAAAAAAAAGTTCATGAGATAACAAGATTGTTGCCATTGCCGATACATTATTTAGTCTTTTCTGAAACACAGTTTTTAGAAATGACCAGCGCCAAAAAATCTAATGTCGGACAAGAAGCTATAAAAAATAACATAATTTTGTATGGGATAGAAACATATTATGAGTTGATAAAATGATTGATGAAAAAAGAAAAAAAGAAGCCCAGCAAAACTTTGCAAATTATTTGCAGGAAGGAATGATCAAAAAAGAAAAGAATGAGACTGCAAAAGTAATGTACCTCAAAAATGCAGATTTGTCTTTAAAGCTTGCAGAAGAATGCAGGGGCAGCAATCTAAAACCTCACCTCTGGGTTGTAGTCATATCTTATTATTCCATGTTTTACATTGCAAATGCTGTTCTCCTTGAACTTGGTTACAAAACAGGAAATAAAGTGGTTCATAAAATAACTAATGATGCTTTAATTGTCCTAGTTATGAACAAAATAAAGAAAGGTTTGCTGGAAGAATATGAAAATGCAAAGGAGGATGCTTCAGAAATTGCGTCAATCAAATCTGATGAGATTATCGAGCTCTATGGATTGGAAATGGATAAAAGGTCAAGATTCCAGTATGAAATGACCGAATCTGTACAAGAGCAGAAAGCAAACACTTCACTAAAGAGAGCAAAGCAATTTATGTTTGAAATGAAGAAGCTGTTGTAACCCCTATGCCTAGATCTGCTTCTCATCAACAAGTTTCAGTAATATTGCTTAGATAGGGCGCGTTGCTTTTTTGTAATAGGGTTCATTTTCCCACCAAAAGATTTATTAACAACTGTTAAATATATTTAACATATGTTAGAAATACTTTACCAACTTGGGCCTTTCTTCGAAGATAGTTATAGGTCTATCTCGGTCAGAGAATATGCTAAATTGGTGCGGGTTAGTCCCCCTACTGCTTCCAAGCTATTGAAAGAATTGGCCAAAGAAGGTTATCTTCAGCAAAGAGAGGAACGAAAACACCTGCTTTTTACTTTACAGTCAGATAATGAAGAAGTAGTCGATCTTTGCAAACTATACTGGAAAAAGAAATTACAAAAATTAATAAGAGAATTTCAAACAAAATTTACCGGAGCAAATGGCGTTTTGTTTGGATCTTTAGCCAAAGCCGAAGCAAAATCTGATTCCGATGTTGATCTTGCTATTTTTGCTCCTGAACAGAAAACAATAGATCTAAAACCTTTTGAAAAAACCTTGGGAAGAAAAATCTCTGTATACTGGTTCAAATCTCTTAGTGAAGTTAAAAACGAACATTTACGCAATAATATTTTAAATGGAATGCTTCTTTTCGGCAGAGTGAAATGGCCATGAATTGGAATATCTGTTTACGACAACGAGAAGCAAAATCAATAAAACCAGATACAGAAATGGCTGCTTCACTTGAGAAAACAAGTGCAAACAAAGCTTTTTCTTCACAACTTTTAGAACTCAAAGAAGAAACAGTAAGTTCTAAAATATCATTACATTACGATTCAGTTCGAGAGTTACTAGAAGCAATCACCTTACGCAAGGGATTTAAAATTTATAATCACACCTGTTACACGGGATTTTTAAAAGAAATCATGGGAGACCCAGAATTAGCTGAAGAGTTTGATGAATTACGGATTATACGAAATGATATTAATTATTATGGAAAAGAGGTTTCGGTCATTGAAGCAAAAGAAGTTTTGAAAAGATTAGAGAATCTCCGAACAAAACTGTTGAAGATTATTTCAATTTCTTAAACGCAGCTTTGATATCTTTCTCTTCCCAACCGCGGTTACGGCAGAATATTACTTATTTTATATTTCTTAATAATTTTAAGCAAAATTTATAAATATTATCTATTTTAAGTAACATATGATTATTTACAACCCTCATCATGAAAAAATAGAACGAATTGAACAAGCAGGGGAGATTTTAGATCAAATTCCTGCCAAATATTGCTTTATTACCGGTTCATTCCTCTACAAAGAAAAATACAAGGATATTGATGTTTTTGTAATTTCCAGAATGAAAAAGAAACTAAAAGTGAAAAACAAGAAAGTAAAAATAACTATCCTTGATTTTAACGAGTTATATTCTCTGTTCTATCATTCTGTCTCTAAAAGTAGTATTGCCAAGAACATTCTTCCTCAAAAACCATTAAAAGTAACTCTCTCTGATTATTGGCATATTATTAACGAATCTTTGCCCACATTGCTCAATGAAAAAGACAAATTTCATAAGAATGTCAGATTCCTTATCCTTTATACTGAATATTTCAAAACCGGAAACATATTAGATACTTTTCAACTCAACCAAAAGATTAATTCTTTCAAAGACTATAAAGAGATATTACAATATGTCAAAAGTGAGGTTCCTGCAATAATAAAGAAAAATATCAAGCCTTCCTATGCAAAACGATTTTTCTATACCCAGGCAGGATACTACAAGGAATTACGCGGATATGAAGCCCAAAGCTTTTTATATGATTTAACTCACGACGTTACAAAAGTGGCTCTTCATGGTTAATCCGGCAGAATTCAAAAAGAAAATTGAACAAATAGTTTCCCAAAACTATAAAATAGAATTCCTTGGAAAGAACTTTGATCATACGGTCACTCTTCTTACAGAAACAAAGGCAGAAAAAATTTATCGATGGCTGCAAGAAGTGATTGAGAAAAAGATTCAACCCATATTAGTTGGTTCAAAAAAATCATATAAAGAATGGAAAGTTAGTGAACTGCTTACCTTTCGCTATCCATTTAGTATTGAAAATACTGAATACAGAATTCTTTTTGTCAAAGTGAAAAATTCAATCTATATTGAATTTCATTTAGGCGACCATAAGTATTATGACCAAGTCAGAAAAGAACTTGACCTTAAGAAAAATAATTAACGCTCACTTCAATTTCTTAAACGCAGCTTTGATATCTTTCTCTTCCCAACCGCGCTTCTGAAGAGCAATGCGGATATCTTCATCAGATATACCATTTTCCCGTTCTGTGCTCATCCATTCTCTTACTTCTTCAAAACTGGCTTCTTTTCCTTTCCATTTCCAGAAGTAAAGCAAACCCAGAACCAACAACACTACGGCGAGCACAACTGCAATAATTAATCCTTTATTTTTTGCAAAGAAAGATTCTTCTGCGACCGGTTTAGTGGGCGCAGGTTGCTGAAAAGTCAAATCTTGACATGCTTGCTGTCCATCCGGCTTATTTAACATTGTCCCGCAATTATTTTGATCGTAACAGGTTCTGGTTTGAATTCCATTTTGACAGGTTGACCAGCTTAAACAAGTCCATGATTCTTGACATACGGATGTACAAGATTGAGTTTCCTCTTTATCGGATTCACAATTGTTTGTATCAATACAGGTACGCCTTTCTAATTGATCTGTACCGCAGCTTGACCATTCTTCGCAATTCCAATCAGAAATACATTCTTCTTCTTCAACTAGACAACCAGGAGCATTAACACAAAAATTTACTTCAGAAAGACCATTAGTGCAGCTGGTGGAAATAGTATATTTTCCAGAAGCAGAATCTGATGAAGTGTGATAAGTAGTGCCCTCATCTCCCTTACCGCTCTTGATGTCGACCAAATCATCATCGGGATTTGTGAATTTAGTAATGGAAGTTCCAGTACAACCGCTAATATTAACTGTGACAATTCCTTCACTGGCATATTCAGTTTTATCGGTAGAAACGGTTACTGCTGCAGCGAACGATAAAGATAACAACAACAGTACAAGATACACTATTTTTTTATTTGCCATCAGTTATAGGTTTTCTCCAATTTTCCAAATACAGTAGGACTTGATTCAACGTCAAAGGCGATAACCGACTTTTTCTTTACTTCTGAAGAGACATGATTTGCAGTAATCACAAATGCTTCGTCTTTATTCATTCCGCCTTCTATTTCATCAGTTTCTAATTCTAACACTTTACCGCCAGCATTATAGAGGATAGTGTAAACCACGATATCTTTAGAGAAACTTTCCGTAGCAGTTATTAGGGTGGAAAAAGTATTATTTGCTGGAGTAATTTCTCCAAGAGAGATTTTAGTTCCGTTAACTGTAAAAGTTACATTTATTGGCAGAGGTGGTGGAGGTGGCGCAACTATACAAGCAGCGTTATTGAACTTACAGCTTGCAGTGCAAGATAAACTTCCATTTACAAATCCGAGAGTCAGACAAGATGCTCCGGCAAGATTACTTCCGTCACATTGTTCAGAGACAGCTTTAACAATTCCATCACCGCAGATAGCAGTTTTACATTGATTACAAGAATCCGTACTGATTTGATTTCCGTCGTCGCATTCTTCGCCAGTTTCAATAAAACTATTGCCGCAGATCGCTTCAGGGACCGCGCACATGCCTAAAGTATTAGTATCAAAGATAGCTTTTATTTCTGCTGCGGTTAAAACTCTGTCCCAGACGATTACTTCATCCAGGGTACCATTAAAAGATAAAGTTTGCAGATTAGTTGCGCCGATAACTGAGTTCGGGACAGGAGAAGAAGTGGAAGATAAACTTGCTTTTGTGCCGACAGCTGAATAAGCTCCGTCTAAGTAAAGTTTTAATTCACTTTTAGTATTATCAAAGGTAAAAGTAACTAATTTCCAGGCATTCAGAGGTATAGCATTATTTGCGCCGACTTGATAGATAGTATCTGCATGTTTTATGACACAATCAAGTTTTCCCTGATTGGTGCTGCAGTAAAATCCTCTTCTTGCTGCAGTTCCTGCGCCGGAATCTAAAATGTACAGAGCGCCTTGAGGACTTTTGGTAGTATTCGTTCTCATCCAGAAACTTACGGAAAGACTGGAACCAGTTGGATCAGAAAAGATAGTTCCGGGTTTTTGTCCTAAACTCAAATAATCACCATCGCCGTCAAAGTAAAAAGCATGGCCTACTTTTCCAAAGATATAATTTGCATTTCCTCCTAAAGTTCCATCGTGGCCGCTAAAACTATCATCTGGAGTTCCTTCTCCTTTCCACCAAGAAACTAAATCATTAGTTGGACAAACTAATCCGCAATCCTGCGGACAGGAAGTAGTAGATTCTAATTTAATTTCACAGACATTATCGCCGCAGATAGCTGATTCTTTTTGACAAGTTGATGAACAGTCATCACCATCAACGAGATTTCCGTCATCACATTCTTCTCCCGGTTCTTCAATGCCATTGCCGCAGATAAATGAAGAGATGGAACACATGCCCGTAGAACCGGCATCATAAAGATTTTTTACTTCTGCTGCCGATAAAGCGCGATTCCAAACTGCTATTTCGTCCAGTGAACCATTGAAAGGAAGTTTTTTCGTGTTGGTCGCTCCGATTACTGCTGCCGGAGATTCAAAAGTAGATCCAGAAATTTTTTCTTCAGTGCCGCTTTTGATGAGAGCGCCTTCTACATATAATTTTAATGCGTTACCAGCATCATCAAAAGTAAGAGTAACAAATTTCCAGGAGTTGAGAGGAATAACATTTGAAGCGCTGACCTTGTAAACAGTAGTAGCTTGCCGTAAGGCGCAATTTAATGTTCCTTGAACAGTATTACAATAAAATCCTCTTCTTCCGTCCGTTCCTGCGCCGGTATCTAATATATATAAGGAACCTTGCGGACCTTTGGTAGCCAGAGTTCTCATCCAGAAACTTACCGATAGGCTGGAGTTTGGATCAGAAAAAATAGTTCCTTTTTTCGAACCTAAATCAACTAAATCATCCATTCCGTCAAACAGGAAAGCCTTATTGACTCTTCCGTGAATATATCCAAAGTCGTCGCCTTCTGTTTTTCCGTCATAATTTAATTTATAACTATCTTCCGGATTATCTTCTCCTTTCCACCAAGAGACTAAACCATTCGTTGGACAGACCAACCCGCAATCCTGCGGACAGGAGGAAGTAGATTCAGATTGTACATTACAAATATCATCGCCGCAGAGAGCAGTTAATTCTGCTTGACAGGAGGAAGAGCATCCATCGCCGTTGTTCTCGTTACCGTCATCACATTGTTCTGGACTGTTAGGGTTAGGTATACCATCGCCGCATTTTCCCCCATTTACTTCTTTAAGTTGTTTACAATCGCTAGAACAATATTTGCATGTTTGTCCATATGTCGCAGTACAGGCTTTACCATTTATTTGTGAACCATCATCGCATACTTCTCCAGATTCAACTAATTTATTTCCACACACTGCATTCTTAGGTTGTTCTTGGACGGTAATAGTTGGGTTAAGGACGGTTAGAGTAATTGGTGTTCCAGGTGGTTGAGTAGACCCACTCCCGTGAAACGCTTCAAATTTCGTAAAAGTGAATGCATACGACTTTTTAGACAATCCTTGAAAACTAATTTTAGCTATATCGATTATCCCAGATTTGCTCACCAGTCCAGTTCCAAAATAAATGTTGTTATTTTGACATTTATTATCAGTTTCAAGCCCACCAAACAAGTTTTGAATACCACTAACCTTATCACAAGTTATTCCGTCAGGTAATTGCAAAGTAAATCCAACAGAATTAGTTTTATCCTTAGTGGGAACATTAACTTGAACGGTTAATGAAAAAGGCTGATTTTCTATAATGGTTCCAGGGTCAGCGACTCCAACATTGTTTTCCTGCCCGGTAAAAAATGCTTTTCCAACGAATTGGCCTGAGAATAGCAATAATAGGAATAAAGCAACAACTGCAACAATGGAGATAATAGCAATTAGGAAGGATTTGTCTGCTTCTCTCCTGCTGGTCGGAGACTGCACCTTAGATTTATAATGTACTTTTTTTGTAACTTTCTTCCTTTTTCTTTTCATTCTAAACCTTATTATTGAAATTTAATACCAAGCCAATCTGTAAGTGCTGCGAATATTGGTGAAAGTACGCTTAATGGAGTTGCAGTACATTTGTTGTTCAAACAAGTAGGATATCCTAATTTACATTCAGTATTTGTTGTACATGATTGGTCCCAACCGGAAAGAGTTTCTCCCATTTTTTGAAGTAAAATTTTATCACTTTGTTCGGGTGTACTTATGACTGCCTGGCATGCTAACTGAGAGGAAGCAGGTAATAGAGAAACAGGCGACACACAAGCGTTACTCACACAGGCCTTGTCAGAGGTGCAACCACTACAACTTACAATTTTACCGCAGCCATTATCAACTTTCCCGCATTTACCGGAACAGACCTTTGGATTCGGAACGCAAAGTGTATTCCTGACTACACGAGTGTTGCCTTGCTTTAGCACAAACTTATAAACGGAGTCATATTGATCTTTAAATTCAGCTATAGAATTTTCTTTATCTAAAGAAAATCTAAAACTTCCTGGCTCAAACACTTCCATTTGCAAACTTCTTAAAAAGTATTTGCGGCCAAGATAGACGGATAATTTGGAATTTAAATCCAAGCTAATAGTTGCAGACCAATCAGAAGGATCATAGGAAGAGGTTACGGCAGCTAGAGTAAAAAAATCAGAATATTTAGAGTTAACTAAAGCATTGGTGAATTTAACTTTTTTATTATTAGGAACCAGCTTTATCTTGAAATCACTTAAAAATTGTTGATAAGATGTAATATAAATATCCATTAAAAATGACCCGCCTGGCGCCGGCAAATTTTCAGGCACTTCTAACCAAATCCAAAAATCATTACTGGTTACCGGAAAATCTTCATCTGTCTTTACAATATCTTCATCTGTCTTTACAATAACTTCGGGTGCTTTTTCCGTATTAATTGTAATTTCAGCAAACACCACACTAGAAAGAAGTATTATTAATAACCCTGCCAACACTATCTTTTTGAACATCCTTAAACCACCATTAATCTTTTTTATGTAAAGATTCATTTGAGCCTTATATATTTTCCTATCGTCTGGCTATGATTTCTGAGTGAACTGCCGAAATTACCTGCTCTTTGAACTATGCCGATCATTTAAACGAAAAGCTTAAATAGTTCCATTATGTAACGTATGTTATAAAATGAAACCGAACGTTACAAAAAAGCACCAGGGGCTGCTTATTCAAAGTTCTACACAAAGAGTATTAGAAGTTCTCTTCCGCTATCCCGAAAAGGAATTCAGCCTTTCTGATCTTGCCAAAGAAGCAAGAGTGGCGAAACCACATATAGGGAAAATTCTCCAAGAGCTGGAACACTTAGAATACATAGACATAACTAAACTCGCCAAGATTTGGCGCATAAAAACAAATCAACAACATTGGAATTTCATGAAAAGTAAAATCATCTATAACCTCAACTTTATCTATCAAAGCGGGCTAGTAGAATTTTTAAATGGATATTTTGGAAATCCAAAAGTAATAGTCCTTTTTGGTAGTTTTAGGCGAGGAGAAGATATCTCATCATCAGACATCGATATTGCTATCGAGATTGATGAGATTGAAGAATACAAAACAATGGAGCTACGAGAATTAACCCTATTTGAAAAAGAAATTAAACGACCCATCCAAATCCATCTCTTTAATCGGAAAAATGTTGATGTTCATGTATTTAATAATATTGCCAATGGTATTGTGCTTTTTGGCTTCTTGGAGGTAAAGCCATGAAAAAAGAATGGATTGAACAATTAGTCAGAATAGATCAGCTTCGAAAACGTTCTCTTGATAAGGAGAAAGTTAAATCAATGATAGAATCTTCGACGACTAATATAAAGATTGTTAAAACTGTTCCCTTAAGTGAGCAAAGTGCTATACTTATTTTTAGAGAGACTTACGAATCCATTAGACAATTGGGTGATGCTCGCTGGTGGTTATCAGGATACGAACCGAGGAATCATGAGGTAAGTATGGAAATACTAAAAGAAATGGATGTCAAAGAGAAAGTAAGATTAAATCATCTTAGCCGTTTTAAGACAATACGAAATGATGCTAATTATCGTGGATTTAAAGTAACTGTGATTCAAGCAAGGGAGATTCTAGAATTTTGGGACATTTGTTCTCAGGAAATTATATCCCAATTATTAAGGGAACTTACATAACTAACAAATGAGAAAAAGTAAATAGCCTTTTCTATAAAAGAATTATTCTATTTTAAGCTATATTTTCTGCCCATTTCCACCCATAATCTTTATAAATAATTAACAATAGTTAAGAAAAGTAAGAATATGCAAAAAATAGACCTACATCTCAACCGGGAACTGTATGATCAAGCAGACCAGCATAAAGCTAAATTTATTGCTAAACCAGGATTAAGCGAAGAAATTGTCCGGCTTATTTCCCAGACCAAAAATGAACCTGCCTGGCTGTTGGAAAAAAGGCTGAAAGCGTTGCAATTATTCAACCAAACGCCTATGCCTTCCTGGGGTCCTGACCTCTCCAAATTAGATTTCAATGAAATAATTTTCTTTGTTGAACCGAATGCAAAAGAAACAGACCAATGGGACGAAGTGCCGGAAGAGATCAGAAAGACGTTTGATCGATTAGGTATCCCTGAAGCAGAAAAAAAAGCGCTTGGCGGGGTTGGAAGCCAATATGATTCGCAAGTAATCTATCACCGCCTGATGAAAGAACTGAAAGATCAAGGTGTGATTTTTGAAAATATGGATGTTGCGGTGCAAAAATATCCGGACTTAGTTAAGAAATATTTCATGACTTCCTGTATTCCCATCAGCGATCATAAACTCATCATGCTTCATGCAGCAGTATGGAGCGGCGGAACGTTCATCTATGTTCCCAAAGTAGTTAAAGTGGATCTGCCCCTGCAAGCATATTTCCGTATGAATGAACAGAGCGGGGGGCAGTTTGAACACACTTTAATTATTGTCGATGAAGGAGCAGAATTACATTACATTGAGGGCTGCAGTTCGCCCAGATACAGTAAAAATTCTTTACACGCCGGCGGTGTTGAAATATTTGTAAAAGAAGGAGCAACAGTCCGTTATACCAGCATAGAAAATTGGAGCAAGAATGTCTACAATCTGAACACTAAACGCGCGCTGGTAGAAAAAGACGGAACCATGTTTTGGGTATCAGGAAACATGGGCGGCAGCGTAACTATGCTCTACCCTT
>CAYHVV010000029.1:0-12127 GCA_964360115.1 uncultured Methanosarcinales archaeon | reverse complement strand
GAATGGTATGGAAAGTTTGGCCCTTTCAAATTAAAATCAACAGAAAAAATTGTAGCTTGGCAAAAACAGAAACACGTTGCATATACGGGTAAATTATTTGGAGTTGCATTTCATTCTTCAATGAATGTCAAAGAGGTAAGCCAAGACCAAACAATTTTGACTGTTTCCATAAAATACAAAGTTCCGATTTATCTTGGCGGAAAAGTTATGGACTTTCTTTTGATTAAATGGGTTGTAAAAGACTACATTAGAAAATCGTTTAATGGATTGAATGAGATATTTAGTAAATAAGCACCCCCCTCGTCTGACTTTCTCCTCGCTTCGTTCCGCTCGTCGCCGTGTTCTCACAATCTATCTGGACAGACAATAGCCATTCACTTGCACTTTTCCTTGCATGTTCTAACACTAATATAATGTTCTGGCTCAAAAGGAATATAACTCCCTTTCCGTTCGGTAAACTTAAGAGTTTCTCTTCCAATTTTATCTTTTTCTCCTTCTTCTTTTTCTAACACCATGATATGCGGAGTGTATCTGGTGATGAGATAAAAAAATCGGCTCATGTTGGGATGCAATCTTATGCATCCATGAGATACGCCATAACCACTTTCAACACTAGAAGGCCAGGCAGTAAGATGAATTCTATATCCATCATCGCCTTCCTGCCATCCGCGGAAAGGATCAGTTTGAGGTTTAGCATTAAAATATAACGGCGTGGCCATCATGCCAAAAGCATTTAATGGGCCGGGTAAAGTTACGGGTTCACCATATTTTTCTTTAGACCAATTGGGCGGATTCCAGTGCGGCAGCACTATCAAGCTCTTAAGATAAAATTTGCCCTCCGGCGTTTTAAAAAACTTTTTTACTCCATGCAATTTTCCCCAGCCTCCGACTACTGCTGTTGTTTCAAATAAATTCACTCGTTGTCCATCTTCTGAGGCATACAAAATCAATTTTGTTCGCGTTCTAACTCGTTCCCAACGTCCAGAATCCCATTTTTCGACTTCAATGTCTAATTTCATGGAATCCTGTTGGTATTGTTCAGGAATGTCCAGATATACTGTTGCGGTTTTATGTTCTGAGGAGAAAAATGTTTGTGCTCCTTCCGGCGTCTGTAAGTTCAGTTGCTCTGCTGCACTGTCAACTAATTGGCCTAATTGTTTTTGTTCAATAACATAAGGATAACGGCCATTACATTCTGCATGAAATACTCGTTCTTCCAAAACTCTTTGCAGTCCTTCAAGTGCTTGATCTTTGAAATCCTTGTTGAGTAATTTTATAATGGCTGGGTTAATTTTTCCATCTGTTTTCCCGCCATAATGCAGATATTTCTGTTGGAATCTTTGATATTTAATCACTGCATTAGTTGTAGCTTGATTATAAACGCCGGCAATCTCTTCGTTGTAAAATCCTTCCCAATGTAATACCAGTTGAACTTTCTTTATTGTTTCTACTTGTGTTTTTAGAGTTTCTAGTTCCTGGCTTAATTGCTGTATTTGTTTTTGGGTTAGTTGATGATTTTGGAGCTGTGTTTCCAAGGACGAAATTTTTTGTATGGTTTTTGGTGTAGTGTAAACTATACTTTTATTTTCAATCAAAGGCTGTGGCTGATCTCCTTTTAGCTTTATTGCGTTAGCATAATGCATTACTGTTTCTTGGTGGTGCTGAAAACTTGAAAAGATGCCGAATCTCTCTCGCTGAAAGGGGTCGCGCAGAACTCCTTTGGTAGAGAAATACTGTTCCGCATCTCGAGATAAAGAGAATAATTCCGGTATGAAATGATTAGATATATCTATAACACATCTTTCTCCTTGAGGGAGTTTAACTTTTTGTTCTAAATTATCCTGCGGTTTAATTTCAGGAATTTGTACTTCTAGTTTTGTAAGGGGCAACGGTTGAACTAAAAGCGTATTAGCATAATCTTGATTATTCTGGCTGTTGATAAACAAGATTCCCAGAAATGCTAATGATTTTTTATCCATGGGGGTGGTAATATCAAGATGTTTATTAAAATATCTTTGTCTTGGGTATGTGCATAGCTCATTTTTGGCTCGTCGACAAAATGGCGATAATTTTTACTAATTGTAAACTGGTATTTATAAACCATCGACGACAGACCAGCTATGCACATACTGTCTTGGTGGTTGGTTTTGTGATTATTTTTTTAAATGTCTCCAACTATGCCAATCATAAAACCTTTATCAACAGGATAAAGACCGGGTTTTATTCCTTCTATTCCTTCAGGAACTTTAACTTTTTTTCCTAGGGCAGTAAATATCAAATAACCCAATTCTTCTCTGCGTAAAAATAATTCAAATGCAGATGCTGTTAAAACAATTCCATACGCAGTATCAATTTCAGTTTGATTATCAAAATTAAGTTTCATGATGTTATGCAAATCATTAGAGGTACTGATATCTAAGTGGGCATAATTTTGAATTGCCGCAGTCCAGATGTAGCGATGGCGATCTAACATCATCATCAAGGAAGTAGTAGCTGTAAACGATCTCATGAAGTCAGGCATGTCATCATTTTTCAACAATCCAGTTAATGCTAGATTACCCGCTGTAGTAAATACTGCTCCAGAAGAATGAACAATTGTTTCTCTAAAATCTCCTGAACAATTATGTGATACTGAACTAATTGTTTTTTTATTTGGGTCTGGTCCATGAAATTCAACATTTTCACAAGATATTAAGTTAGCAACAGTATAATGACCAAATTCATGCCAAACAACATCGAGGACAAAAGCACCAGTAATATTTATTGGATACTCCCACCATCTGGTTGTATATTCATATTCTGGTTCAATTCCATTTTCATTTAAAATTTCTTCAATAGAAATCTTCTTTTTTTCTAGTTCTTTTTCTTTACTGGTGTTTGATTGTTCACTTTTCTTTTCAACTGTTTCTGTAATCGGCCAAGAAATATTTGAAGGAGTTATTTCCGAACAGCCAGCTGCTGCTAAGCCTAAAGCAAGATAAGTAAGGTTCTTTTTAAGATTGTAAGTTCTATCCATTTTACTTTCAAAATAAAGCATAGTTATAAAATCTTAGTGATTTTTGTCGCCAGCCAGTAATGGTGTTCTTTTATAATTTTTTTTGTTAATTTATCTCTTCTTGTAATAGTAAATCTGAAACCTCCGCAGGCCACTAATCGCTTCGCTAAACTGATATTCCTATTGAGAAAAAACCTAAAAAATAAACAAAAAAAAGAAATCTGGAGTTTAGATTTTATTGCCTTGTCTGGTCTTTAGTGAAGATAAATATTCCTCCAAGGGAGGCAATTTTACTGATTCTTTTTCTCTTATTAATCTCGAAGCCCATCTTCTTTCTGAATGTTCACAAATATCTTTTATATTTCTTCCAGAGACCCCCTCTGATAGTTGCGCTAAATTTTTCAAATCTTCATCATTTAAATGCTTTGCATAATCTCTGAATATTTCTGCTCTTTCTTCTAAATTAGGCAGATGAAAATAGATGCTTACATCAAATCTGCTTAACAAAGCAGGGTCTAAATCGTTTTTCCTATTTGTTGCACCAATCAAAATTGTTTTATCATTCGGTTCAAATCCATCGATTTTTCTGAGCAATACAGATAATACTCTCCTAGTTGCTTCGTGAAGATCTTTCTCTCTTGATGTCGCCAGAGAATCAATCTCATCCAAAAATATTAAAGAATTGCCTAAATCATTGCACGCATCAAAAATTCCAGAAAGGTTTCTTTCACTTTCACCATACCATTTAGCCATAATGCTCTCAATAGGAACATATACCATTGGGCTCTCTGACTCACAGGCAATGATACGCGCACTAGTTGTTTTTCCCGTTCCAGGTGGCCCTTCAAATAATATGGCTTTAGGCTTCACTGTTTCATATTTTTTCCTGGTTCCCTGAGCAATTTGTTCATACACTTCAGGATGCTGTAATGGTAAAAGCACAGTATCTTTTATTTCTTGTTTAACATCTTCATATCCTGCAATATCATCCCAACCGAATCCGTTGTTAGAATCATAGATTGTAACTCCAAATTCAAGTAATCTTTGTTTTGGCGAATTCTTTTCTTTGACAGAATTACCTATCTTATAGGCTTGCAAAACTGCATCGATCTCTTCGCTGGTCAAATCATCGCTTTTGGATAAGCGAACTACGTTACCGCAGAATTGAGTGCTAATATGAATATACGTTATATCCTGTTTTAATGACAAGCTCCCTATACATTCGCTAATTTGCATAGGTCCGATGGTGGTTACAATAGCATTAACGACCGAATATAAATTAGCATCTTTACCGATTGCAAATGCAATAGAAGTATCTTTACCTTTCCTTTCGATGTTAATGGCAGGGAGTTCTACACTATCAAATTGTTTAACGTATTCGTCTATTCCTGCTTCAATTAATTCTTTAGCTTTATGATATTCAATTGTTCCCATAGGTTAAAAATAAGTGCATTCTTTATAAATTTTACCACTGGGGGATTAATACATTTTGTAGGGTTTGATTTTTTTTAAACTGCACTTCTTGTTTTATGCTCGCCCAAGTTTTAAATACTTAAAGAACTTCATTTAAAGAGTATTGAATTAATTATTACTGAAATTTATTACCTAAAAAAAGCAGAAGTGAAAAAAGAGGTTGGAAAATGAAAGATAAAATTAAGCAATTGTCATTTTGGGCAGGAATAGTAATAGTAGTTGGAGCTCATCTATATATGTTATTTATTGGTCTCCCTGCTAATCAACAAGTTGCACATTCAATCATGAATTTAGTTGCAGCTGGTCTGTTTGCATATTATAAATTTGCATAGTTAATTGGCATAGATCTAAAAAAATAAATCAAAACACACAAATCAAAAAAAGAGGTTAGAACATGAAACAAAATTTAGGTAAATTAGATAGAGTATTTCGTTTTGCCTTAGCTATATGGTGGCTTGGTCCCTGGATGCCAGAATATGGCATACTTTGGTTAAGCTGGGTTATTGCAGCAGTGGCCTGGATTGCGTTGGCAGAAAGTTTCTTAGGATTGTGTCCATTACATCGGCTGGTAGGCATTAACAACAAAAATCAATAAGAGAGGAAAAATGAAAGGAGGATGAATTTATGAAAAATACAACATTACATCATGCGCATCCTACGGGGTTAGCATTAGCTTTAACCTCTGGCATTATCTATAGTCTTTGTGCTTTAGCTGTGAGGTTATGGTCGGAACAAACTGTGCGATTCTTTAACGATTGGTTTCATGGAGTTGATCTCAGCACCATCTTTACTGCTAAATCACTCACGTTTGGCGTATTCGTACGTGGATTGGTAGAAATTATGGTTTTCGCCTACCTCTCTGGGTTACTTTACGCTTTCTTATATAATAAGTGCGTGGAACATTGTAAAAGAAAAGGTTGGATATAAAGAGCACGAGGAAAAGGCAGTTATAATAGCGGCAGTATATTTTCAATTAATTTGACGCTATTATATTCCGAAGGAAATAACTATTTGTATTAATAATTTATTTCCTTCGTTATATCTTATTTTTTTTTAACTTTTCAATTAGTTCTTTTTAATATATCTATCCCAAACACATAAGATTTATAAATCACATGTTATTTTCATCATATATGAAACATCCGCTACCAGTGTATGAAATCTTTTTCACCTCGTTAGCTAATCCTAACCGCCTGCAGATAGTCCTTTCCCTGCAGGAAGGAAACAAGAATGTCACAGAAATATGTTCTCACACTGGTTTTGAGCAGACCATGGTTTCTCACAACTTAAAACGCTTAGAGAGATGCGGCATGGTTTTTGCGGAACGTAAAGGAAAACATAAATATTATTCTTTAAATCAGGAAACTATAAAACCATTAATAAAAATGATTGATTCGCACGTAAGTGAATACTGCTGCAAGATAATGGAGGGAAATAATGAAAGAAAATGCTAATTTGAAAAATACAACCCTAAAGATTTCAGGCATGCATTGCGCGAGCTGTAGTACTATATTAACTAAAGCATTGCAGAAAGTAGATGGAGTTAAGTCTGCATTAGTCAATTATTCGACAGAGAAAGCTACCATTACTTATGATCCTAAAATCGTGCAGGAAGATTCCTTCATTAAGGCAGTCCAAAAGAAAGGCTACAATGCTGAAGTGTTAGGCGCAGAAAGCTTTGGGCATGAAGAAAAGCTGCGTAAAAAAGAACTTCAGCAATTACGTTTTAAAGTGCTGATAAGCGCAGTATTCGCAGCTCCTGCTTTGATTATAAGCATGTTTTTTTCATCCCTGCCTTATTCATCATATATACTCTGGGCGCTTTCCACCCCAGTACAATTTTACATTGGCTTTCCATTCTATCGTGGAACCTGGGCAGCGTTGAAAAATAAATCTGCTAACATGGATTCATTGATAGCTATTGGAACCAGCGCCGCATATTTCTTTTCAGTATATTCGGTTTTGTTCATCGAGGAAGGCGGGGAATATTTTGAGATCTCTGCCATATTGATTGCCTTAGTATTATTTGGAAAATATCTGGAAGCGGTAGCTAAAGGAAGAACCAGCCAGGCCATCGCAAAATTAGCAAAAATGGGCGCTAAAACTGCAACAGTCATACGCAAGGGAAAAGAATTGAAAATACCTATTGATCAAGTGATTGTAGGCGACCTTATTATTGTAAAGCCAGGAGAAAAAATTTCTGTAGACGGAGTTGTCATTGAAGGCAGTTCATCTGTTGATGAGAGTTTAGTCACCGGAGAAAGCATGCCCGTTGACAAAAAGAAGAATGATAAAGTTATTGGATCGACTATCAACAAGCAGGGAACATTCACATTTAAAGCGACCAAAGTAGGAGCAGAAACGACATTATCTCGTATCGTAAAGCTGATTGAAGAAGCTCAGGGAAGAAAAGCTCCTATCCAGCGTTTTGCTGACGAGATCTCAGCATACTTTGTGCCAATCGTAATTTTGATTGCTATCGCTACTTTCGTGATATGGTATGTTCTGCTGAATGCTACTTTGTCATTCTCTATGCTGACGGCAGTTGCAGTAGTGGTCATCGCTTGTCCCTGCGCATTAGGATTAGCCACGCCTACTTCAATAATGGTGGGGACTGGAAAAGGCGCAATGCAGGGTATTTTGATCAAAGGCGGCGATGTGTTAGAGGCTGCTCATAAATTAAAATACATTGTCTTTGACAAGACCGGAACTCTTACCAAAGGAAAACCGGCAGTGACCGAGTTAATACCTGCTAAGAACATTACTGAAAAAAAGGTCTTAGAAATAGCAGGCAGCATTGAAAAAAATTCAGAACATCCTCTGGCAGAAGCCATCGTGCAGAAAGCAAAAGAACAGAAAATCTCTTTCAAGAAAGTATCTAATTTCCTGGCAGTGACCGGAAAAGGTGTCCGAGCTAAGATCAATTCCAAACAATATTATTTTGGAAATATCAAGTTAATGAAAGATAATCGGATCAATGTCTCATCCTATCAGAGCCAGATTGAATCTCTGGAAGAAGAAGGAAAAACCGTGATGGTTCTTGCCGATTCTAAGAAAGTATTGGGATTGATAGCAGTAGCTGATGAATTGAAAGAAGATTCAGCAGACGCAGTAGCTATCCTAAGACAGATGGGAATTACTACTTACATGATTACCGGAGACAACAAAAGGACTGCGCAGGCTATCGCCAAGCAAGTAGGCATCAATAATTATTTTGCTGAAGTGCTTCCTGAAGATAAATTAACTCACGTGAAAAATCTGCAAAAGAAAGGGAAAGTTGCCATGGTGGGAGATGGCATCAATGACGCTCCAGCATTAGCGCAGGCAGATATCGGCATTGCCATGGGTTCAGGAACTGACGTAGCCATGGAAACCGGCAATATTGTGTTAATGAAAAATAGTTTATTGGACGTTCCCAGAGCTATCACTTTAAGCAAGATGACTATGTCTAAAATCAGACAGAACATGTTCTGGGCTTTATTTTACAACGTCTTAGGAATTCCAATCGCCGCAGGCGTGTTGTATCCCTTTACCGGCTGGCTGTTAAGTCCCATGATTGCCGGAGGAGCAATGGCTTTAAGCTCAGTAAGTGTTGTAACTAATGCCTTGTTATTAAGACGGAAATCTTTAAAACTAAAGAGGAGAATAATCCCTTTGAATGGGAATTAGGTGAGGACTTATGAAACAATTAAACTTTAAAGTTAACGGAATGACTTGTTCAAGTTGCGAAGTAATCATAGAAAGAAATCTTAGAAAAGTTTCCGGAGTGGAAAAAGTAAAAGCAAGTAAATCTAAAGATTCTGTAGAAGTAGAATGTTCTGATCAAGTGCAAGTGTCAGAGTTACAGGCAGCAGTTAAAGATAATGGTTATAATTTAAATTTACAGGGATCAGTTGATGCTACCCCTGCCGCCTCCACTGCCTCTACCGTTTCCGGAAATTGGTTCAGCAAACATAAAGAACGTTTTTCTGAAATCGGTGCGGTTTTAGTTGTTATGTTTGGTATATTTTTCTTATTGCGTCAATTTGATCTTCTTCCGAAGGGATTAGCGGTTACTGACAATATGAGTTACGGATTCATATTTATTATAGGATTAGTTGCAGCAACATCTACTTGCCTAGCAGTATCAGGAGGATTGTTGCTGGCAGTAGCTGCAAAATATAATGAAAAACACCCTAATCTTAATGGATGGCAGAAATTCAAGCCGCATATTTTTTTTAATATAGGGCGAATAGTGTCTTATACTTTACTTGGCGGAGCTATCGGAGCGCTAGGGTCAGTGCTGACTATCTCTTCAAAAGCTGCCGGCATCATTACCATCATTGCCAGTCTTCTGATGATGATAATGGGATTGCAGTTATTGGGGATATTTCCTTGGCTTAATAAAATTAAAATAAAAATGCCTAAATTTATTGCACACAAAGTGTATGATTCCAGTGACAATAAATCATCTGAATCATCAGGAAAAACATCTTCATTCCTTTTTGGTGCAGCAACGTTTTTGCTTCCCTGCGGCTTTACCCAAGCATTGCAATTATATGTTTTAGGTAAAGGAAGTTTTGTAATCGGCGCATTGACGATGCTGGCTTTCTCTCTGGGAACATTGCCTTCTTTAGCATCTATCGGAGCATTCACCAGTTTTACAAAAGGGAATCTCCAGCGTTACTTTATGACTTTTTCTGCGATATTAATTATTATCCTGGGAGTCATGAACCTTTCTCCAGGTTTTAATTTAACCGGAGCAGTCATCGCTCTGCCGTCCGGAAATGGAAATGTTGATGTAGTTGATAATGCCGTGCCTATCGTTGACGGAAAACAAGTTATTAACATGGCCGTTAATGGTTTTGATTATTCTCCTGACACTTTTACTTTAAAGAAAGGTGTTCCAGTAGAATGGAGAATTGATGGTAAAGGTGCGCAAGGCTGCGCGAAAATTATCAGTATTCCAGCTTTAGGTATTGTAGAACAATTATCTTCTGGTGTGAAGACCGTTGAATTTACTCCGCAGAAAACGGGTAAAATAAAATTCAGTTGCGGCATGGGTATGGCCGGACCTGGATTCTTTGAGGTGATAGCATAATGAAAACGATAATAACCATAACCGGAATGCATTGTAAATCTTGCAAGATGTTGATAGAAGAAGCTTGTTCTGAAATCTCCGGTGTGAAATCATGCACTGTTGATTTCAAGACCGGTAAAACTGTTATTGAACACGAAGGAAAATTGGATATTAAACTGTTAAAGAAAGAGATTGAAGGGTTGGGAGAATATAAGGTTTTGATTTAGAATATTAAATCTGATTTAGAATATTTTAGATGAACTAATAATCTAGTTTTGTTTCTCCGGGGACAGTTGAACGGATAATTTTTCCTTCCTTAAAGACCCGTAATTCCGGATAATCGCTCTTCAAAGTGTAGAACAATAAATCTGGCTGTTGAGCAGAGAGAGCAATTGCTGCAATATGTCTGGTGCCGGCATCAGAAGTTTTCTGTAAGTGTTTATAAGTAGCTAAAGCTTCTTTATTTGAAGAATAAACATTATTCATGTCAGAAAGCATGTATCTGCCGCTGTGCATCAATTTTCCCTCAGCATCGATAAGTATTGCTCCATCTATTTCCATTGCTTGTTCTAGAGCTTGTAAAGCTTCAGGATGATCTAAGTACATATTTTGGTCACGGAAGATGTCTTTACCTGCCTCAAAATTAAAATGCGGTTCATGTTGTTCAGGATTATATCCTAATACTGCGCAAAGACCGTGAATGCAGTATTCTCTTCCTTCCAATTTTGCCTGCTTCTGTTCGTTAGTTCGCATCTGATTAAGAAGGTCAAATAATTTATCTTCAACGGTCATACTCATCAGTATACCTTTCCCTATATTTATACTCTTTGCACCCTTTTTTTTTACTTTTAGCCAAAAAATGCGTAAAATTTATTAATAAATAAAAGAAAAACAGGTGTATGAACAAAATCGATCACTCTTTAGTCTTTCTTCGTTCTGAAAATGCCCGCATGAGTTTTAAGGAAATAGCAAGAATTGTTAAGAAAAGCCCCCAATTAATAAAATACAATATTTCCGTCTTACAAAAAGAGGGCATTTTACATGATCCTTATTACATCTTTGATTATTCCCACTTTGGTCTTATTGTTTTTAGGGTGTATTTTAAAGGAGTTTATATCAAGGAACAGGATAAATTGCGGGTCATCGCTGAACTTCGTCAAAACCCTTATGTGTTGGCTATTTATGATCTAGTAGGAGAATTTGATCTGGGGGTAGAGTTTGCCGCGCCTAATCCTTCAAAATTCAATAAAGAATTTAAAAAAATCATCACTGCCAATCCGCTCCTTAAAGAATATAAAATTGTGTTAAACATCGTAACACACATTTACCCCAGGAATTATTTAGTCAATTCAAATGAATTACTTACTCTTTATAATCAAAAAATCGTAGGTGGAGATCGAGAGAAAGAACAATTTACGCCGGAAGAGATGACCATACTGCGTATTTTGTTATATAATCCTACTGTCCGTTATACTACTTTAGCTAAAGAATCAGATTTAAACGTAAAAACAGCAAAATCAATTTTACGTAATCTTACTAAAAGGAACATCATTCGCGGTTGCAAATTTTTGGTTAATAAAAACGTCTTAGATATTACCAAAAGCCGTTTATTCCTGAAATTGCATAACTTAGACTTAGAACATGAATCGCGGTTCCTGGATTATCTGCATGATGTGCCCGGGGTCATTCAGCTAAATAAGACAGTGGGGGACTGGGATGTGGAAATAGATTTAGAATCTTTAGATAAAAGCGGGGTTAGATATATCATCAGCAAACTGCGGGAAGAATTCAGCGACTTAATATCTGGATTTAATTTGATCGAAGTGTATGAATATCATAAAAGAACATATCTGCCAGAATATCTGTTTAAGGAAGAGTAATTTTTTTGCTTATGAATTTAATCATAGAATTTATATAATCAAATAAGTATTTCTGTTTATAAATGGGGTTGGCTTGAAATGGAAAAGATTCATTCAATAAAACTGTTTGAAAACAAAAAAGTCCGTGTTGAATGGATGGAAGAAGAGCAAAAATGGTACTTTTCGATAATTGATGTAATTGAAATACTATCGGGCAGTTCCATTCCTAGAAGATATTGGTCAGACCTCAAAATTAAGCTAAAAGAAGAAGGTTTTGAGTTGTACGAGAAAATCGTACAACTGAAATTGCTATCTTCAGATGGTAAGAAATACGAGACTGATTGTGCCGACACTGAGCTACTTTTAAGGATTATTCAATCCATTCCTTCACCCAAAGCAGAGCCATTTAAGGTTTGGCTAGCAATGGTGGGTAATGAAAGAATAAATGAAACCTATGACCCCGAACTTGCCTTTGACAGAGCTATGAAAACTTATTTGCAAAAAGGATATTCAAAAGAATGGGTAAATCAACGGCTGAAAACTATTGAAGTGAGAAAACAGCTGACAGACGAATGGAACAGGGCAGGAATAGACAAAGAATCAGATTTTGCTATACTCACTAATGAAATAACAAGAGCTTGGTCTGGAAAGACAGTATCTGAATATAAAAATGTTTCTGCAGTTAGGGCTTTGCGCGGATATTAGCTGACGTTAGCCAGCCTTCTAAAGTAGGAGAGTCTT
>CAYHVV010000028.1:0-12742 GCA_964360115.1 uncultured Methanosarcinales archaeon | reverse complement strand
GTTAAGAGGGTTGTCCTTCTTATTTATATATCACTCACTTTTTGAACTGTGCCGATCAATACGGCGTTTTTGCCAATCCAGATGTTATTTCTTTCCATGACCAGCTAAAACAAGCTTATGATTTAAGGATTGAAGTGGCCGAACAAGAACAAGAGGTTTATACTGCGTTAGAAGAATCAGTTAATTTTGAATTATTAGTTCTTTTTGGACACGGAATAAAAGAGTCACTTTCTCTAGGAGAAAATGATCTGCGGGAATTGCCAGTCGATAAAAATGAAACTTATACCATTGATGTTTCAGATAATGAATTAGAAAAATATCTGCAACATCTTCATCCCTCAGCAACCATATTTTTATATTCTTGTTCTACCGGTAGCGGTTGGGAAAAAGAAAATAATTTAGCAAATAAGATAGCTGGTTGGGCAAAAGGAAGAACAGTAATAGCTCCTCAAGAGGCATTAAAAACAAGCCGAGTTAATGTTGATTCAATTTATCCGCTAGAAGTAAGGTTGCTAGATGAAACAGGTAATAAAGATATCACTTACGTGGTTTCTAATAACTTAAAATAAATATTCCTTTACCACTATCCGTGTTAACTTAAATACATAATTTAATCGGTTCATTTTAAGAGCATAATTTTATATAAATACCTGGTTCTGGGAACATGATGGAGCTGCAATTTTATCCTTTTGATTTCGAGTACAAAGTAGAAGCAGGAAAGACTTTTTTCTATTTCTACGGCCGCACTAAAGAAGGGCAGAAAGTAGCTGTAAAGCATCAGTCTCAACCATTCTTTTACGCGGCTGCTTCCGGTATTGATAAATTGAAATTTGAAGAGAAAGCGCTTAAATTGAATCTTAAAGCCGGTCCGGAACCGGCGCAAGTGGCAAGTTTAGAAATAGTGGAGAAAGATTTGTTGGGCAAGAAGCAGGAATTCTATAAGGTGTATGCTAATTATCCCAAAGCTGTTCCTTTATTAGCCAAGGAAATGCAAACCTGGGGGGTTACCTGTTATGAAAAAGATATCCTGTATGCGCATCGGTATTTGCGTGATCATCATCTTATTCCCATGAAACAAGTTACTGCTACGGGCGATTTCGTGCAGAATCAATGGATGCGTGTGCCTGTTTTTGTGGCGGATAAAGTAGAGCAGCGAAATCAGGAAACTCTAGCTGACTGGAAAATTCTGGCTATTGATCTTGAAACGTATGCTGCAAATAAGGAGATTGATTTCAAAACTAACCCTATCCTGATGGCTGCGTTGTATGGCGTACAAGCAGATGGCAAAGAATTTTGTAAAGTGATTACTTGGAAGAATACTGCTTTGCCAGATTATGTAGAAATCGTTCGGGACGAAGCAGAATTATTGAACCGGATGAAAGAACTAATCCTGGAATATAATCCCGACATACTAACCGGTTATTTCACCGATGGATTTGATTTCCCTTATTTACAGGCAAGAGCGCAGAAATATAATCTCCGTTTTGATATCGGAGTAGATTATTCCGATTTTATTGTGACGCAGGGAAACTTCAGTGATAAAGAAAGCAAAATTAAAGGATATCTCCATGCAGATATGCTGAAATTCATCCGCAATATCTTCGGCAAGGATTTAGATGTGGAAACATACTCTTTGGATGCGGTTTCTAAAGCATTGTTAGGACATCAAAAACATAAAGTAGAATTAGATAAACTTTCTCAGGTCTGGGATTCTAAAGATGGGAATTTAGCAGAATTCTGCGCGTATAATCTTCATGACAGTTTTTTGGCATATAAATTGTGTGAAAAACTATTGCCGGACATGATAGAATTTACTTCCATCGTAGGGCTGCCGACGTATGATGTAATTAGGATGCGTTTCAGCAAGCTAGTGGAAAGTTACATCATGAAACGGGCGATGGAATTTGATATCATTGCTCCAAATAAACCTGAAAATACGGAAATTTCCCGGCGCATGGAAGAATCTATCCAGGGAGCGTTTGTCTATGAGCCGACACCAGGATTGTATCAAGATATAGTGGTGTTCGATTTCCGTTCTCTTTATCCGACGATTATTTCTGCGCACAATATCGGGCCGGAAGGGTTGAAATGTTCCTGCTGTGCAGATAAGCCGCAGAATCGTGTTCCAGGAAAAGATGAATATTGGTTCTGTTCTCGCGAGAAGAAATTTTTGTCGACCATATTAGAACAGCTTATTTCACGCCGAGCGGAAATAAAGAAGCAGATCAAAGAAGCTAAAAAGAAAAATGAAAATACTTCGCTGTTGGACGCAAGGTCTTATGCACTTAAAATTTTGGCAAATTCTTTTTACGGGTATTTAGGTTTTTACGCCGCAAGATGGTATAGCCTAGAATCTGCTGCTTCTACTACGGCGTATGCGCGGAATTATATTACTACTACTATCTCTGCAGCCAAGGAAAAAGGATTTACCGTTGTATATGCAGATACTGATTCTTGCTTTTTGTTATTAAAAGGAAAGAATATAGATGAAGCGATGCGGTTCATGGAAGAAATAAATGAAACGCTTCCTGAACAGATGGAATTGGAATTAGAAGGGCATTATCCGCAAGGTATTTTCGTGGGGTTGAAGGGCGGTGATCAACGAACAGTAGTTGGCGCTAAGAAAAAATATGCGCTGCTGCGAAAAGACGGCAGTTTAAAGATTACTGGTTTTGAGACTGTAAGAAGAAACTGGTCTCCGTTGTCAAAGGAAGTGCAGGAGAAAGTATTACAATTAGTATTGCAAAATGAAGTTCAGGAAGCATTGAAATATGTTAAAGATACCATCAAAGAACTGCGCAGCGGGAAAGTCGCACTAAACAAATTGATATTGAAAACGCAGATTACCCGTGAACTTTCCAGTTATTCCTCTTTTGCTCCGCACGTGAAAGTAGCGCAGGAAATGAAGGAACGCGGTGAAGTGATCGATGCAGGAACGGTTGTGCCTTTTATTATCGTTAAGGGTAAAGGATTGGTCAGAGACCGGGCGAAAATACCTGCTGATGTTGCAACGGGAGAATATGATGCAGATTATTACGTTGATCACCAATTGATTCCGGCTGTATCAAGTATCTTTGCAGTATTAGGCTATAAGGAAGAGGAAGTGTTTAAGGACAGCTCGCAGACCGGGTTAGGGAAGTTTTTCTAAACCTTATTTGTCTAATCAAGAAATCCTATCTATAACAAAACTCTCAGAAACTGTGTGCTCTGAACCCCAAACAGCCATTCCAGTCATATAACTCTCAAAAGATTTAAACTCAGATTCTGCTATGATTTGTCCATCATATGCAATTCTCTGTCTTCCTCCTTTCTTGAAAGAATAAGCAAGATGGTGAGCCTTTCCGTCAAAAAGTGTGATTTTTTTTGCAACCATTTGAGGAGTTCCGGCTATTACTTGATCGTCTTCAGGGTAATAAACTATTGTCAATCCCAGAATTTTAGCAGAAGCAAATAATACTACTGCTTTTTCCATATCTTCTTTGAAATATTTATCTGTTGTCCATCCTTCTATTGTTCCTTCTTCTTCATAAATAAAATCTTTACTATCGGGAACTTCTTTATCTAATCCTTTATCAAGTTTAAGCCTCAATTTACTAGCTTCACTTTTTTCATATTGTAATACTGAAATAAATATTGTTAATACTACTATTATCATTATTAACACAGAAATGATTAAATGTGTATGTTTTCCCTTCTTTTTCTTACTCACTTAATTTACTATAAAAATGAGATATATAAATTTTTCTTAGTTAATTTTATATAAACACCTCCTTTAATATTACTATGAACGTAGGCGGACATTAAAAAGAAATTAACTAAATCACATAAATCTTTTCTGATACTCTTTAAGTAATAATATGGTTGTTTCAGTATAACTTTCTGGTTCTGTGTTTATCTTCTTTAATGTTTCTTTAATATCCTCAAAGAAATAATTTTCAACTTCGTCAGGATCTTTATAAAAAGGACCAACATGAACAACTCGATAAACCATATTAAATTCATAATCATCATCTTTTAACTTTTTTATTTTAAATAATTCTTTAAATTTAATCTCTTTAGGTAATTCTTGTTCGTGAAACAGTTCTTCTTGGAGCTCCCGTTTTGCTCCAGTAATATAATCTTCCCGAGAAGAAAGGTGTCCTCCCGGAATACACAGTTTCCCCGGTTTTGAGATTAATTTCATACTTCTTTTTTGAATAATAATTTTTGTGTAAAAATTATCTTTGAAAACAAGAATTGCTGTTCCTCTATGAAGTATCCTAGCACTATGGCATTTTGATTTAAGTTCCTGACCAATCACCTTATCATTTTCATCCACAATATCTACTATTTCATCCATAATTAAACTTAAAACATTTTCATTTATAATTATTTGGGATGTTTTATAAATATGAATAATAACTAACAAAATATGAGCAAAATAAAAATAATTACTTTAAATATACATAACTATCATGATTTTACACACAGAAAACATCAAATAATTGCCCTGCTCCAAAAATATAACCCGGATATAGTTGCATTACAGGAGATAAGAGATGATAGGGCAAAAAATAAAGCAGGGATAAATCAAGCGAAACAATTGAATGAAAAATTGAATTTTAAATATTTTAAATTCTTGCGTGTTAATGATAGGAACAAAATTAAAAAGTTGATTAATGTGCCTGCCTGTTATGAGGGTCTGGCTATTCTTTCTAAATTTCCTTTTTCTAGTAATAAAATTATACTTAAAAAACATAAAGATGACATATATTATCGGAAAATATTAGTCGCAAATGTTCAGGTAGAAAATAAAATAATCCCCCTATGGGTGGTGCATTTTTCTAATAACGATTTGTTTGCTAGTTTACACGCTGAAGAAACATTAATCCGTGCAAAATCAATTCAACCAATAATTCTTGGTGATTTCAACATCAAATATCCATTGGAAATTAAAAAATTAGCTGAAAAAAATAATTATGTTTCAAGTTCAAATTATAATTATATTTCGTTTCCAGAAGATAATTGTAGTTATGATTACATATTTATCCCTCAAAAATATGCCTTTTTAAGTTTTGAATGTATTTCTGAAGAAGTATCAGATCATAAAGCGTTATTTGCAGAAATTAAATTATAAGCCTTTCTTGCAAGTTCCATCGGTTCTCCATGAGTATCAAATGCAACACATTCTTCACAATTTTCTGCGAGATGAAGATATTTCTCTTGATCTCTTAATATTCCTGCAAGATTATGCTTATTCAAATCAAATCTATTTCTAAATGATAGTCTATTCATAATGACTTCTGGCAATGCAAACAAAATAAAAGTCAAATTTGCTTTGGGTATACCCCTGCTTTCATTCTCAGCAATAATGTCATACATTTCATCAAGAGATTCAGATTGCCAGACCGCACTAGTATAATAACTTCTATCCAGTATAGCAAGATCCAAAACATTCAACTGTGGATTAATATGTTTTAAGTAAATTTGAGCTCTTGTTTCTGCGATAGTTGTAATAATTTCATTCTTATTTGACAATACGCCTGATTTAATATTTTTTTTCACTGTTTCAAATTCAGGATACTCAGAATCTCTTATGACCCCATATCTTCCAACATAGTTATTCTTAAGTTCTCTTAATAATGAAGCGATTAAAGTTCCTTTACCACTACCATGGGTGCCTTCAAAGCAGATTATTTTAGTCATAATTTAAGTCTCTTTGCAAGCTCTAAGGCGGGCTTCTTGAACCTTGGTTCAGTTGAATGGTCATCTAGGATAAATTCCAATGTACTTGTTTCTAAATTTGGATTTCTTGCTGCAATTTCTAAAAAATATTCATAACCGGGTATAAGCCCCTTTCTTCTGATTATTGAATCAATTACACTTCCAGAGACCTGAGGATTTGATAATAATGAAGCTAGTACTATCCAACTATCACTACCGGATATTTTTTTTATGTAATTAAAATATTGTCCTACATTTTGAGCATTAAAAGTCCAGATTCTAGCAGTATTGATAATCTCATCATTTTCAAATTCCGAAGGTAACTCAAAATTATCTTGAGCTAATGCCTTTTTAAAATAAGTATTCCAACTTTCAGATTTAGTAGTAGCGAAATACTGGCAGAGGCCTTCCCAAACTTTAGCTTTCACAGTGATTATTTTTTGTCGTGATTTTTCAACAAGCTCCAGTAGGTATTGAGAATTTTCAAATACATGTGGCCTTTTTTTGTATACTTCTAAAGCTTTTTGAGGAGTTATTTTGCCGTCCATATCTCCGGGAGTTAAGCGTATAATCTCGTCTCTAATAAATGCTATCGAAGAAGAGTATTTCAAGATGTCTACCAAGTCATCTTCAGCTAATAATCCCTCTTCATATAAAGTATTAAGTCCCCTTTCTATAGCAGTAGTCTTCAAGTTTCCATCTATACCTTTCTTCAATTGGGCGTACCACATGGGGAATAAGAAATCTCGTATTCCACCGGCACAATATTTTAAGTTTAAATGGTCCGGAGAGGCTTTCTTATTATAATATTGGTCAAAATAGAAAAATTGAAAGAATAAATTTCGCGCAATAATTTCTTTATCATATAATGAAACTCTTAATTCTTCGACCCGTTTGCGAAATTTAGGGTCTCCACAAATAAATTGTGCTTCCATAACTTGATTTGCTTCAGTTACAGAAGTAGTCATGTAGCGTTGAATATCATCCAAGGTTCCCCAAACGGGTGTATCAACTTTAGTGAAATTAAAATTTTGTAACAATTCAACAAACTCTTCTCTCAGTCTAAGTTCTTTGTCAGTATTACCTGCTCGGTATATCGCAACATCGGCATCAGATCCCCCAAACATCTCTTTACGAGCTGGTGCGCCAAAAGAAAAAATAGCAACTCCTTCAGGAGAATCCGTTCCAAAAACTTTCCTACTTGCTTCGATTAATTTTGATTCCATAAGAGAATTATAGGAAACCGAATAATTAACGCTAAATTCAAATGCCCTGAATAAATCAGAATATCTCCTAAAGAAAATATCTTTACTATCTTCAACCTGTCGTTGCCACTGTTGAGGATTAATCATTTCAAGTTAAAAACACAAGTTGTTTATAAAGTTTTAGTTACTTGTAAGTAGCAATTTGGTCATATGCCGGCCACGTTAGAATAAGGAAAGAATGCTCATTTTAGTATCTATTTATGCCTAGATTTTTTCTCTGGTAGTTTTGTTATTGAACCTAGCCCACGTTAGGTGCAGTTTTCATTCGCTAAATTGCGTAAATTTAAGATTAAAACAGATAACACAATCAATTTTTTTAAGAGAACATTTATATAATTTCAATGCTCTTTCTATCCCATGGATATCGGGGGACAGGCAGTAATTGAAGGCGTGATGATGCGTAACAAGGAGAAATATGCTGTTGCAGTGCGTCTCTCGAACGGTAAGATAAAGATTGCCAAGGAGAAAAGCAGTATCTTTCCAAAGTGGTTTAATGTTTTTTTTTTACGCGGGGTGGTAGGTTTAGGTTATGCTCTCTATGATGGTGTCCGTGCGCTGATTTGGAGCAGCAACCAAAATTTAGGCAAGGAAGAACGTCTCAGTACTAAAGAGATCGTAGGCACTTTAGGATTGTCTTTCCTTTCTGCGATGGTTCTGTTTGTCGGTCTTCCTTTTTTTGTGGCTCGGCTGATCCATAGCGAAGGTATTTGGTTTAATGTTTTTGACGGTCTTTTCAGGACTGTGCTATTTTTAGGTTATCTTGTTTTTATTTCAAAGATGAAAGATGTACGTACTTTATTCCAATATCATGGGGCTGAGCACAAAACGATCTATTGCTATGAAAATAAAAAAGAGTTAACCGTCCAGAATGTGCGGAGTTTTTCCAGATTTCATCCGCGCTGCGGAACTTCATTCTTATTTTTGATTCTGCTTCTTTCTATTATCGCGTTTAGTTTCTTATCCGGGCCGTTATGGGTTAAATTAGCTGGAAGAATCATGTTGATGCCGGTAATCTCTGGAATAGGATACGAGTTGATTAAGCTCAGCGGCAAGTATGGAAATAATTTCTTTGTAAAAAAAGTTACTGCTCCCGGTTTGTGGCTGCAACGGATCACCACAAAGGAACCTACAGATAAACAGATAGAAGTGGGAATTGCTTCTTTAAAGGCAGTACTGAAATAATTTAAACTAATTTAAAATTAAATGCCTTCAAATTGAAATAGATAATTTAACATTAAACAAATAATTTAAAATTAAGGTGATTGATTTGGTTTGTGGTAATGATCGATTCTTTCTTTTACCGCATTATAAAATAGTTTGCTGGGCATCCGTTCAAATCCAACGCGATAAGGAGCAAATTTTCTCGTATCCATGAATTTGTGGTGATGCAGTAAAGTGGGAATTTTCGGATCGGCGTTGGCAACCATTTGAATCAGACGTTTATGTGAAGAGCTGACTACCATTTGCCCATTACTTTTTGCAGAATAATAGATCAACGCAGTGATTTCATCATCGCTGACCAATGAAGGCAGTGCTGCTCTGATTTCCATCCCTAATCTTTCATCATAGCCGCCTTCAACCGGTCTTGCCGTGCATTTATCGTAAGTGTCGATCCCGTCAACTATAAATCCGCCCAGGAAGGCAGAAAGCGATTTTTCCCATCCTTCTTTTTTATACATTTCACCCATGAAAATAAATGCAGTGTCATCGGATGTTCCTAAACCTTTCTTTCTTCTGATGTATGCTACTTCAGCATGGGGATTACCTGCAGCAGTAATAATCCCTTTTGTACGGAGATCATTAATAGTTTCATCACTGATTTCTTCCTCTGCTAAATCTTCCAAGAAAAAGGGTTTTTCCTGTCTTAACATTCGGGCGTCAATTAAATAAGTTTCTCCGCCGCCAATTATAAGTTGTTTATCATGGATAGTTTTGCCCCCATATTTCTTAATAGTAGCTTGTCTCCAGCTGTAATTATCCATCATCCCCGCTAGAATCATCCCTTTAAGGACAAATTCCGGATTAATTTGATAATTACGAAGAAATTCTATTCCCAGCAAAGGTTGTTCGCCAATAACCAAACGATTAGTTTGATCTTTTTTCGCCAGTTCAACCCATTCAAAGACTTGGTCTATTACCTCTTGCCGAATATCTTTTATTTTAGAGACTTCAAGGCCAGCAGCTTCGATGATATTAGCAATTGTAGCTGAAGGGTATTTGATTCCTCCTTCCTGAAATGCTTTATGGCCTTCCTGAGCATGCCCTAAAACAGTTTGTACTAGAAGTGGTTCACGCAGGCGCTGGTCTAAGGCAAATTCGCCCCCGCGCAGCGCTTCCATTAAATCTTTTTTAACAAGGGACTTAAAAAGAGGATCACTTGGGTCAGCAACGTCTACACCTTTATCGTTTTGCCAAGGCATATTCAACCGGGCAGAGTTTGATATATAAAACTTTCTAGAATAAATGTTCTATACCTGAACACTACTAATATGTCCTTCCTTTTCGATCCGGATGACATTGTTCACAAAGCTTTCTATTTTGGATTCGTGGGAAACAATGATAGTTTGCCGCGATTGCAGTTTTTCCAAAACTTCCCGCACTTTATCCAGTTGCTCGATGCTGAATCCGTCAGTAGGTTCGTCGAGGATGAGCAGGTCTTTAGTATTGATAGTGTGAATTATCGTGTTGATGACTTTGTTTAAAGCCAAGCGGTAGGCTAAGGCCGCAGAGGTTTTTTCTCCCCCACTTAAGTCGCTGAAAGCTATTTCATATCCATTTTGCATAATGACCGGAGCGAAAGAATCGTCAAGACGGGAGAAGATGTTTACATCTTCAATCAGCACGGAAAACCATTCCTGAAAGAGCTGGTCAAAATGATGATGGATGCTGATCATCACTTGTTTTTCTATGGTATAGGTCAAAGGAAGTAAATGTTCTTCCAGCCAGCAGTAGAGTTCCTGTGTTCTTCCCAATTTTTCTTTTTCTTTCTGCAGTAAGTTGACTCTTTCCTGGATTTCCAGATAATGGCGTTTGACATTTTCCAGCTGGGTTTGGAATTGAGCCAGTTTTACAGCAGTTTCTTTTTCTTGTTCAATAAGTTCTGCAGCAACCTTTTTTTGAGCATTGATCACAGCCGTTAGATCTTTTTTCTCACGGAAGAAATGAAGTAATTCTTCTTTCTTTTTTTGAACTTGATTTTTTCTTAGTGTATATTGCTGTTCCTGATGAATCAATTCCTGCAGGTTTTTATGTAATAACTCTTGGTGCAGTAGGCCTTGCAGCAATCTCCGTTTTTCAGTGATGCTTAAAGTAATCTCTTCTATTTTTTGAGCTGGAGATAAATTTTGCAGCTGGAGCATCAAAGAATTGTTTTCTTGTACCAGCTGGCGGAGCTGGTCTGTTTTCTCCAAAACCCATTCTTCTTTTTTCTTAAGCTGCTGCAATTCTGCGGTAATTTTAGCCAGCTGGTTTTCTTTGGAGAAAATTTCCAGTATTTGTTTTTCCAGCGATTCTTTTTGTGAGATGATTTCTTTTTTTGTTTTCTCCATTTCGGCAAGAAGAGCTTGCGCTTTGATAATTTTAGCTTGTTCCTGGCTGATGATGGCATGTTTATGTTCTGCAGAAACTTCCTGTAGGCAGGTCGGACAATTTTCCAGGTTTTGCATGGTCTCCTGTATTTCTGCCGATTGCTCCAGGAGGGTTTTATTCTTAACAATTACCGCAGAGGTTTTCTCCAGAAGCAAGTCTATCTCGCTCTTTTTATCTAACAGCTCTTTTTTTAAGGAGATATGTTTTACTAATTCTGCCTTATTTTTTTCCGATTCAGGAATAACGGCTGTTTCTTTGGCTGTTCTGGTAATCTCCTCTTTGGTGATAACTATGATATTTTGGATGTTCCTGATTTTGCCTTCCAGCTCATTTTTTTCTTTAAGTAAATGGTCTTTCTTTTTTTCTTCTTGGCGTAATTCTGCATGCAGCTGTTCAGAATTTGCGGCAAGTTCTTTTGGGATAGAGAGTTCTTCTATTTTCTGGACAAGGCGTTCTTTCTTTTGCAGAAGCTGTTCTACATTGCTGCTGATTTCTTTTTCTAAAAGTGCTGCCAGATTGAGTTCCTGCTGCAGCTGAAGGTATTCTTTTTGCTGCTGATCTGATTTTTCAATCTCTTCCTGCTGCTGTTGTCGTTTTTTTTGCAGGATTTGCAGAAGAGGAGTTATTTCTTGGATGGAAAGATCTATTTTCTTTTTTTCTTCTTCTTGCTGTAGGGCCAGTTGGGTGTATTCAGACAGCGGTTCAATCTTCGTCGTGAGGACAGCCAGATCCGTGCGCATTTTTTTAAGATAAATCTGCAGATTTTCCCGGATAATCTTGTACTTGTCGATGTTGAAAATTTTTCTGAGCACATCTAAACGGGTTTCATTGTTGTCCTGTAGTATGAGTTTCATCTCTTCCTGCGGCGTGTAGATGGTATAACGGAAAATGTAGTTCTTGTTTTTGCTGAGAAGGTCTTCCGGATAACCTAACAAGGTTAGGATTTCTGCTTTCAATTCTACCGGCAGAAGTTCTTTCTTGACATTATTGTAGATGATATGGCCGGGCATCTGCTTGATGGCATCTTTTTCTTTCTTGAGATGGCGCTGGACAGTTATAGTCTGGTTATTAAGTGAGAAGGTAAGTTCTACCATGCCTTTTACTGCTCCTTTGCGCAAAAGAGATTCCGCTGGCAACTCTGGACGGGATGAGCCGAACAAAGCGAATTCGATAGCTAAGAGAATGGTAGATTTTCCTGAACCGATGTCTCCAGACAATAAAGTGGTTCCTTCTGGAAAAGAGACAGTTCCGTCTATATAAGAGCGGATGTTCTGTAAACGTAGTTGCTGGAGAAGCATAGAGATTTTATGGATTTTGCTTATATATTGATTATGGTAGTGGAGAGAATAGGTTGATTGCGTTGGAGGGGAGTTAGATTGTTTGCAATAAGATTTTTCCCAAATAACTATTCTATTCGGTTGTTATACCTTTAAATTCTGCTTCGTTAGCTTCGGCTTCTTTTTTAGTGGTACGCACGATGCCATCTTTGTGGTGAGCAGGAGAATAGATGGTATAAAGTTTCAACTCTTCTTTATCAGAAGTATTAATAATATTGTGTTGAGCTCCAGCCGGCACAACAACAGCTACACCATCCTTAATTTTATATTCATTGCCATCAATAATGCATTTGCCTTGCCCTTTTTCAAAGCGAAAGAATTGGTCATTTTTTGAATGAACTTCCATTCCGATTTCTTCGTTGGGTTTTAAACTCATCAAAACCAATTGGCTATGTTTTGATGTGTACAACACCTTGCGGAAATTTTTGTTTGTTAAGGTTTCCTTTTCGATGTTTATGGTAAATCCTTTCATAACTTTAAAGAGAGTTAATTAGTATTTAAGATTTTCTAGCAATCCTGTGGACGGTGGTAAATCTCTACTTATAAAACTGATAATGCTGCCTGCACCTTGGCGCATAACTTTCTTTTCCGCCGACTTGAACTACGGGAGAATCGTAAGGTACCACTTGGCCGTCAATGAAACGCTGTACTCTGGTCGCGTCACTGCCGCAGATGTCACCATTTCCATTTTTGGCATTGCAGATGGCGGTTAAAATGGTGGAAGTGTCAGCTGCTTTAAGCATGTCGCTCATGGTTTTCTTTCCATCACTGAATGGATAATATTCGTCCCGGAACTCTTTTAACAATCCGGCAGCGATAACTATCTTTCCCTGATTGGCGTATCTTTCG
>CAYHVV010000027.1:0-12934 GCA_964360115.1 uncultured Methanosarcinales archaeon | reverse complement strand
TTCACCCCCAACGCTCTAAGCGTGGGTATCTCTGTCGAACAGGTTATTTAGAAAACACCTTACACATTTCAGCATGAAGCTTATATAGTTCTTTCATATTAGTATATCAGAATAATCTAATATTTAAATACTTTTTGGTTATGGAACGGAACTCCTCCTACGAACGAAACGACTGAAACGAAATGTCCCCCTAAATGTTGTTCTTAATTGCTCACTTTGTTCGCCTGATTGAACACGAGCCACTAAAAATCACTCTGCGGAAAACTACTTCGTTTTCCTTGTTGCTTCATCTCTGAAAAGTTTGGAGTGTTTCGCTTTCGCTCCACCTCTCTAAATTTTCGAGGAAGCAAGAACATAACATCGTTATACGCAATTAAATTTTAGTGGCACGAACGGATGGGAGACAATTTTAACGAGAACGACGGGAGAGGGGGCGAGAAAACTAGATTACTTCAATAAATCTTTGATTAGTTTAGTGTTCGTTTTGTATTCATCAATTGCAAATAAAATAGGAATAACAGCTAATGCAAATATTATCGCAGGCTTCATCCATGTTGTTTCCCAAAGAAAATCAATTATGCCTGACTGGATTGTAGCTATGCCAACTATTTGCAAAAGTTTAAAAAAAAGAGCAGGTTCTTTAACTATGGGTGTTAAAATTAAACCACTGTCCAATAGACTATCAAAAGTAGAACCTTCATCTACTCTTAGGATTTCTGCAAAAGCCAGAGAGTTAAAAAAAGAAGGATTTGATGTAGTAGATTTTAGCGTAGGGGAACCAGGGCTGGTTCTTAAGAGCGAGATCAAAGATGCTGGAAAAAAAGCGATAGATGAAAATCAGAATAAGTATACTCCTGTTTCTGGAATTTCTGAATTAAAAAAAGCAATCATCCTAAAGCTGAAACGTGACCATTGCCTCGATTATAAAGAAAATGAAATCATCGTGTCAACAGGAGCGAAGCAGTCTCTTTTCAACCTCATCGGGGTTCTTGCCAATCCGGGAGACGAATTCATCATAATAAAACCTTACTGGGTGAGTTATGCAGAGCAGATTAGATTCTTTGATGCTGTACCAGTTATTGCAGAATCTGGAGAAAATTTTGAAATAACATCGGAATTAATTGAACAAAAAATAACTCCTAAAACAAAAGCAATAATCATTAATTCGCCCTGTAATCCCAGCGGAGCAGTAATAGAAGAAAAAGAACTGCAAAAGATATCAGAACTTGCAGTAAAAAACGATTTATATCTTATTTCTGATGAGATTTATGAATATCTCATCTACGAAGGAAAGCATCGTAGCATTGCTGAACTGAGTGATGATACTAAACAAAGAACCATCATCATCAATGGCTGTTCAAAAGCTTATAGCATGACTGGACTTAGGATAGGTTATGCCACGGGGCCGTCAAATATAATCAAACTGATGGATAATTTCCAAGGACAAGTCACTTCATCACCTAATTCTGTTGCGCAGCATATGGCGGTAAAAGCATTAAATTTAACCAAAGATGATTATCTGCAAGAAATAACAGAATTCAAAGAAAAAAGAAATCTTGTTTTGTCAGCGCTTAAATCAGCAGGGATAACTGTAAAAGGAGCTAACGGAGCGTTCTATGTGTTCTTTAAGATTCCCGATGGCCAGACCAGTGAAGAATTCTGTGAACAATTACTCTTGCAGGAAAAAGTCGCTCTTGTTCCTGGATCTGCATTTGGAATGGAAGGATATGCAAGAATGAGCTATGCTTCAGATTTAAACACCTTAAAAAAAGGTTTGGATCGGATAAAAAGATATCTGGATAATAATAATAATCCAAATCATAATCCGAATAATAATAAGTAATTGTTAACCCAAAATGAAACTTAAAATAGCTAGGACAATGTCAACACAGCATCCGGATAATGTAACTATTCCCTTCTTTGCATCACATCCAACCTTAACCGGAGATGATGAAGTGCAGGAAGCATTTTATGTTTATTCCCATCTGGGGATAGAAGAACAGCTGTGGGATGTTGAAGGAAAGGAAGTTGATAATTATGTAGTTAACAAACTTCTGTCAAAATATCCTGATTACTTTAAGCAAAACAAGCTAGGTGAACATAAATTTCTTACATTACGGGCGCCAAATCCAGACATTGAAAAAAACGAAGCAAAAATTCTTCCTGAACTGATTTTTTCAATACCCCGAAATCATGATATTGCTACTGCATTTTATCAGCAGGATACTACCCCTATCTTTGAGATAGTAATTCCCATGTGTACTTCAGAAAAACCTTTAATAAGAATCCATGAATTTTACAAACATTTTATTACCGAGTCTTCTCAAAAAGAGATTGGCGACATTAGATTAGATAACTGGCTGGGCAGTTTTAAGCCAAAAAATATTAGGGTAACGCCGCTGTTTGAAACAAAAGAAGAAATATTAAATTCACATCTTCATGTAGAAAAATATATTCAATATACTAAAATAAAAGACTTTCAACGGGTATGGTATGCTCGGAGCGATCCTGCGTTGAATTATGGTTCGGTAGCAGCGATACTTATGGTGAAAGTGGCGCTTCAAAGATTACATCTTCTTGAAAAAAAATATGGCGTGGAACTGCTTCCGATAATCGGCTTGGGATCAGCTCCTTTCAGAGGCAACTTTAAGCCATCTACGGTAAAAAAAATTCTTGAAGGATACCCTAGTGTGCAGACTTTCACCATTCAGTCAGCTTTCAAATACGATTATCCGCTTAAGCAAGTAATTGAAGCAGTTGATTACATCAATAAAACTGAAAGAAAAGAACCTTATTTGGTAGATGAAGAAATTGCATTACGTTATATTGATTTGATTCAGGAAGATTATGTTGATACTATCGGAGAGATAGCACCATTAATAAATGATTTTAGCAAATATCTGCCGGGAAGAAGAAAAAGAAAAATACATACTGGTCTTTTTGGATATTCTAGGAATGCTTCTGGAATAAAACTTCCCCGGACAATATCTTTCTGCGCAGTTCTTTATTCTTTAGGGATACCGCCGGAGATATTTGGACTTTCTAAGCTTACTGGCGAAGACTTAAACAAAATAAAAGCTTGTTACACTAATATTGAATACGATATCGGGGAAGCTCTTCAATACTTGAATGAAGACAATTTAGTCATTCTTCCTGAAAGGATACGGGAAAAAATATTGAAAACAATAAAACTATTTAACTATAAAACCAATCTAGAACATTATGAAGCTACAGCTAAAATCCTAAAAGCTTACCAAGAAAACAATCATGCTACAGTAAGCGAATGGGTCATACACGCCGGAAAAATAAGGGGCTTTTTAGGGTAAGATTAGTATCATAAACATGACCCGCCTAATAGTTGAATCGTCTTTCATACTCCTTGTGATCAAACCATTCCAGAATTAGACTGACAACGATAACCTCTTCTCTAGCAATGGAGTAAATTAATCTCCATCCTCGCGGAAGGTCATATTTCCACACGTTTCCCACACTATATTTTTGGATGTACTCTTTTGGCATAAGCCGTTTTGGAAGTTGGATGCCACAGAACGCATTTTCTTCAATGTTGGTTAACGCTTGCTTGATGAGTTTGAAAAGTTCTCGTTCTTGGTCATCACCATGCTCTAATTTGTAGTAGGCTTCTTTGATTTTTTCATCCGCAAATCGGTAAGTGGAAGGAAGTTTCATTTATGGTCACCGTAAGTCGGTTCGTGCATGATATTTTCTAGCTAGCTCGGGGTAGTAAATCCAGCCAATTTTACCCATTTTGTCAATAGAAATTTTGGCGGAATAGAGAAGATAGTTAATTATAACACAAAACGTTTGATACATCATTTTCTTCGGAAGTGATTCCCAGAGTTTACGCTTTTTAAATTCACCGTCATGTTCTTTAATAAATTCTTCAACCATCAGTACGGTGTCTAGGCGAGGATAGCGAAGGATGTTTTCGGTATTCATAGTTAGTGCTTCTTGCATGTTATATCAGTTGATACAATATTCATATTTAAAACTTTCGGCTGTAGAATTTCTTTGACTCTTAAGAATAAGACCATTTTAAACAAGAAAGTGGGAGTTTCTAATATATTTATCCAAACGTTAAAATTTTATCAGATTCTTCAACTAATTTTAATAAATCTTTCATGGTTGAAATAGGACAAACATTACTGCCTTCTTTCTGTCTTGATTTTAAACAAGTTCCACAAGCTAATATTTTCCCTTTGTTTTCAATAAATAAATCGGCCTGTTCTCTTACATTATGTTTTTCATCTTTAATATCTTCTATTTCAACGCCCTTATTTATTAAAAAAACTTTTGCTTCATGGTTTGCTTTTAATGAAGTAACGCCAAATCTAAACGCATTCCAAACAACCTCTGCTTCATTTGTTCCGATAACAATTCCGATTTTCATCCTATCACCGGTTTAACTCTTTTTTCATTTTTTCGTATTGCTTTTTCGATATTTCACTTGAAGCATATCTCCTTTTTAGTATTGTCAAAGCGCTTTCATCTTTTTTACTTGTTTGAGTTGAGTTAATGAGAGATATAACAATCCACACCACTACTCCCAAAAATAGTATCATAAATAGAAAACCAAATCCCATTCCAAATCCCATCATGCCGTAGCCACCCATTCCAAAACTGCCGAATAAGAGAACCAACGCAACAACTACAAGAACCCAACTCCACGCGTTTTTGTTTTCTTCCATAAATATTACCACCTAACTCCTTTTCATATCTTCAAACTCTTTTTTTGTTATTTCTTCTTTAGCAAAGAAAAAGAAAAAATTTATTCGGTATCTGCGCAGATAGCATAAACTTCTACATACCAAATTGTTCCAGTATTAGTGTTTGTTTCGTATGCTCTGCCTGCCCATCCGCTTGGTTTGTTATTTGCATCTAATACGGGGATACTTGCTTCAAGCACAATATCCGGATCTCCTACAGCAGCAGTAGCAGCTATATGTGCTCCTCCTCCTAATGCAGTTTTTCCGCTTGGACAGACTACTTGTATACTTTTCCAGTCATCAGCAGTAGATGCGGTTTTTATAGTTACAACTTCTACTCCTAAAGATCCTGCTGAACCAGGTATTCCTTGCGGACCTGTGTCTCCTTTTTCACCCTGTTCGCCGGGTTCTCCTTGCGGTCCTGCTGGACCGGTATCTCCTTTCACACCCTTAAGGCCTTGTTCGCCCTGGGGACCTTGCGAACCAACATCTCCTTTTTCTCCTTTTTGAGCAGCACAACCTACAAGCAATAAACTTATGGTAATGAGCAAAACTAAAATTATTTTTTTCATGTTAATTACCTCCCTATGGTTTAATACTCTTATGGGGATTTAAAATCTTTTCTGTTTTCTTTGGCTATTTTAATAGAATCCACTTCTTTTCTTCTATTTTTGCTCTAATATCCTGATGTAAAATTGGATCGTGTTTTACTAATCTTTCGTTAATACAATCAGCAAGTTCAAGTCCTTCTCTTTCTGCTTTTCTTCCACCGTAAACGGTTACCATTGCAGCAATAGCATCTTTGGTTTTATCCATTAATGTTGGGAATTGTTCGTGAAAATTTTTTCTTACTTCTAGTGAAGCGTATTCTGGACGAGTTATTGCCATAGCTAACCAAAAAGCACTTCTTGCCGAGTTCATTTTCTCAGAAAAATCTTTCCAGGATTTATTTTGCTCAGCCAAATCACTATATTGTTTATAACCACACCAATAAAGAGGGCGAGTAATAACAATATCAGAAGCTAGCCAAGGATCATTAATCAACTCTACATGATTCTGAGAATAAAAAGAGTTCAAACCATCCAGAAAATTCATACATTGTCTTAACCCTTTCTCACGAACATCTTTTCCTAATCCTGAATAAACTACCCCTAAAATATCCAGCATCGGGCCGGTCCAATCATGATTTGGGCCTCCCGTCATTGCTTCATATGCTCTAACGGGATTAATATTTCTCGCTCTGTCAATAAACTCGGGCATTTTTCTGATTGCTTCTTCGGGATTTTCTAACATCAATTTGAAATAATCATCTGCAACTATCTCTGCTTGTTGGTACATAGTTCCAAATTGATTCATCAGCCGACCAATCATCCTCTCGCGATATGCCTTTTCAAAATCTAATAGATCTCCCATATTAAACGTTCTCCATTATAAAATACTTCTCCACTCATCTGCACTTCGCAGTCACGTAATCTACTTCCACCAAATCATTCATGCCAGAAGTTATCTGAAGAGAAGTAATATCCTGATTACAAGGAATACTGCTGGAATTTCCATTTACCAATAAGGAAAGAAGCCCGCCGCTTTTGTATAAAGAGATATTATTTTCCGTCCCAGTACTCATGCTGACTGTTTTACTTTCATTTCCACAAGTAAGATGTCCAGTATCGTTAACTGCATACACCCCCATTCCATTTCCTAAAGAAATCGATCCGCCATCAAGCATGGCTCTCAAGTCAACGCTCTTATCTGAACAAGAGCTTCCTAATCCTTTTTGCGCAGCAATCGAAGAAGCATCCGGCAGGGACAACCATCCCCCATAAACATCTATGCCATTATTATTAATGACATTCCATTTATTGCTGTTTAATGCAGTTCCTTCAAAATAATCACAGAACAAAAGATTTCCGCAATCACTGCCATTTCCGTCTCCAGGCGGATTATTCCCGGAATTGTCATCTGTACATTCTCCGCTAAAATTTATATCTAATGCGGTGATAGTTGTAGTTGATGCGCTAAATCCGTGTTTGTAAGGGATAAATACGTAGACTTCTGCCATTACAGATTCTGGTAAATTTTCTTCGATATATTGCGCTCCCTGAACGAGTTTGTCATCGGAAAAACCAACTGTTTCTACAATGCCTAGCTTCTTCATTATATAGACGCCGGCTTTCATTAAAGTCACGAGACTATTGCGATTTAAACAGCCAGTATGTTCCCAGTTCGCTTCTGCCCAAGAAAGATATTTTTCCGCTCCCGGTTTTGATTTCTCCTTTTCAAGACCGTCATGCAGAATTTGCAAAGGCGCCGGAGTTAAGGAATAAGTATGGCTGCTGTTATGCAGAGCTATATTCAGCTGCGGTGAAAATGCTGGATGGGAAATTAAAAATCCTTCAGAGAGAGTGTTGTCAAAATATAATATTGTAGCATCAGAAACTGGCGGGTCTAAAGCAACTTCAACTTCTTCACCGCTTTCTTTTTCAGTAAAATACGCTTTTCCATCGCTGTCAGTTACTGCTTCGTATATAGTTACCCCGCCAAGAGACACAGAATAATTTTCATCAGTACAAGCAGTTCCATTCATCACCGCAAGCATCCCGGCAATTACTTTTCTTTCTAAAGACATAACAATTTCCCGCAAGAGACAGGTTTATAAAGATTGTGTGGCTAACTTCCATAGCATGAAAAAGAGTTCCCATAACCTAGATAAAAGAGGAGTAATTGGTCTTTCCATTGAAACATTAGTTATCATTATCATTTCGTTAGTGATTCTTTCTGCCGGGATTACCTTGCTATATCAGTTCATCCATGGTGCTGAGGATATCAAAGCGCAACTTGATCTAAAAACTCAAGATGAATTAGAGCGTTTGTTAGTCAGTCAGGGAAAGAAAGTTGCTCTGCCTTTACATGTCGCGACCGTGCCTCGAGGTGACAGCCACGTATTTGGGTTAGGAATTTTAAATACTTATGACACTACTGAAAATTTTCAAATACAGATTAAGCTGAACAAAGTTGCTGACGAAACTAAAGCAGATATTACTCCCCAGGTAAATCCCTTAAACATAGCTGGCTGGGCTTTATACAATACCGCATCTATCGCTATTGAAAGCAACGCCAACAACAAAGAAGCAATCCTCATTCAGGTGCCTACGGAAGCTATTAAGGGAGAATATATTTTTGTGGCAGAAGTCTTTGACAGCAAAAATAATCTTTATGGCAATCCGCAAACATTCATTGTGAAAGTAGTTTGAGATTATTTTGGCTCTGTGAGAAACTACTTTGTCATTTTTCTTTCCACTAAAATAATGTGCATCGGGCAATCTGCCGCTGCTTTTTGATTCTGTTCGTATTCATCGTCAGAAACAACCGCGACATAGAATTGCCTGTTTTTTGTTGCACCATAAAGAACAGCTTTTCCGTCTGAAGTAGAGATAGACCAGCGCTGCGGGGCATTTTCAACACAGGAATTACAGCCAATGCATTTATCACGAAGATGCGTTATTTGAATCATTGTTTCTCCGTTGAAGCAGGTGTTAGAACATGCACTTTATCTCCTTTTCTAAGTTTTGCAGAGATTGGAATAGTTATGATTTCTCCTTTTTTACCGATAGGAGAACGTTTGTCATTTACAAAAATACTATCTACTGTTGCATAAAACACTCCGGTGGTAACGCCAGTAATCAAAAGATTATCACCTACACGTACATTTCCTGCTTCAAGAATAATTTCAGCAACTTGCGGTTTAGCATACCAATTACGAATTTTTCCGACGTAATTTTTTTGTATGGTTGCTTTAGAGCCATATGTGCCTGCCCACTCTCCCAGCTTTTTACCCATATAATATCCTTCCCAAAATCCACGGTTATATACTGTCTTTAACTCTTTGTTCCAGGCAACAACCTTGTCTTGAGTGTAAGTGCCAGCAAGAATCGCGTCAACTGCTTCTCGATAGCACTTTGTAACAATATAAACATAATCAGCTGATTTTCCCCGGCCTTCTATTTTCAGTCCGGTAACTCCAGTAGCAAGAATTTGATCCAGGAAATCGATTGAACAAAGGTCTTGCGGCGACAGGACATATTCATTATCAACTACCAACTCTTCTCCCGTCTCTGCGTCTTTGATAGTATACGAACGACGGCAGTTTTGTAGGCATGCACCTCTATTCGCAGAAGCGTTGTAGGTAGCAAGGCTCATATAACATTTTCCAGAGATTGCAACACACAAAGAACCATGAATGAAAACTTCAATTGCAACCAAGTCTCCTGAAGGCCCGCGGATATTTTGCTTTTTAATGAGTTCAACTATATTTTTTATTTGTTTTAATGTTAATTCTCGCGCAAGAACAATCATGTCGCTAAACTGCGCATAGAATTTTACTGCTTCAATATTAGAAACATTTGCCTGCGTTGAAAGATGGATAGGCATTTTAATGCTATTGGCATATTGCAGAACCGCAGCATCATGTGCAATAATTGCAGATATTCCTTCCTGCTTTGCCTGGTCAACAATATTTTTCATCAAATTTAGATCGTGATCATACATTACAGTATTTAGAGTAAGATACGTTCGAGTATTATTGGCCTTGCATTTTGCGACAATCTTTTTGATGTCATCGATAGCAAAATTATTTGTCGCGCGGGCGCGCATATTAAGCTGCTCGACACCAAAGTAAACGGCATCTGCGCCTGCCTGAAATGCTGCCTGCAGCGATTCCCATGATCCCACTGGAGCAATAAGTTCTATTGATCTGTTTAATTTCATTGATCTCATTAATTAAATTAGCTGAAGGGGAGGTTTAAAAAAGTTACCACAAACTAGTCAATAAAAATCCCAATCGCAGCAGTCAAGTCACTCTGTTCGTGAGTTTCCTAATGGAAACAGCTACGGGATATTTTTAATCTTTCTTGGGAATCTATCATCACAGTAGAACTGTGGGGTATTAGACCCAAGAAAGAAATAAAAAAGGAAATTATAAGCTCTCCTATCACTCAGATCTATACTTATTATTCAGATATTCAAAGCTCTGTTTAAGCCATTGAAATTCAGATGTTTCTTCATTAAATCCTAGAAATAATATTTTAGCATTGTACCATAATAATCTGCCCGGTACACGAAGAGCTTCATCACAGAAGATGTTTATGTCATTGGTAACAGTAATAATTGTTCCTCGAGAAGGAAATTCATACACTTGCGCCAGGCCGACGGCATACGCAAGAGGAAAAGCAAAATAATTGCTTCTTTTCCCATTATAATCAGCAATGATCTCTTCTAAATCATTCCGTAATTCTGCCGTTTCAACTTCTTGGGGAAGATATAGCGTAACTGTTTGCATAAAGAAAACAGCTTTTTGGCCTAGATAAATGTAGCCAATAGAAACTATATACCTCTCTATGAAATTCCCGTTAGTTCCGCCCTTGCCTCTTGGCCTAACCGTCACTCACAAAAGGATAGCACCATAAAACGCAAAGTTTTATATATTATCGATACATTTTGTATGACAATTGATATAAAATGTATGACAAAACAGAAATCAGGATTTTAGAACAGATTTACCTTAGTCCCGGGATTCATAAGAGGGAACTTTCCAAACAGCTTAAATTGGGTATGCCTTCCATAGAATATGGATTTCAAAAAATAAGCAAATTAATTAAGGAGCAAAAATCAGGAAATCAAATAAAATATTTCTTGGATTACTCCAAAGAAGGGCTTACCCCGGCACTTTTATCAGTTGAATATTTGAGATTTGAAAGATTTCCAGCAAAAGTAAGAATATCTGTAAGAGACTTCTTAAAAGAATTAAAAGAGAAACCAGTAATTGCTCTTATTTTTGGCTCTTATGCGAATGAAACATATACAAAAAACTCCGACATTGATATTTTGTTGATTTTTCAAAAAGTTGAAGATGCTAAACAAATTGAAAATACTGCAAAGAAAATTAGCATGAAAACAAATACGCAACTAAATCCCGTTTATCTTGGTTATAATGATTTCAAAGAATCGTTTCATAATCCAACCAAAGAGTTTTTCAAAAAACTTAAGAAAGACAAGGTAATTCTCATAGGAATGGAATGGTGGAGGCAATTACAAGATGAGGAAGCCTGATTGGAAACTTTGGCTCAAGGATGAGAAAGAATGTGAATTTTGGCTTGATAGTTATATCAGAAAAAATATTTTGAAGAAAAGTTCTAATGAATCAAGACTGCACCTAAGAAGAACAGACCATAATTTAACTTTTGCTAATTGGATTATTGAAAAGCATAAGGATGAAATTCCAACTGTTTTTGGTGGAGATAATTTTTATGATTGGGTAATCAGTATTTATTACTATGCAATATATCATGCTGCTTTAGCTTTAATGAGTAAAGAGGGATTTACTTCCAAAAATCATTCTGCTACTTTGGCTTTTCTGATTTATCACCATTATCATTCGCAGAAAGCACTTGAAAAAGAAGACGTTGAGTTAATCGCTAGTTCTTTAGACAGAGAAGATATTGAAACTCTTGGAATCTCTAAGGAATTGAGAGAGAAAGCGTGTTATGATGTTCACGAACAATTTGAAAAGAAATTAGCCGAGCAAATCAGGGAACAAACTGTTGATTTTGCAAATAAAATTAAGTTACTATTACAGTAATTACTTCTATTTGCAGTTATCTCAGCATCTCTTTAAGAAATTTAGCCGGATCTTTAGCTTTCGGAACTACATGTCCGATCAGAACGCCTTTCGTTCCAAGTTGCAATGCTTTCTGAATATCTTCTCTGGAATGAACACCTGCCCCACATAACACTTTTGTCTTTGGACTAATTTTTTTAACGACTTCCACTGCTTTTGCAATAATCACTGGTTTGGCTTTGGTAACGGAAACCTCTCCGCCGATTAATTCTATTGGTTCATAAGCAAGATAATCTGGTTTTAGCTTTGCTATTTCTGTTGCTTCTGCTAGTGAAGATGCACAAATCACAGTAATCAGCTTATGTTTTTTACAGTCTGCTACTATCTTTTTTAGTACGGGAAAAGGAACTTTACGTTCAGAATGGTTAAGAATAGTTCCCCTGACTCCGATTTTCTTCAGCTCTTCTGCAGAAATCTTGCCGGTGTATGCTCCTAATCCAGCTAAGTCAGTATGCTGAGAATACACTGTCAAAGATGTTCCTACTGTGACCTCTTCAAGTGTTGGCAGCGACGGCGCAATTACCAGTTCATACTTTTTTGTCTTAACTTTTTCCAGCTTTTTGGCTAATATTAATGCCTTTTTTCCAACCGCTTCCGGGTAAGTCTTAAAATTAAGTAAGATTAACGGTTTCATTTTAACAACGATTAAGATGTAATCTCAACATTTCTAATTTTGTTGATTTCATTTCCTTCTCTTTTTTTTCTTCTTTAATTTATTTAACGACCTAAATATGTAAAATATGATAAATAACACTAAGATTACCGGCAGGAGCAGCAAAAAGAGGTTGAATAACAATACTAAGAACAGAATTATCAACAGCAATACGACTATAGCTACAATCCAGGCCTTAATCCCAGTTATGAAAAACATAGCCTTTAAGATATCGTGAAAGTATAAAAATTATTCCTAATATTAGGGTTAGAAGAAAGATATTTCTACTGATATCAACAAAGAAATCAATCGGAAAGGTCTGAATTATAACTGAATCCGGTGCAAAAAGCCAATTTCCTTGTCGGAAAAATATATTATGGAATAAAGCGAACGTAAAATCAAAAGAGAGAACATAGAAAAAACCAATAACAATTATGGATAAAATTGCGCTTTTTCCCCCATAATTTAGCAGCTGGAACAGGAAAACCTTATTCTTTCTATGATAGGTAATTATAATGGTAATCACTAATAACAATACATAAAACGCATAATTGGTGTAATTCATTACTCGTTTAACATCTTCTAAATGGGATGCTTCTTGTTCGGCAAATTCAACAGCTAATTCCTGTTTTCCTTCCAAAAATAGAAAAACCTTCTCTTGCGCAGGAGTCAAATCGCTAAAAGAGATTACTGTTTTATATGATAATAACAATAAAAATATTGGCAGTAACAAACAAAATAAAACCAGTACTGTTTTTTTGTTGTTGTAAGCTCTTGTTTCAATGATGATAAGAAGAAAGAATTGGCTTATATATGAATCTTTGTGATGATTGTAATTGTTTAGCTGCTGAGGACTTGCCTCAGCATGGCAAACACATTCAATCC
>CAYHVV010000026.1:0-13161 GCA_964360115.1 uncultured Methanosarcinales archaeon | reverse complement strand
TTCACATAAATTTCGTGTTTGGCCCGAAGAATCCCCTTGGCTAGATGTTCTACGACGTGATTTTTATTAGAGGTACCGCGAACTCCTTTAATCAAGTCAGCATGGAGTTTTTCTCCTAATCTTTCTTTGGCTTTAGTAAAATAATACTTTATGTCTAAGTCAGTATTTTTGTAAGAGAAAGATTTCCCGTGGCGGCAAGTTTCTTTTTCTAGGGCTCCGCAATAATTACAATGATATTTTTTAATACATTCTTTCCCGCATTCCTCACAGCCGGGATAAATCATTTCTTTATTACAACCATTACAGAAAAAAGTCGGAAAGGTGCTTTGAATTTTCCCTGCTTCCATGGCTGATTGAAAACTGCGTAATCTATCTCCCTCATCTCCGACTGGAAATAAGACTTGCGGACTGCCGGTAAGGTGCCGCATTTTTGCTTTTTCCGGTCTTCCCATTCTTGCACCAATGAAGGTTCCGGCTTTGTCACGAAGAAGTATTGGACTTATTTTACTGATCAATTCCAAGCCATCTTTTTCTTGAGAAAGTAAAATCTCTTTTTTTTCTAATCCCGCTTGATCGTCAAAGTTAAAACAAATGGCAAGAGCAGATGATTCTTTTCGTTCAAAAATTATGTTTTCTTTGTTGATGACACTATGTGGAACGCCGAGAAACTCCAATATTTTTTTCCCTTTGCGATGGAGTTCCTGGGTTTGGTAATAAGGAGTGATTATTTTTTTAATTCCTTTTTCGTCTTTCTTAATTTTACCTTGTTTTAACCACTGTAATAATGTCAAAACATCTTCTGCGCTGACTAATTTCCAATAGAAAGTATATTCTGGATGAAGGGGGATGGAAAGATTGCTGCTCATAGACAAGGACTCTTCAAAAGAAGGAAATTCAAACAGGGGAGAAGATAAGATTTTTTCTAAACGCTCTGGTTCTATTTTCAGTTCCTTCGCTGCAGAAGAAGATTTATTTTCATATTTTTGTTTTATGGCTTTTTCTAATTCCAGCACCCACCATTCCGGACAGTATCCCGCCGGGGCAAGGTAATGTCCGTTTTCGGAAAAGTCCCCGTAATTAAACATAATATCTCCCAAAAAAAGCACCTCATCTACTTCTGAATTGTGTTGACGAGCTTCTTCTTCAGTGTTAAGCTTCAAAACAGAACCATCTTTAAGACGAACGATGGGCCCATCTATAGTATCACAAATAGTAACCGTGGCTGCTTTTCCCGGGCGTTCTACTTTCAGTTGAGTTCCGATGGCAATGTATTTTTCTAACACCATCAGCGTAGCTGGATGCAACCCTGCAGCAGAAAAACCAGATACGCGGGTACGCCCATAACGAAGCCTTAGGCCGCCAACACCCAAAGGATAAGTTAAGATTGGTCTTCCGGCGACCATATCCATAATAAAAGTGTTGTTGGCTTTGACTACTTTTTTAGTTTCTGCCGTTTTGTCTTTATCTTTGGAAGCGGCGTGTTGAGCATGAATTTTTTCCTTTAACTGTAAAAATTCGCTCAAGAATCCCCAATCTAAACCGAAATCGTTTCCCCATTTAGAAAGGCGCTTCCATAGTTTTGGCGCTTTCTGACAGAGACCTTCGGCCATAACTAAAGCCATCCCCCCTCGAATAAAGTTGGTTTCTATACGAGGAAGATCTTTATAATTAGATACTTCGATTTCTTCGGTTGGATCGCCGTCAACTTCAACCGGAAGATGTGCAGCCATAAATTTTATTTCTTCGTCGGAAGGCCGGTATTGGAGATTGGTGACTCTTTCGTGATAATCCTGTATCTCAATGATGAAACGATTTATTTCTCTTTCATCTGGATCGTAAGGATGATAACCCATTTTAATCCGCACATAGTCTGCTAGAATTACTGAAGTGGATGCTGCCGTTCCGCCTGCTCCCCTAATGGGTCCTGCATATTGTAAGGCAAAATATTCTTTTCCGTCTTTTCTTTTTTTAATTTTCAGGCCGATAAATCCTTCCAACGGAGCAGAAACTATCCCTAGAGTAAGATAAGCAAACCCCACTCTTATTCCTACTTCCATCGCTTCCAGCTTGTCTTTAAACTGACAATGTTTTTCCTGAGCGACTTCTTCCGCAATCTTAAACCCCACTCGCCAATCAAGAAGACCGTATTCTTTTTCTAATTCGGTAATTCTTTCGGTCACTTTAGAATCGGTTATTTGTGGTGCTACTACTGAAATCAGCCCAACTACTCTTTCTGCCATATTTTTGGCTAGCGGAATAGCTACTTCTGTTTCTGGATCCAGTCCCTTTTTACGTGCAGCTTTCGCTACTTCGTAAGCTTTATGGATACCCTGTCCGATATCATCAAAATATTGTTGTATTTGTGGGGAAGCTTTCATTTTAGTTCTGTTTCATTCTAATTTAATATTTTTGATTTTTTTAAATTTCTTTTATTTTTTTTACTTCAACTACCCGAACTTCAGGACTTTAACTTCCCTGGTCTTGAGATTTACTAACGGAACGCGAGCCGGTTCTGGTTGATGACCTAATTTTTCTTGAAAACTGGTTGTTCCTTGCCAACAGCTGCCGGAAATGGTAGTGATTCCTTTATAGTTAGCTACGTTGGAATAATGAATGTGTCCACTGATAAAAAAATCCGGTATTTTTTTTATAAGTAGGGGATCCTCTTTGTAACCAGGAAAATAAGGGGTTGATTTAAATGACGGAGCAAGATGACGGCGCTTCAGTAAATATTTCATTATTAAATCTGCGCGATGATAGCCGCCATTATTTCGAATTGAATCAACACTAGCCACGTAATAATCAAAACTATAACCGTGATATAAAAGCACATCAAAACCAGAAAAGGTTTTGGTTTTTCCTATATTAACTAAAGAAGGATTTGTAACCAGGGTTACATTTGGAATTTTAAATAAACTTGGAGCAAATTTTTCATCAAAAGAAGATTGTGGTTCGGCTAAATGTATTGCATCGTGATTTCCTGGACAGATTATGATCTGTTTGTCCGCGGGTATTTTTTTTATGAGTTTGGAAAATTCTTCATACTGATCTATAATATTGGGAAAGGCCAATTCTTCCTGTTGGGAAGGGTAAATGCCCACGCCATCGACTAAATCGCCCGCAATAATGATATATTTCACCTTCTTAGCCACTTCTTTTTGGGAAGGGTTGCCTGCTTCGGCATTAATCCAACGTAAAAATTTGTTAAATTCTTCTTTTAAGAAAAGTTTTGACCCCATATGAATATCGGAAAGAAAAATAGCATATTCCTCTGCTTCGCTTTTCTTAAGTTGGTTATTAGCGGGAATGTCTGGCCAAGTAATTTCTTCCCCAAAAATTATTTTATCCCCTAGGGCCCCGGTTATACCTATTACTTCGTCTAAAGCCAGGTCTTTTGCCTTTTGATATAGCTCTTTTTTATTTTTGGAAAATATGACTTTAATTCTTCCGGTAAGATCTTCAGCAGTTAAAATTATATTTCCGTTCTTGGTCTCGCTGATGTCATCGATTAATGCAATGATAGAAACATTTTCTTTTTCTTTCTTGCTTAAAATCCTGCTGATAGGCATAGTATTTTGAAGTTCTTGTCTTTGCCGTAAAAGACTTTCTAAAAAACGATAACGAGAAGCAAACAAAAGAGTAAAATCTTTTACTTCATATTTATGAGTTTCATTTTTGTAAGAAATAATTATTTCCACTCGAGAAGGGGATGAGAGGGAAGGGATTAGTTCTGGAGAAGAAAGGAGCAATTCGGGAGGTAATTCTAAAGGGGTTGTGGCTTCGGAAAAAGTTGATTTAATAACTGTTGTGGGAGGAGAAACAACAAGACTTTCTTCGTCTTCTGGAACTAGAGCTATTTCATATTCTGAACTGGTAAGTTGTTGCTTTTGGTTAAAATTGGGGCCATTAACTTGCAATTCAACTTGTTTAAAACTTTGTAATTGAGCCTGATATAATTCATCGTCGCGTTCTTTTTCTGCTTGAACACGATAAAAATCCATCTCATACCAATCAACTAAACTCTTTTGTTTAGTAACGATATCAACATAATCAGTATTCAATACCAACAAATCTCTTTCTTGTTCTAATTTTCCAACCAAATTGCTTGCTAAAAAAAAGTCTGCTTGTTTGTTTAAGATGTCTTTGCTTACTAGTATTCCTTTTTCAAACAGGTCTTCTATTATTTTTTGTTGATTTTCCATTTTTTTATATTCTATGGTCAATTAAATTTTTTAAGTTCCGATTTGTTGCTCTATCAAGACCACCCCAATTGCATTTAATTTTTTGCAGGTGATTTTAAGTCAGTTGTAATGATTTCTCTAATACTGTTTTTAATTTTAAAACTAAGTTTTCATCAATGGATAAAGAAATATCTCTAGTTCTGCCGTAACGCCCTTTAGATATTATTTTTGCATTAATAATTCCAAGCATGTCCATCTCAGCAATTATATCAGAAACGCGACGCTGAGTAAGAGTATTTAACTTTGTTTGCTTACATAAGCTTTTGTAAACATCATAAATTTCTCCAGTAAAAAAATTTTTCTTTTTTGGACCCATTAACATGATTGCATATAACACTGATTGGAATTGTTTGGGTTGATTGGTAGCAGCATTAATTACTTTGTCTGATTCTATTTTCTTCTCGGCCTCATCAAGATGGCTTATCTCAACTAATGGTGAACCGCTTCGTTCCGCTAATTCCCCGGCAATCCGTAATAAATCAATGGCTCTGCGGACATCTCCGTGATCCCGAGCAGAATAAGCTGCACATTTTTCAATCACTCCTGGCTGCACAACGCCTTCCTTAAAAGAAGTTGTCGCTCTTTTTCGTAAGATGTCTTGAATTTGTATTGCGTTATAAGGTGAAAATATCAATTCTTCTTCGGATAAACTGCTTTTAATCCGGGGATCAAGATTTTCAGTAAAAACAAGATTGTTTGATATCCCTACCAAACATATTTGAGATTTTTGTAATTCTACGTTTATTCTGGTTAGGTTATATAAGATTTCATCACCTATTTTCTTAGTAAGCTGATCTATTTCATCTAAAACAAGAAGCACTATTTGTTTCTCACGATCAAGAAGTTTGTAAAAGATATTGTATACTTCATCAGTAGGAAGACCAGTAGAAGGTATTTCTTGTCCAAATTCCTTGATTAATTGAGCTATCAAGCGGTATTCTGTGTCAGCAACTCTTTTTAATTTACAATTCAAGTAAATGCATTTTAAAGGGAGAGCATTCTGAGCTGCAACTTTACTCATAGAAACAATGATGTGTTTAATTGAAATGGTCTTGCCTGTGCCTGTTTTTCCGTAAATAAACAAATTAGAAGGTTTTTCCATCCTAAGGACAGGAGCAAGGATATTAGCTACTTCTTGCAATTGTTCTTCTCTATATAATATCTCTTCCGGCATATATGAAGGCATTAAGGCCCTTTTATCTATGAAAATAGACTCTTTTTTTAGATAATTTTCAAAAAAATGTTTTATTTCTACCATATTTAATTACTCTGACCCCTTTGTTTCTCATGGAAAAACAATTAATTGTGAACAGTGATGGTCTTTTATGGGTGTTAATAAACAATTTGGAGATAGATGATATAGGTTTATACTTAGATTTTCTATCACCTATATTGCTAGTGGAAACAAGTATAAATAATTATCTCTTGCTTAAGATAACAGTTTTACTAAGTTTTTCCCTTGATATTTCCTTTTTTCTTCTTTGATTTTTATTAATTCGTGCTTATTTATGATTATTGTTGATTATTTGTTAAATGTAATTTTTTAAATACTTTTTATTGTCTTTGGTTAATCTTCTTTTTATTCTTATTATTATCTTAATTCCTTTTATTATTATTATTATTATTATTATTTTCAATATAGAAAATAAATATATAGTAAATAACAAATAAAAAAACATTTTAAAAAAATAAAATAAAAAGAAAACGAGAAAAGAAGAAAATTAACTCGATAAAATCATCTATTCATTCTTAAGAACAACAGTTACTCAATCATCAAAAATTACATTTAACAACAATAAGGAATTTATTTCAAATAACTAACTATAGAAATAGTTCTAAAGGAAATCCTGTTTTTATAATAATTAACTTATTATGATTGATTTTACTATTAATAATTTAACTTTATTTATGGGTACAAGATTCATTCTCTTGACAACCAGATTCTCCAAAGGAAACAGGGGGGTGAGGGTTAATTTATAAGAAAATAGAGATAATTTTCCAGACCATATAGGAATCTTTATATATTTTATATTTCAATATAAATAGTAATGGTTCTAGAATATATATTTAATCCTTTAGTATTAAAGAAAAAACCATGGGAAATGTTTATAGCGGGGTTTGTGTATTCTATAATAGCTCTATTTTTATCTTATTTAGTTTTCAAAGAGATTTCTGGTATTTTAACAGTATTTCTCATTGTTATTGCAATATTACCAACTATGTATGTTACGGTCAAAAGTGAAGAAGAGTTAGATTTAAATTATGGAGGAGAATGGAAATTATTACAGGAACACGCAAAAGTAATAATTTTCTTACTATTCATGTTTTTAGGGGTTACTGCCGCATTAATTGTTTCTTATGTTTTTTTACCTCATAGCGTAGTTGATGTTATTTTTGATTTGCAGCACAAAGCTATAGTAAATGTTAATAATTATGTTCGCGGAAGCATTATCAATGAAGAGATAACGGGGCAAGCTATAAAAACAAATATTTTTGTTAAAATATTTTTAAATAATCTTAAAGTACTATTTTTTTGTCTTATTTTTTCTTTGTTATATGGGACCGGATCTTTATTTATTTTAACTTGGAATGCTTCAGTAATTGCGGCCGCAGTAGGCAGTCTAATGAAAAATGAATTAGCAAGTGCAGCCTCTTCAGTTGGTTTAGTTTTTGTTTCTAATTATTTAGGCACAGTAGCGTTTAGTTTTTTTAAGTATATGTTACATGGGATATTAGAAATAACTGCTTATTTTATTGTTGGACTGGCAGGGGGGATACTTTCCATGGCCTTAATTAAAAAAGATTTAAGTTACGATTCCATCATGGCCGACGTTTTAGATCTTGTTCTTATAAGTATTGGATTTTTATTAGTGGCTGGAATTGTGGAAGTATACATAACTCCTTTAATATTTTAGTAGATTATTTTTTTAATAAGTAAAATTAAATAGTTATAAAAATAATAATTATAAAATAATAACTATAAAAACAAGTTAAAGAAGTCTTACTCTTCCAGGAGTATTCTGGAAAATGTCTCCATTTTCTAACATTTTTTCTATTAATTCTTCTGTTTTTTCTAGAGGAGATTTTTCTATGATTTCCTCAATCATGACTCCTTCTCCTTTATCAAGCTGAGTTATGAGTTTTGATATTTTTTCAAAAGGAAGCAATGGATCATTTTCCTCTATTTCTTCACTAACAACCTCAAAAATTTCTACACCCGGCGTTATATTTTTTTGCGAAAAATTTTGTGAAGCCGATTCCTTTAGTTTTTCTTTTTTATTGGGTTCATTAAGCTCCAATTCTTCTTTTTTTAGTTTTTGCAAACTCTCATTATCTTCTTTTTCTTTTTTCACAAAAAAATTGTTTTTTTGCAGTTCCAAGAATCTTATTTTAAGCCAGGCAGGATTAATTTTTTTAATTATTTCCGGAAAAACATATTTTTCATTGTTATATATTCTCACTTTACCTATTATTTGTATTACATCTCCTACTTCCAAATTAAGAATAGATTTCATTTCTTCAAAAATACGCACAATTATTTTTCCAGTTCCATCGTCTATAAGAATGGAAGTAATAGAACCATGTAATTCTTTATGAACCAGTGTGGCCATAACACTGATTCGAAATATTTTCCTGTTTTCAAGGGTAACTACATAATTGGGTTTCTGTTCTTTTTCTTCAACATATTCTCCTTCTTCCAATTCACGTATGGCTACTTTTTCTGCAGGAAAACGAAAGAATTGTCTGTTTTCTTGTTCCATTTTTTTGTTTTAATTTATTACATTTTTTCCAATAGGTTTAATTATGATTAAATCATTGTTAAATTATTATTTATGTTCGTTAAAGTCTCTGAACAAACCCTCGTTTTGGTTCAAAAATATCTCCAGATCTACGTAATTTTTCAAGAGACTCTTCTACTTTTTCCGGCGGAATATTTTTTTCTTTGGCCGCTTCAATTATATTTTCAACAGGAATCATTTTTGTATTCAATTGTTCTTCCAAGGCAGCAATGATTTCTTTCATAATACTGAAACTATTTCTTTGAGTAGCGGTTATTTTGCTTCCTCCGAGACGATCAATATCTATTTTTCCAGTTTCACTGTCTTTAGCTGTTTCATTAAGACAGTGGCTTACTAGTTCGATAGCTTTCTGAGCGTCTTTTTTGGTTACGACCTTTGCTAATCTTATTTTTGCAGAAGCTTCTGATAACCGGATAAGTGCTTCCAACTGTCTGGCCGTAATAGGGATACTGCGTATGCCGCCCTCTTCTACGTTTCCAGAATTACGCATGGAAACATAATATTCTTTAATTTCTTCAATTGCAGCTTCACTGATTTTAGGATTTATTTTCAAGCGCACATAAGAAAAATATTTTCGCATCAGCCCAGTGGATATTTCAGCAACTGCTTTTGACGGATCCCGATGAAAATTCAAAATAAAAGAAGCAGTAGTTTCATCCTTTTCTCGATTAGGCAAATCTTTAACAGGGAAAATGAGATCAAATCTATTTATTAATGTAGGAGGAAGATTGATTTGGTTAGCAATCAAATCGTATGGATCAAAACGGCCGTGTTTCGGGTTTGCTGCGGCTAAAACGGTGGTTTCACAACGCAAGGTAGCTTGGATGTTGGCTTTAGCAATACTGATGGTCTGCTGCTCCAGAGCTTCGTGTAAGGCGGAAGTATCTTCTTTACCCATCTTATCCATCTCATCGATAATGGCAAAACCTCGGTTGGCCAAGACTAACGTTCCTGCTTCTAAAGACCAGCCGCCAAGAAATTCATCTTTGACTACAGATGCGGTCAACCCCGCACCAGTTGCTCCCTTTCCACTGACAAACCGCGCCTTTGGTGCGATTTGAGAAATTCTTTTCAATAATTGAGATTTTCCTGATCCCGGGTCTCCGATTAAGAGCATGTGCATATCCCCCCTAGTAACCACGCCATCTGGGCGGACTTTTCTACATCCGCCAGCTAACTGTAATATTATTGCTTCTTTTATCTTGTCATGTCCATAAATGGAAGGTGCTAAGCTTTCTGCCAGAAGACGAAGCGGATCCGGAGATTTGGCTATTTTCAAGATTTCTTCCATATCTTTTTCAGTAATGCTAAGGCTGATATTATCATCGTGAAGAGCTTCAGTAGAATTAGCCTCAACTATAAGTTCATACTTAGTTGATTGTCCGCCAGTGCGTAAGGTGATTGGCACTTCAGTAGCCCAACCAACCAGTTGGATTCTTGAACCCGGACTTGTTTTTCTTTCAGTAAGCGGAGAAACAAGATCATCCCGTAAGAAAACATTTATTCTTTTAGGCTGTGATCCGTCCAGGTCTTCTGCAGCTTCTTCCAACACTAAACCTTGTCCATCAACCAATTCTTTAGAAATTTCTTTGAATTTTCCCTTTCTTCCGCAACCACAGCGAGTTGGTTCCTTATACTTTTGATCCAACTGCAGAACAGTAAGAATATTTCCGCAAGAAGGACATTCAAATTTAGAAGCGCTGACGTGCGGCCGGACATCAGTTTTATTACGAACTATTCCGTCGACCCAAAGCAGCTTGTTCAAGTGCTTGCTTCTGATTTCACTAATTAGCACCTTTTGCGATTCCGGGAGATTGATAAACCGGACATTAAATTTGCTAACTTTTTTGGGCAAATCAAATTCTTTAATGGCAATTTCACCAGCTTTAAGAAGGTCTTGAGGATTTTCTAATACTTCTTCCGCAATTTCCGTATTAAATTTAACTAGTTCAGAAAAATCAAGTTTGATATAAGATTCTCCTTTACGAACCGCCTCTAACAGTTGTGGATAGTAATTTTGTTCAATAAAGTCTCTAAATGTCTTGATTTGTTCGTCGACTTCCATAAATGCTCTAGAGCCCCCTCTCTTGTTAATTCTATTAAAATAAAAAACATAAACAGATTATAAAGATTTATGTGCAATCTTATGGCTTTTCTAATACTTTCTTAAGCCGCTCTATCAACAGATCGGTAGCTTCATTTACTTCCTGTTCGGTTTTTGTACCAGTACAGACAATCTTACCATTACTGAAAAGCAAGAAAGTAGCGCTAGTTCCTTTGAGTTTATGCACTAACCCAGGAAACTGTTCCGGTTCATATTCAGTATTAGGCAGCTTCAAACCCAGCACGTTCAGATTCAAAGCCATGCCAATACTTCCAGAAGCTACAATGTTTTGGACAGTAATTTTCGGTTTAATAGTAACATGAATATTTAATTTCTTAAGGCTCTTGATGATGCTTTGGATGCTTAATTCTACTTGTTCCATAGTTCTAGCACCAGTGCAGACAATCTTTCCGCTAGAGAAAATAAGGGCTGAAGTCTTAGGTTCTTTAATGCGCAATACTAAGCCAGGGAATTGTTCGGGGTTATATTCTGTATTTGGCAGAGTAGCAGCCATTTTTTCTAATGGGATGTCCTTTTCCAAACTACTTGAAATAACAATATTTACAATAGTTATCTCCTTTTTAGAAGTTTTTTTTGCCATTTTAGATGCCCCCAAATTTTAATTTTACTTATAAATGAGCTTAGAGTATTTAAATATTCCCTTTATAAATAAATACCTTAGTTCCACCAGAAATCAAGGGGTTAATTTCAAACTCGAAGGAGAAGGTTTTTAAAGAAATTAGCGTCAAAAATAACCATGACTTACGATACTATTTTACTGCGATATGGGGAGATATTTCTTAAAGGCAAGAATAAAGACTTCTTTGAACGCAAATTAGTCGATAATATACGTAAAATAGCCTTATCTGGAGGCAATTCTAAGACCAAAATTATCAAGACTCAAGGGCGGCTGCTGGGGGATTACTTTAAAGAGCACTCTGCTTTGCGCAAGGTGTTTGGTTTAGTATCATATTCTCCTGCAGTTCGTGTGGAGAAAAGTACAGAAGAAATCCAAAGTAAGGCTGTCGAATTATTAAAGGAAAAGAAAGGAACATTTAGAATAGCTACAAAACGTTCAGATAAGTCCTTTCCCATTACTTCTCCCGAATTTAATCGATTGGTTGGCGAACACGTCGAGCGGAAAACAGATTTGCGTTTTTCTTATGGGGAGCCAGATATCACCTTAGAAATAGAAATAAATCAAGAAGGAGCGTATCTGTTTGTAGAAACAATTCCTTGTTTTGGAGGATTACCTGCCGGAGTAGAAGGAAATATTTTACTGCTGGTAGAAAATGACGCAAGTATATTAGCCGGATTATTATTTATGAAGCGCGGTTGTAACATCTTTCCCGTAGCCTTTGGAGATAAAGACCTTTCTTTGTTGCAGAAATTTAGCCCCGTTCCTCTGCAACTAGGAAAAGTAAGAACTTTTCAAGAGATAGAAGAAATGACCAAGGAAAATAAAATTACCGTGTTAGTCAGCGGTCAGATTTTAAAGAATTACAAGAGCTATCCTCTTAATTTCTTAGTAATGAGGCCACTAATTGCCTATAGTGAAGAAAAAATAAAAGAACAATTACGGTTGTTTGGAAAAGAATAGATAACGGGCTCTTATCTTGTTTCTTTAGAAGTACCAGAACATTTCGAGTTATTGTTATAATTGCCCGTGCCGTCGGGATCATTTTCGGGATAGTTAGTACAATTCTCAGTACGAAGCAAAAGTTCAGATTCCAGCAAATCAAGCCTCTTTTTAGTTGTGTATTCTAAAAATAATTGATCTAAATACGCTCTTCCATATTCACAGTAACTTCGCATTAATGATTTGGAGACGTAATCTAAAGAATTTTCCTGATTCTGAGCTAAACTATTGTGTGCCCCTTCTGGGTTTCCTTTTGGAAAAGACATTACTTCGTTTTCCCAAAAAGTATAACTGCCCATTATTTCTTCCGAAGGAGTATTTCCGAGATAGCTATTATAAACGTCGTCTCCGTGAGTCAGAACCTGGTCAGTGAATTTAAACAAGGCCGTGCGGTGGCCGCCGACACCCGTAAAATATCCCCGAACCGTTTCCCCGGGAATGTTAAGAGCATTGGCGAGCTGAACTACGTACGGAGCCATGGTTTGGCAACCGTGGCGGGATATTTTTTCTTTAAACATGTCACCCATAGTAATAATTTCCGTAAGGTCTGAGCACTCTACTTCCCCATCGCTGTTTTTGAAAACAGTTACATGGCGGAAATAGCGCATTGATTTTATAATTTCAACCAGTGCCGATTCCTGGTCGTTAAGCAAAGCCGGATCTGCTATCTGCTTTATAACGGAATAGGTTGTGTTAGGAGAATGATCTAATATTAAGGAAAATCTGTATTTTTCTTCTTGGGGCGACCAGGCGGAAAACCACGCTCTCGGAGCAAGAAGTTTTTCTAATTCTTCAGCAGGATAATCGGAAAGTTTCCAGGAAACCAGACCGTTCTTATCCATCCACAGTGAATGAGCCACGTGGGCAGCGTAAATTTCTTCAGCTTCTTCACGATTAACCAAGATGCTACCTTGGTCTGGTTCTAAAGAAGAGAAGCTCTTTGGAAGGGGAGCAGTTGGAGAATCTCCTGTTTCTTCTGCTTGTTTTATTTTATCCCACAAATTGTTCTGAAATGCCGGTGAAGTATTACAAAAATCAATTGCTTCTTTAATCTCGAGACTGCCAGTAAGCAAATTCACGTATGGCGCAAGAACAGCATCGGAAGGAAATACCACTTCGCATTCGTTTACTTCTTCCTCTTCTTTTACTTTTTCTGCGGGGTCTTTTTCCCCCCCTTGTTCAAGAAAACAACCAGAAAGCAAAGCTACCGCTGCAATGCCACTTTTTCCAACCAAATAATTACTAGCACCCTTTTTTTTTCCAGGAAACATCTTTTAAAATCCACCTTTTCCGTCAGAAAAGGTAGAACTTATTTTTTTGATTTTTATTAGGTTCCATATACCACGCTTTAGCTAATGTTTTAACTAGTGGTATATG
>CAYHVV010000025.1:0-13321 GCA_964360115.1 uncultured Methanosarcinales archaeon | reverse complement strand
GACAAATCCAAGATATCGGCGCAAAAGCTATCCACGCTGCTCCCAACACCCGTTCAACCATCCGTTCAAAGAGCATAAGCAGAGACGGCGGTATTTCTAATTACAGGGGCCTAGTAAGAATTTTACCATCAGCAAAAGGTGCTGTAACGAGCGTAGTCTGTGATGGTTTAATCCTTGATGAACATTCAGTTTCTAATACTATTCCGTCATTAAAAGTAGAGAATAATCAAGTCGATGCTGCGCATGAAGCGAAAGTAGGAAAAATCAGCGAAGAAGCAATTTTCTACTTGCAAAGCCGTGGTCTGTCTGAAGAAGCTGCGATGAAATTAATCGTTTCTGGATTTATCGAACCGATTGTTAAGGAACTTCCGTTAGAATATGCTATTGAATTAAACAAATTGATTGAGTTGGAAATGGAGATGAAAAAACGAGAAAAATGAAAAAGCATTTTTCTCTAGTTTATGTATAAACAATGAAAAAAGATTTCCCTTTATTGAAAAACGGATTGATTTATCTAGATAATAGCGCGACTACTCAGAAGCCAGTAAAAGTAATCGAAGCAGTAAAAGAATATTACGAAAATGATAATGCTAACGTACATCGTGGGATTTACAAGTTAGCGCAAAAATCCACCCTGCTCTATGAAAAAGCGCACGAAATGGTTGCAAATTTTATTGGCGCTGAATTCGAAGAAGTAATTTTCACTAAAGGCACTACCGAAGGATTGAATCTGTTAGCATACTCCCTGGGAAAGAACCTGAAAGCAGGAGACGAAATAGTGTTGACGGAGATGGAACACCACAGCAACATTGTCCCCTGGCAGCAGATCGCGAAAGAAAAAGGAGCAGTAGTGAAATTTATTCCAGTTACAAAAGAATACAGATTAGATTTAGCTAAAGCGCAAGAACTGATTACCGCTAAAACTAAAATTGTTTCTGTCGTGCATCTGTCAAATGTATTGGGAACAATCAATCCGGTTAAAGAACTGGCCGTGATGACACATAAAGTTGATGCAGTAATGATAGTTGACGCTGCGCAGTCAGTTCCCCATATGAAAATAAACGTCAAAGAATTAGATTGCGATTTCCTGGCCTTCTCAGGACACAAAATGTGCGCGCCTACGGGAATAGGAGTATTGTATGGACGAAAAGAATTGCTTGAAAAGATGCATCCTTTCTTATATGGCGGAGACATGATCAGTGAAGTTACTTTTGAAAAATCAACCTGGAACCAGCTGCCTTGGAAATTTGAAGCAGGAACTCCCAACCTTGCCGGCGCAGCAGGATTAATGACGGCAATTGAATATTTACAAAATATCGGAATGGAAAATATTTCTGCACACGGACAAGAATTAACAAAAAACGCTTTAGAAAAATTATCTGCTATCCCCGGCATAAACATTATTGGCCCGAGCGACATTAAATACAGGGGCCCAGTTATTTCATTTACTATTGATGGAATGCATCCGCACGATGTAAGTGAATTACTCGATAAGGAAAACATTGCTGTTCGCGGAGGATTCCACTGCGCCATGCCTTTATTTTCTAAACTGGGTTTAGACGGAAGTATCCGTGCTTCATTTTATGTTTATAACACTACAGAAGAAGTAGATAAATTAGCAGAAGCATTATTGAAAATTAATGGAGAAGTAAAAACAGACGCAAAAACAGAAGCAAATGCTATCAATCAAAAGAGAGTCAATCATGAAATCACTTCAGTTGATTTGACGGAAGAACAAGAGATATACAAAGAAAATGTGATTGATCACTATAAACGCCCCAGAAACAAACGAGAGATGACTGATTTTACGATCACACAACGAGAAGTAAATCCTCTCTGCGGAGACATCATAGCTTTGTACATTAAAACTAAAGAAGATCGGATTACAGATATCTCATTTATAGGTAACGGCTGCGCTATCAGTCAAGCTTCTGCCTCGTTATTGACTGAAAACATTAAAGGAAAAACGGTCAAAGAAGCTACAGAATTCAATTCAGCAGACCTCTTTGGTTTGTTAGGGATACCTATCAGCCATACCAGAACTAAATGCGCGTTGCTATCACTTAAAACCTTGCACCAAACATTGATGGAGAAATCATACCCATGAAAATAGATATTACTAAAAAAGATATTACTAAAAAACTAGAAATTATTGATTTACACGTAGAAGTAGAAGGAAAAGAAATCATTAAGGGGGTTACACTTACTTTCTATCCTGGAAAAGTACATGCTTTGATGGGACCGAACGGGTCTGGAAAATCAACCTTAGCGCAGGCTTTGATGGGTAATCCAAAATATAAAATCACTAAAGGAAAAATCATTCTTGATGGTGAAGAGATTACCATTGCAAAACCGGACGTGCGGGCGCAAAAAGGATTATTTTTATCTTTCCAATACCCCCCTGAAATTTCCGGAGTGACTACTAGCACTTTTTTACGCACAGCAGTTAATAATTTACGTGAGAAGAAAAAACTTAGCCTCTATTCCGTTGTTGATTTCCATAGATTATTGAAAGAAAAAATGGCACGGCTGAATATTGATTCCTCTTTTTCCAAACGGCATCTCAATGAAGGATTTTCCGGAGGAGAAAAAAAGCGCATGGAAATACTGCAGCTGGCAATGCTGGAACCGCGTTATGCTCTGCTCGATGAAACAGATTCAGGATTAGACGTTGATTCCATGAAAACAGTAGCCGAAGGCGTGGAAAAATTACGCGATGAAAAAGAGATGGGAATAATTGTAATTACTCATTATACCAAATTCTTGGAATTTTTGAAGCCGGATCAAGTAAGTATTTTGTACCAGGGAAAGATCATAAAAACGGGCGGCTATGAATTAGCGCAACATATCAATGAAAAAGGGTTCAGAGAATTTACAAAATGATAACTAAAGAAAAATTAATTGAAGAAGTATTCAAGAAATACGAAGACCCGGAATTAAATATAGATGTATGGACTTTAGGGTTAATTTATGACGTTAAAATTAAGAATAATAAGGTAGATATCATTTTAACTTTTACTTCACCCTTATGCCCCTTCGGACCGCAGATGGTGGAAGAGTTAAAGAGCAGGATCATGAATCTCGGTGCAAAAAAAGTTGAGATTGAAATTACGTTTACACCGCCATGGAAACCGTCAGAAGAATTGCGGGAGATGCTGGGGGTATAAAATGGAACATAAAATGATATACTTAGACTACGCCGCGGCTGCACCGATACGCAAAGAAGTATTGAAAGAGATGAAAGAGGCAGAGAAGTATTTTGCTAATCCCAGCAGCAGGCATGAGGAAGGAAGGAAAGCAAAAGAGTTACTAGAGAATACCAGAGAAAAAATTAAAAATATTTTAAACGCAGATACCGGGAAAATAATTTTTACTTCCAGCGGAACGGAAAGTATCAACCTTGCAATTAAAGGCATAGCCCTTGCTAACAAAAATAAAGGGAACCATATCATCACCAGTAAAGTTGAACATAAAGCCGTACTGGAAACTTGTAGATATTTAGAACAAGAAGGATTCTCGGTAACTTATCTGGAGGTTGACAAATACGGATTTGTTGATCCTAAAAATGTGGAGAAAGCAATTACACCACAAACCATCCTCGTTTCTATCATGTACGCAAATAATGAAGTCGGAACAATCCAGCCAATTACGGAAATTGCAGCAATTACAAAAAAGAAAAAAATATTGTTCCATTCTGATGCCTGCCAGGCTGGAAACTTAAATCTAAATACACAAAACATTGGCGTTGATTTATTGACTTTAAACAGCAACAAAATCTACGGGCCAAAAGGAGCAGGATTATTGTATGTTAAAGAAGGGATTAAAATAGAACCTTTGATTCACGGGGGGGGTCAAGAGTTTGGATTACGCTCTGGAACAGAAAATATAGTGGCGATCAGAGGTTTTGGAAAAGCCTTAGAATTAGCACAGGAAGAAAAAGAAACAGAAAATAAGAGACTGCAAGAGCTTAGAAATTATTTTATAACAGAAGTCCAGAAGAGAATACCAAATAGTGTCCTTAACGGCCACCCTGTCAATAGATTAGCAAATAATGCACACCTTTCCTTCACCGATGTGGAAGCGGAAACAGTATTGGCATATTTGAATCAAAAAGGCATTTATGCTTCTGTGGGAAGCGCATGCACTGCTAATCAAATTGAAATCAGCCCTGTTTTGAAAGCAATGAACGTGCCGGAACAAATAGCCAGAGGAAGCATACGTTTTAGCTTAGGTAAAGAAACCAAAAAGAAAGATATAGATAAAGCAGTAAGAGTTCTGATGGAAATTATCGCTTCATTACAAAGTATATCATAATAATCTACAACCATAGAATTATTAAAGGATAAGAAATAAAATTCGCTTCGTTAACTAAATGGAGGCAATATCTATGAGAAAAACAATGGTAGTGATAATTATTTCTTTGCTAGTGTTATCAGCGCTGGCAACCGCTGCTGGGAATCAGCCAGAGAAAGTAAGAGTATTTTTGGAGTTCAAAGGAAAACCAGATGTTGGTGCAGTACATTTTGCGGGTGGAAGAGTTTTACATAGTTATACTTTACTTGAGAATGTCTTAGCTGTAGAAGTACCGGTCAATTCGCTTCAAGGATTGTTGAAGAATCCTAATGTTGTTGGTGTTGAGTATGATGTGGAATTTCAAGCTTTGGGAAAACCCGGTTCTTCTCAACCAGCACAAAAACTCCCTTGGGGAATAGATAAGATTGATGCTGATCTGGCTAATGGAACTGGCGCCGGTGTAAAAGTTTGTGTCGTTGATACAGGAATAGATAAAGATCATCCTGATTTACAGAAAAATATTGTGGGCGGAAAAAATTTTGTTGCTAAAGGCGCAGTAGTTGATCCTACTAAATGGGATGACGATAATGGACATGGAACACATGTCGCCGGAACGATTGCTGCAGTTGATAATATGGTTGGAGTGGTAGGCGTTGCACCGCAAGCTTCATTGTTAGCAGCAAAAGTCCTTAACCGACAAGGTTCTGGATATATTAGTGATATTATTGCTGGAATAGATTATTGTGTTACCAGTGGTGCTGACGTTGTTTCTATGAGCTTAGGATCTAACTCGGATGTGCAAGCTTTGCATAACGCTGTTGATAATGCCTATGCTAACGGAGTATTGTTGGTAGCTGCAGCCGGCAATGATTATGGTGGAACTGTTTCCTATCCTGCTGCTTACGGTTCAGTAGTTGCTGTATCTGCAACGGATAGCAATAATAACCTTGCTTCATTCAGCAATGTTGGATCGCAAGTTGAATTAGCTGCGCCAGGAGTCAATATTCTTTCTACCTGGAAAGACGGAGGATACAACACCATTAGTGGAACAAGTATGGCTACACCACACGTTTCAGGAGTGGCAGCTTTAGCAATCCAAGCAAATCCTCTTCTGAGCAATGTAGAAATCAGAGCGTTGCTTCAGAGTACCGCTGATGATTTAGGCGCAGTAGGGAGAGATAACCTCTTCGGTTATGGGTTAGTGGATGCTGAACTGTTAAATTAATTTTTTTCTCTTTTAATTTTTTTATTATATTTTAGTTGAGGACAATTGTTTCGCATATTAGTTTTGCCTCAACTAAAGTTTGAAAGACCCGCATTATTTATGCGTTATATAGGTCTTTCATTATTTCTCCAATAGATTTTTAACTTCTCATTGTTTTATAATAGTGCATGAAAACTCCGATACGGCATCCGCAAGAGATTGAAGTATGGTACATACTTCCTGCCATCAGGAAAGAAATAGTGGTAGCATTAAAAGAGAAAGGAAAACCACAGAAAGATATTGCTAAATTGCTGAATATTACCGAAGCAGCAGTATCCCAATATACTAAAGAAAAAAGAGCCATGGGAATTAGCTTCCCGCAAGAATTAAAAGAATATATCAGAGAAACAATAGCGGAGATCAAAGATTCAGCTTCAGCATTCCATCAGATTCAAAAAATCAGCGAACATATCAAACATTCCAAATTATTATGCCTGCTCCATGCTCAAATCGAAGGAGAATTAAAAAACTGCGAAGCGTGTTATAAGAAGTAGAGTAGGTTAGAAATTATGATAACTTCAGAATACTTAAATGATGCTGTTAATTTTAAACGACCAGTTCTAATTGTTGGCCCTGGATTGAGGTCAGTACAAACCAATAAAGGATTTATTTACATGCCTATGGACAGTGCTTTAATTTGGTTTGCTGAAAATATAAAGAGTAGAATTGATGTTTTTGATATTCCATCAGATACCCCTTGGGAAGGTTGTCATCATGGGATTGACAAAGTTAAAGATTATATGAAAGGACTATCACAGAGAACCAAACTTACCAAAATAAAATATATTATTGGAGATATTGCTGAATGTAGATTATCTCAAAAGAAATATGGAACCATTTGGGATCATGGGACACTTGAAGGCCTAATTTTTTCTTCTCGTTCTTTTTCTTCAGATGGACCAGGAGAATGGGATAACGGAAGAGTTCAAAAAATTTTGGATATTTACAAAAAAGCATTAAGAAAAAATGGGAAAATTATTTTTTCTGGCCAAGGCAGCTCTTTTGAAGCAGAAAAGATTAATTTAGCCAGCTTCACTACTAAGAAAATAAGACTAGAGGCAGACAAATACCTCACTTCTTTAACTCCTGCAGAAATCTTTCCAGATAGAGATATGATCGGTACGATTAGAAATTATATTTGGGACGAGGGATTTCTTTTTCCTCATGAGGAATTGAAATCAATTTTAGAACTGACTAGGATTAAATAAAAAACTATTCTGTGATGTGTGTTATAAGAAGTAAATTAGTTCTCTCTTAATCTCTCCAATATAAATCTAATCGCTTCATCGCTTTTATCTGCTTTTATGACTGTGCCGCCAACATAATAATGTCCACCGCCGGAACCGCCAAATTTCTTTCCTACTTCCCGACACAATTCACTGATATCTACCTTGCAGCGGTCTTTATGAAAAATATTTGACCCTATTCCAAAACGGGCTTTTTTCTCTTCGTCTATAATCCTCAAATTCACACTGTAACTTGCTTGTGGAAATTTCATGTAAGAATAAAATCTATCCGGGACACCAACAGTTATTTTTGCCAGGCGATCATCTTGCAATACACATTGCGCTTCTTGGTCATAACTTAAGTAAGTATCTACGTTCTTGCGCCATTGTTCAAAACTCTCTAATTGCGCTTTATGAAACATTAAGGGGTTCAGCTGCCATAATAATTTGCTAGAAAGAGGAGTTTCTCCTAATTCATTAACAAGTAAGGTCCTGAATATTTCGTCATTCAACACCCGGTCGCGAGTATTGAACATAGAACCGATCATGGTCAACTTCTGTAACGAAGAATGCTGTTGATAACTCTTACGTTTATAATAGCAATTCCGGATATCCTCTTTAGTATAAGCAGCGCCGTCACTAATATCAATAACTCTCTTAAATTCCAAAAGCTCTTTGCTTGCTTTGACGCCTTTCCCTAAAGCTATATCTATCAAAAATCCAGTACAACTGGGAGTAGTTTTCCAATAATGATTTTCCGGCAGTGTTTCGCTTGGCTTGGTAGTTAAATGATGATCGCACCAGAAAAAAACATTTTTATTCGACCTTGGCAAGTCAACCACGATATCTCTGGGAGAAAAAGTGAATTTTCCTGCTTGAATATCCTGCGGCTGCACGCCAAAAACAGGAATATCTAGAATCTCTTGGCTAGATAATTTTGTGCCGAAAAAAATATTGAAGAATTTTTTAATGACAAAAGCGCTGCAGTAGCCGTCAGTACAGTTTCCATGCGTGATTATGCGATATTTCACATTACCTCAAGATAAAAACGCATTTTTTCTGCAACTCTTCCAATATCATTTCTGCAGTTCCCATGAAATGATACCAATCTTCCTGAAGAACATTTTGCATGTGAAAATCAAACCAATAATCTTTTTTGTTAGTAATTGATTGGCAGACTACTCCTTTTCCCTCAGCACCAAATATTAATCCTGCTTTTAAGAACCTTTTACCGGCATCGCGAATAGGAAAAACAGCTTCCCTAAAAAGATACAGTTGTTCAGTTTCAGGAATAAGCACATAAGTTGCACGCCCTTTAGCACGAGTAAATGATTGGCAAGCCACAATATTAAATCCCGGTTCATTATTGGCCGGAGAAGTAACTATTTTACTAAGACCTTCCGCAGCATTAATATCATAGTTAAAATCTAGTAAAAGATTAGCAATGCTTTTTTCGTATCGTAAAGAAGTATCCTTTCGATTAAAGGGATTAGGCGTTTTGTATAATTTATAATCCATAACCCTTACTCTTTTTCCCAATATAAAAATATTTCCTATAATTATTTATTCTTCTACTTGATTCTTCCGAGTTTCTTTCCTCAGCCATTCTTTGAATTCAAAGAAAATCCTATCAGAATCTGCCTTGCCACCTTTAGGTTTTACTTTGTCAGAAATTAGCCTAAATATATCATTCGCTTTGACTACAAATTCTGCTTCCAGAAGCATTTCATCTCCGGTTTCTGAGAAGGCATCTACGAGTGCCTGCTTGCAGTTGGCTCTCAAAGTAATATTATTCCATACTGCATCCCAATCTCCGGCAAATTCTTTTACTCTTCCGGCCATGCGCTTTAAGATGTCAGAGTTCCCATTGCGCAATTCATCAGTAATCTCTAGTTTATCGGTAACTGCGTTGTAGACCATTAAATCAACAAAGCCATTTTCACGCAGCGGATCTTCATTCCATTCTTTGCGCACTTCAGTGATACGTAAAATACGCTTATATTTTTTCAAGCCGGAAATAACCGGATTAGTGACAATGATAACATCAATCGCTTTAAACGAAGTTTTTGGAACACCTATATCGTTTACGACTCGATCAAATACTCCGTAGGGGGAATCAGCATGGATAGTTCCGGCGACTACATTGGCTGCTGCTCCAACGCGCATGGCTTCGAATAAGGCGATCGCTTCTTTTGATCTAACTTCACCCACAAAGATTGCTGAATCTCCCAGCCGAAGAGTCGACCTGATTCCAATGGAAGGATCAACTTCTGAACCTGGGGCAGATAAAGCAGAGGCCACTTTTAGAGGTTCAATGTTGTAACCTAATTTACGAATCGATTCAGAAGGAAGTTCGAAAGTATCTTCAATAGTAAGTATTCTGGAACGGCGCATGATTTCCGTTAAGAAAGAACCTAACAACGAAGTTTTACCGGAGCTTCGTGTTCCGGCTACGAGAATAGCTGCATTGTTGTCGATGAGGAAACTGATAAGACCGGCAGCCATGGCATCCATGTAACGTATTTTAGGCTGCATATATAACGGAAAGGTCCAGGGAAAATCTCTATGGCGCCGAAAGGAGAATGCTAATCCGGTCGGGCTTAAGGGAGCAGTAAGGGCAGAAACTCTTGAAGTAAATCCTTCTACTTTCAATTCGGTATCTAAAATAGGATTCGCTTCATCAAGAGGGCGGCCAGAAATCAGACGCAGTTTAGTAGCCCAGCTTTCTACTTCTAAAAGAGTAGGATAAATATTGGTGTAACAATCACCGTAATCCTGATGAACGATGAATACCGGCAATGCTCCGTTAGGAGAGTTAACGTTAACGTCCTGTATTTTAGGATCAGACAAGAGAAGTTCTATCAGCCCGAAACCAACCGTATGTCTCAGTAATGCCTGAGCCAATTGACCTAATTTTTCGTCTTTGATTCTCAGATTTTGGTGTTGGGATAAATCTATGAGCAAATCTTTTCCAATATTGAAAAATACTTCCCGCATACGCTGCGGGTCGACAAACTCTTCTTTAGCCGGCTTGTGTTCGGACATGATACGTTTAGCATCGTCAAGCAATTGATATTCTTCTTCGGTAAAAAGAAACTCCGGGGGAGTCAAATGATACATCACTCTTACATTATCATCAAAGGAAAAAATATTTACTTCACAATCATCAGTATCAATTTTGAAGTTGTAGCTGTCTTCTAGATTTCCCTGCGGAAATTCAGTGAGTAATTTAGTGAACATGAAATCGGGCTTAGTGGTAGGAAAAAAAACATTGCCGTAAATCTCGCGCTGACCTACCTTATATTCCTGGCTGTGGGGCATCAAAAGCGTGATAATTTTCATGTTTTCAATTATCTTGATAGTTGATTCCAGAATGCTGATAAATTTTCGCTGAGTAGCTGAATGCCTAGCATCAAGAAGGGAATTAAGTTTTATTTTCTCTCTTGTTTCCAAACGTTTTAATTCTACAAAAGCAGCAAAAGGGTCTTCTTTCAATCGTTTGGATATAAAACGCTGAAACAGGGCATAAGAGCCGCGGATGTATCTTTCATGTAGAGGATCTACTACTAAATGCGAATAGGTAAACCTTTCTTCCTGAGTAAGATGCTTGTAGACAGAAGCTAGCTCGTTTAATAATGATACTTGACCATAATCGTATTGATATTCTCGCTGCTGGGAAAGAATGATGGTGGTAACTCCGGTAACTTCTAGGAGCAGGTCCACCGTCTTGGACATGCATAACTCACTGTATTCGATAGAAGGAGGAAAATTGCAATTCTCACAGGAAATCTTGAGGATTTTATTTTCTCCTTCGTGATAGGTATTATATTCAAAACAAGCTTTAGAGTTCTCTAGGACCATCTTTTTAAGAATTAGATATGAAAGGGGTTTATTATATTTTCTGTAGGGAAATAGGTAAAAAAGTGGAAGTATATTTTTAAAGGAAGTACCTATTTAATAAATATGATGTCTGATCTTGAATTAGAATTAAGGATTCTTAGGATGAAAGTAAAGGGTACTGCCAGAAATTTGCATTACAAATTAGTGGTGCCTAAAGATAAGCATCAAGCTGCGATAGAAAGAACTGAGATTTTTGCTGGAGATTTTATGGCCTATCTCAATGAGCCAATAGTTTTTGGTAAGTTAGGACTAGATCGGTTTCAAAATAAAGTTATAAATACTATTTTTGATGATATTCGAGTTAGAAAGATGTCTTATAGTAACCCAATTACGCAGCATAATGGTTTTCCCTGGATGAGATTGGCGTATCAAAATTTCTCTGGAATGCCTAACTTGGATAACCCAGAGGAAGGAATTTACGCTCAATTTTTTGTAGATTATAATGTTGAGAAATGCTTACCGGTATCAGCATATGTTTATGGTATAGATTTTTATAATGATGAAATAATGAGCAAAGAGGTTTCTTTCTTATTTTCACCAGACCTAATAACAGCCGAAAACATTACTGATATAGAACATAAATCAATGCTTACGAATACTAAGGTTACGACAACTCAAAATAGAGTTCTTCTTGAACACATGAATCCAAAACGTAGAATTGGATGTACTACTCAATATCATCTTCTTGGTCAGATGGAATGGAGTGCTGAACCTTCACTCTTTGTATATGCTCATAATAGTTTAAATTCAAGAACAACAAGATATCAAGAAGTGCCTGAAGGAGAATTATCATTCGTTCTAAAATAATATTTAAATCACTGCCTGATTTAGGTAGAAATGCACTTCTTTCGCGATAAAAAGAAAATAAAGGCAAGCATTGAAGAATATGTTGCTTCTCTAAAGACAGATTATGGTAATGATAATTATCTGCCTCTGCAGGAAATATGTAGCGATGCGGGGATTGAGCTTCTTCAAAATCAACAGATTTCTGACGCCCGTGGGATTAAATCAATCCAAAAACAACACCTTTATGATGTATGGGCATTTAAATTTGAAAATGGAGTTAGAGGAGTAGTGTATAATCCGGCTATGCAGGGTTTTCCTTTGCTGTACGGCTTAACAAAAAAAGTAGGCCATCATCTTCTTGGACATTTCGAAAGAGAACCGCCCATTTGCTTGCTTGAAGCTGAAGCACATTATTTTTCCGCTGCAATCATAAATGTTCCATTTTTAACCTTGAGATGCATCGATACCCCCCCGATAAGTTCTTTGTTTACGTCTAAAGAATTAATAAAACAATCTCTTGCTGACCACTATTCTTTGGATAATAAACCGGAGCTTATTTAATTTGCACTTATCCCTTACCTGTGCCTACTCTAAAATACTCACATAACTTTATTATAGATTCTGAGCTTATATAATACAATGGTTACTCCGGCACCCCCCACTCAGGAATTTGACAGCACAAAATTATATATCTGGGTCAAAGGACTGGAAAGCAAGGTAAATAATCTATTGCGTGAAGTTGATATTCTTAAGAATGATTTCATTAACAGAGCCAATAAGCTCAATAAAGACTTCAAAACTCTCAGTGATGACCTGATGGAAGTGCGGCATGAACAGGAAAAAATAAATCAAAAGATGGTTCTTATTATTAACGAACTAAAACAGACCGCAGGAAAGGAAGAAGTAGATACCCTGAAAAGATATCTCGAATACTGGAACCCGCTTAATTTTGTAACTCAAAAAGATTTAGAAAAAGCAATCGAGAGCAAAATTGCAGAGCTCAAACATAAAAACAGCTAAGCAAGAAATAAATTTAAATAGAGCAAGATTATTCAATATAGCAAATGTGTTGAATATTCATATATTTATCCACACATTTGCTTATTAGTAATTGCGAACAAAGATACAAAAAATATTCACAATTATTATATTTAAAAAAAGGTGACCTATGGCGTTATTTGATAAGAAAGCATCTCCGGTTTCTGACGTATTACAGCTTCGCCAGCAAGGTCTTACTGATGACATAATTATTGAAGAGTTATCACAACGCGGATATCCGCAGCAGCAGATTAGTGAAGCTATTGCCCAAGCAGATTCTTCATCACCGGCCGGATATGGACAAAGTATGCCTGGCGCTGATCAAATGCCTATGATGCCTCTAGAAATGCCTTCTCCGCAACCTTCTTACCAAGAAGACATGAGTAATATCTATGAACGGATGCAAGAAATTGCGGAAGCCATGATCGATGAAAAATGGGACGATTTGATTGGCGAAGTCAAGAAAATCATTGAATGGAAAAATAAAAATGAAGAAAAACAGAGCAAATTACAGCATGATGTAGATAAATTAAAAGAAGATTTTAAGATGCTTCATGAAGCAGTTCTCGGTAAATTAGAAGATTATGATACTCGAATGCGGGATGTGGGTACAGAATTAAAAGCAGTAGGAAAGGTGTTTAAGGATGTTATCCCGACTTTTGTAGATAATGTCAAGGAATTGTCTTCAGTAAAAGAAGAATTGAAAAAGAGACATTCTGGACATAAATAATATCAGATTTTAATTACATAATAACGGAAGAAATTGAAGCTCCCCAACCCTAAAGGGTGGGGATTCTGACGATAGTTTTGGCAT
>CAYHVV010000024.1:0-13518 GCA_964360115.1 uncultured Methanosarcinales archaeon | reverse complement strand
CCTCGCTAATCGCTGCAGAGCAGCGGGGTATTTATATCCCAGCGAGGAATAAGTTCCCAATCAGTCATGTGGTCACGTAAGTTTTGGTTTTGTTTTTGTACGCCTTTGAATTCTTTATATTCCTGGGTGGTTTTTCCAAATGTAGCTTTGCTGATTTCATTGGTGAGAATAGCAAAATCTTTTTCTTTGGTAACATCTCGCTGTTTCCACTCGTCAGTTAATTCTTGCCTGATGGCAATGCCTTCAGTCTTTTATCAATCCAATCTTTAGGATAACCTTTCAATTCATAATATTGTTTTATGCGATTTTGCCCTAATTCTGGGTTTTCTATTTCTTGGATACGTTCGTAACCAGTTTTGGCTAGCCATAATTTGAATGGTTCAGCTTTCTTGGAAGGAATTGATTGTATGATACGAAATAATGTTTCGGTATTGGCGCAGTCTGTCTCGTAGTATTTACCATCTGTAGAAGGTAATTTCAGTTGTCGACAAAATGTCGATAACTCAGTTCCGCCAGTCTCAAACTCTCTCTTCTTAAGCCGGTACCAATAGTCTTTTGGATCAGAACTTTCCGTCAAAGCTTCTACAACATCCACTACTGAAAACCACCTTTCTTCGTTATGCCAAATCTTTCTTATCCTTTTTCCTTCGAATACTGAGAGTTTATTCATATTGACCACCCCTACATACTTCGGAGAGAAAGAAGTTTATATATCTTAGCCGGGGTTGTCCACTGCGGGAGTGGATAAACCAAAACACTTAAAACAAAGAAATTTTAGAGAAGTAAAACGTAACCGCGCCTGTCCAGTGGTTCAATCACAGCCAGATTCTTTAGCTAATATTTCTAAAAAATTAGGCGCATATCCTCTGACTATTTTTCCGTTCTTAAATTTCCAAGTAGGAAGAGAAACTTCGCCGTTGACAGCAATTTCTTCACACAAATTTGCTTCGGCGGGACATTCAACATAATTTTTTTTGAGGAGGCTCCAGGCAGGACCAAATTCCTTTATTTCTTTTTGACAATAACCGCACCATTCGGCTCCATACATGGTTGCTTTCTCTTTGACTAAGCATCGCGCTAATTCTACTTTTGCTTCTGAGGTGTTGTAAGTTGCTTCAGGAGTGTTGTTAGTCTTGGTGCAGCTCATAAGAAGAGCAGTTAAGCCGATGAGCACTTGCTTTTTCATGTGAAAATAGGGAAAGAAGAAGTATATAAAATTGGGGGATATGCTTTATGTTCTCTGAGTGCTTCTAGGTTAAGGGGGGTTTTACCAGAGTTTTGATTGTGATGGCATCTAGGATAGGAATTTAATGGGAAGAAGAGATAAGGGTTTTGTTGTTTAGTATATACACAAAAAGATGCTATCTCATGCATAATATTAATAAAAAGAATCATCTTAAACAAGAAGTATGAACAATAAAAAGGTGGGCGTGTTCATTTTAGTTATTACTTTATTCTTGCTGGGCATTTTTGTATTTGTGATTCAATCATTAAATCAAGAGATTAAAGCATTAGGATGTTTCCAGCAGGCAGGATGCAGAACGATTGAAACTTCTTTAGGTGTAGTTCATTTTGCTTTTGGTGCATTTGGTTTTTTATTTGCGTTAGCGTTTTATCTGCTAGTATTTAGTAAAGGAGAAGAGGCGATTATAGAGCGCTTAGAGAAAGATACAGAAAGAAAATTAGGTGAAGAAAAGTATTCTATCCTCTCGAAAGGCTTGAATGAATTTGAAAAGAAAATTCTTGCGGTAGTGCGTCAAGAAGAAGGCATCACTCAGAACATGCTACGATTACGGGTTGACCTGTCTAAAGCAAAAGTAAGCCAAGTTTTGCAAGAATTAGAGAAGAAAGAACTGATTACACGCCAGCCTAAAGATAAAACTTTTCAGATATACCTTAAAGAGCGCTTATGAACGTTCCTTCTTGAAAATTTTCAACTTTTAAGAGGTATAATGCTGTCGGTTTGCACCCAAAAACATATATACAAATACCATTTCCGATAATTAAAATAAGATTATGGAGGTTTGGATTTATGGAAGATATTCAAAAAGTAGAACAAGTAGCTAAACCGAAGAAAAGCGGAGATATTTTTTGGAAAGTTACTACGGTAGTTTTGATTGTTATTTTAGCAGTTGTTGCATTTAAAGGTAATTCTGGGAACGGAGCAACAGGAGGAACAGTAGCCCCATCATTAGGTGGATCTGATCCTAGCCCATCTGCCGTTGACATGGAAGCATTATTGGATGACGACACTGTAAAAGGTGACGAAGATGCTCCGGTTACCATCGTAGAATGGAGCGACTTTGAATGTCCATTTTGTGAAAGATTTTACCAACAGACTTTACCTTCAATTGAAGAAGAATACATTAAAACTGGAAAAGTAAAATTAGTTTACAGAGATTTCCCATTGAGTTTCCATGCTAATTCACAAAAAGCAGCAGAAGCGGCTGAATGTGCTGGCGAGCAAGGAAAATACTGGGAAATGCACAACCTGCTCTTTGGACAAGGAGTGCAAGGTGGCGTAGCTGGATTTAAACAGTACGCAAAGACCTTGAACTTAAACAGTGCTAAGTTTGATACTTGCCTTGATTCTGGCGCAATGGCTGAAGAAGTGCAAAAAGATATGGCCGACGGCGCAGCAGTGGGAATTCAAGGAACACCTGGCTTTTTAATCAATGGAAAGTTGATAAGTGGAGCACAGCCGTTCAGTGTCTTTAAGCAAGTGATTGATGCTGAGTTGAATTAAATCAATTATTTTTTATTTCTTTTTTATATTCTTTATTTTAATATCAAATCATGAAAGAATTAAAAAATATCATAAAGGCATTGTATGAAGTATATTCTGAGAAGAAATACTTTCTTTTTAGTGCATTATTTAGCTTTTTTGTATTCTCATTGAACGCAGTTATTGGTAATTACAAATTGCTGCTGGGGGAATTTTCAGTAACTCTTTTTTTTAATCTGTTAATGAGTGCCCATAGCAATATGTCGGAAATTTCCTTTTCAGTGCTGATTTTGATATCGCTGCTTTCTGGAATAGTGTTTTCGCTGAGCTTATTTTTGTTAAAAAGACAAATTACTTACAGTACGGGAATTAGCTTCTCTGGAATTATTGCCAGTATCCTTACTCCGGCATGTTCTTCCTGCGCGTTAGGATTAGCCGGAATTTTAGGCATTGGCGGATTTCTAAGCGTACTACCGTTTAAAGGAATGGAATTGGGGATCCTTGGAATAATTTTATTGGTGTTATCGATATTCTATCAATCAAATAAGATTGCTACGAAAGTTTGCGCTATTGATGAAAATTAGAAACAACAGAGAATTTATTTATTTCTTGGGTCTAATACCCCACAGTTCTACTGTGATGATAGATTCCCAAGAAAGATTAAAAATACCCCGCAGCTCTGCTGCGATGGGGATTTTTATTCTTCCATGAACCCGCCGCTTTGGTAGGTCCAAAGTCCGGCATAAACGCCCTTTTTAGCTAATAGTTCTTTGTGGGTGCCTTCTTCTACAATCTTACCTTCTTTCAATACGACAATGCGATCCATTCTTTGCACAGTGCTTAAACGATGAGCAACTACAAGAGCAGTACGATTTTTCATTAATTTCCAAAGCGCATCTTGAATATACTTTTCACTTTCAGAATCAAGTGAGCTGGTTGCCTCGTCCAGCACTAAGATAGGAGCATCTTTAAGCATAGCCCTGGCAATAGCTACTCTTTGACGTTGTCCTCCAGATAGTTTAACCCCGCGTTCTCCCACTAGTGTTTCGTAGCCTTCTGGTAATTTTTCAATAAACTCAGTGGCATGAGCAAGCTTAGCAGCACGCCTTATTTCCTTATCGCTGGCATCAAGTTTTCCGTAACGGATGTTGTCTGCCAGTGAGCGATGAAACATCACTGATTCTTGCGGCACATACGCAATGTGTTTGCGAAAGTCAGCCTGACGCACTTTGGATATATCTTGTCCGTCAATTAAAACTGCACCATCGTCCACATCCATAAAGCGCATCAGCAAACGCGTAATAGTGGTTTTGCCACCACCAGAATGGCCGACTAACCCTACTTTTTCACCTGGCTTGATATGCAAATTGAAATTATTAAACAAATATTTCCCTTTATTGTCTTCGTAGCGAAAGCTAATATTTTTGAAATTAACTTCTCCCTTGCTGAATTTAAATTTTTGAGGATTTGGTGAATCACAAATACGCGGTTCTTCAAGCAGCAGTTCGGTAAACTGTGCAGCATCGGTGATACTATTTTCCAGTTGGCGATAAACACGATTGAATTCCCACATAATTAAAGTAAAGCGGCTGTAGTAACTGAATGTAATAAAGACCACTTCAATGTTAGCTCCCCGCTGGCCGGCAAGCAGAGCAACAACTAAGCCGACTACGTTGGTAAAAACAAACAGTGGTGAAATCGTCAAATCAACTCTCCTATTTTGGTAGTGCCAAGAACGTTCAGCTTTGGCTATGTAATCTTTGATATTTCTTTTATGATTGATTGCCTCATAAGGCTCGTGTGAAAAGGCTCGCACCGCTTGCATATTGCTAATGGTATCAGCTATATATCCGGCAACTACATTGCTTGCTACTTCTCTGATAGCGACTAACTTTTGCCTACGGCGGATCAGTGGAACAATTATCATAATAGTAATTACCGTTAATCCAAACAACGCTAAGGCCAGCCACGGAGAAAATTGCCAAAGAATGTACGTAATGAAAATAAGTGGTAAAACGTTGGAACTGACATTGAAAGCGAGTGTGTCCACAAAAGTTTCGTAATTTTTAGCGTAGCCAATTGTTTTTTTGGTAAGTGAACCTGAAAAGTGGTTGTTAAAGAAAGCAATATCTTTAGCCAGCAAATAGTCCATTGCTTGCATATAAAGCCGGCTTACACCTGCAACATCAGCTTTTATTAAAAAATGAATACCTATTCGCCAGAGAATCTCACCAAACAGCCAAGCTGCAGCGAGCCAAGCTACATAAGACCAAACTTGGTTAGTTACTATGCCGCCAGAGCTGCCGTACTGAGCTAAAATTTTACCGACAAACAAAGGAGGTACATAAAAAACAAATATGCTACCCATACCAGGCAAAAGCAAAGCAGGCAATACCACTCGCCAGTCAGTGCGTATACAGTTAAAATAGTGCTTGAAAACTAGTTTAATGGCTGCCAGATTTTGATGTTGATCCATACCTGAAACCAATAATTTAATCTATATAAATATTCTTAGACCATAAGATTGTAGGCCATACGTTTGTCATCATTTGTAAGGTGTTCTGAAATTTTATAAAGAGCAGTTCTTCTAAAATATAATGCTCACGGCAAGAAAATATATCGTTGTTACGGGTGGAGTTCTTTCTGGATTAGGTAAAGGCATAGCCGCAGCCAGCATCGGTCATTTGCTCAGCTCTCAATATAAAGTAGTTCCCATAAAATTAGACGGATACTTAAATGTAGATCCGGGAACTATGAATCCCATTGAGCATGGAGAAGTTTTTGTCTTAGATGATGGCGGTGAAGTGGATATGGACTTCGGCCATTACGAACGATTTCTGAATACTACCTGCAAGCTAGGGCATAATCTTACCATGGGGAAAGTTTTTGAGGAAATCAGAACAAAAGAAAGGCGCGGAGATTATTTAGGCAAGACGGTACAATTTATTCCACATGTAGTTGATGCGATTAAAGATAAAATAAGTTCTATTGCAAAAAAGGAAGACGCAGAAATTATGCTGATTGAAGTTGGCGGCACGGTCGGAGATATGGAAAGTGATTTGTACATAGAAGCGATGCGGCAGCTGCAGAATGATGTTGGCGAAGAAAATATTTTGTATGTTCATTTGACTTACGTGCCTATCCCGGCCGGGGTGCATGAGCAAAAATCAAAACCAACCCAGCAAAGTGTATACGAGCTGCGCAGACGAGGAATTCAGCCGGATGTGATTATTGGCAGATGTTCCGAAACATTAACTCCGGAAATAAAAGGAAAGATGGCTTCCTTTTGCGGCGTAGATAAAAAAGCAATCTTTACGGGATTAGATGTAGATAATGTGTACAAAATTCCCTTTCTCTTTGAAGAAGAAGGGATTATCGAGATTATAAATAAAAAATTAGGATTGTTAGTTACTCCGATGGTTGATCCTTGGAGACAATTGTTATTTAATTTAGAACATCCTGCTCAAGAGATTATTATTGCTTTATGCGGAAAGTATACTGCTTTGACCGATAGTTATGCCAGCATTAAAGAAGCGTTATTGCATTGCAGCGCACACACTAAAGCAAAGATACATATGAAATTTATTGAAACAACAGAAATTGAAGAAGGAAAAATTTCTGCAGCAGATGCTCTGCAGGGAGTGAATGGAGTTATTGTGCCGGGCGGTTTTGGCAGCAGAGGGGCGGAAGGGAAGTTGAAAGTGATTACTTTTTGCAGGGAGAATAATGTTCCAATATTAGGGATATGCTTTGGGTTGCAATTGATGGTGGTAGAATTTGCACGGAATGTTTGTTTATTGGAGAAAGCTAACACCACGGAAGTTGACCCCCTGACTGCGCACCCCGTAGTTGATTTGATGCATGAACAGAAAGAGATTACTACCAAAGGAGCTACCATGCGATTAGGCGCATATATCTCTTATTTGCGAGAAGGGAGTTTAGTGAGAAAATTGTATAATTCTGAAATAGTATCAGAACGGCACCGGCACCGGTATGAAGTAAATCAATATTACCATCAATTCCTGATTGAAAATGGCTTGAGCATTTCCGGTTTATATTTGGAGAAGAATTTAACAGAATTTATTGAGTTAAAAAATCATCCTTACTTTATTGCTACCCAAGCGCACCCGGAATTGAAAAGCAGATTGAGTGCGCCCGCACCACTATTCATGGGATTAGTTAAAGCAGCGATGGAAAGGAAGAATTAATCTTAATGTCTTTTCCAATCTATAACTGTTCCACCAGCGGAACCATCTAATAATCTTCTAGCCCATTCTAATTCTGAATGGTTAAACGTGCGTGGAAAAGAGCTACCAGAATTATCATGGTCTTGTAGAGTGAGAGCTTCAGTTTCTGGTGCGGCACGCCCTGTGGGTGCTTCCTGTTCGCTGACGCTCACACTACGACGTACCCCAACGAAACGGGAGTCGTAGATGATTGTTGCCATAGGCATGAGACCTATAGTTAAGTCCATTGAACACCACCGCCCGCTCATTCTTATCTTCTGGAACAAAAATGCCCATCATTGTATCATAGTTAAATTTGTCTTTTCCAAAACGGAAAGTATTTTCAACATACGTATCTAATCGTGCCTGATTACCATCTGCAAAATCCAGCCAAACTGGACTTGTTCTAGCTTCTTGTTCAGCCAAATCTCTACTAAGAATGAGATCACTTCGATTGTAAGTCTTTGCTGCTTCTCTACAATCAAAAGAAAGACCGCCATTCGTTAATCTAGTCTGTGGCATCACTGCGCGCAAGCGAGCAGAATTGGGAGCAAGATAAATTTTTTTAGTTGTTCCAGCAATGCCAAAATCAGTATCAACATAATTGTTCCAAATAGGATGTATAGAAGTAACTGCATTACGAGCATCCATGATATCTTCAGTACTCCAAGGAGTAAAGCCTGATTCACGTAATTCAGACATTTTTTTACAATAATCTCCTTCAAACAAATCTTGTCCTGGTTGTAATCCTAATTCTGCTGCGTTCATGTAATTGTATTTCAGACCATTATTTAAAAGATTTCCGTTAAAAAAATAATCTCCCTCGGAGCAGCCAAATGAGAAAGTTATTTAAGTTTTCTTAAAGTGCAGCTATATATGGATCCTTTATTGTTATTGGTTTTATGTTTATTTTTGGTGGTTGCTATTCTGGCGTACAAGGTTGGTTCGGTAGCTGGTTCTTTAAAGAGAGATAAATATTGGGAAGAACAAATTCCCGAGATTAAGAAAGATTCCGTCGAAAGATCTAGAGCTTCCTTGGGCGGACAGTTTTCTGAACAGCTGGCACCTTACCTGCCAAATTTCAAATACAAACCAACAGAATGCAAATTTTTAGGAAAGCCAGTAGATCTGATTGTCTTTGAGGGATTGGATGAGAAAACCGTTAAGGAGATTGTTTTCGTAGAAGTAAAGAGCGGTGATTCAGAATTGAATACTGTACAGCGCAAGATTCGCGATGCAGTTAAAGAAGGAATAGTCAGATGGGACGAATATCGCATTCCGAAAGAATTGACCATGAAGCACGAGAAAGAAAATTAAAGATAATGAAAATAGTGAAGCGAATTTTTATTTGTTTACTAATTTTGCTTTTTTGATAATCAAGTGAGCGCAATTTTTATTCTCTTCAATTATTTGTGTCTCTTCAATAACTATTCTCTTAGTAAATAAAGGACAATCTAAAACTAGAGATTCTGTTTCTCCTCCTTCACCGGCCACGTTCAAACCATTTTTCTGGTGAAGTTTTTGTAATCTTTCTACATCCATTGAAGTAATTCTTCTTCCTAACCAATCCTTATCTAATCCTTCTGCGGCAACGGCAGTCAATACTATTTCAAATCCCTTTTCTAATAAGTCCTGCATATGTTTGTCCTGCGGTTTGTGCCAGAGCGGAGAGAATATCTTTAATCCTATCTTGTCGCAGATTTTTTCAATTCTATCCCGCTGGTAAGTAGAAAATAAAGCACCGGAAACAATCCCTTCAATCTGATATTGTTCTTTTGCTTTTTTGAAAGCAGTTTCCAAATCCTTGAGTTCTGCTTCCTTTTCTCCTTTGGTTTTTTGGATGAGAATAGGGAGCTGCATCGCTTCAGCCTGCATTTCCACTAACTCTGTTCCGGCAGTCTGGAACATATAAGAATCTGGATTTTCCGATTTGATGTGGATCAAACAGGTTAAATCATAATTTTGTTGTTTCATGATGTGTGCAGCAGCAGTTGAATCTTTACCGGAAGAGAAGAGAATCCCCAATTTTACGTTATGTGAATGATAGAATGTTTTCAAATAAGCAGATTTCGAAGGAAATTTATTTTGTTTGGATAGTTTTCCCAGAGCATAATCAAACTTAGAACCATATTGAGCGGCAGTTTTCTTACGGAAGGCATACTCTCGGGGAATTTCTTTCTGCAAGGCGATTTCTCGTAAAATGTACTTGGTTATGTCTCCTTTGATTTTGTATTTATCGGGAATCTTTAAGGCAAATGCAACTAACTCTGCGTCCAAGAAAGGAAGACGCAATTCCATACTGTTATCCATGGTTATGACATCATCCCGATACAAATCACGCTCATACATTTTTCGCAAGCCGGAAAGGCATTCCTGATTAATGTTAGCTGAATTTTTATGGCGCTCATACCCGGCAAAAATTTCTTCACTGCCTAAGCCGGAAAAGATAACTTTGCAGCCATCTTCTTTGGCCATTTCACAAGCCACATAAAAAGTTAAGGCTACTCCAACTTTTACTACATTGGAATCTTCTATGAGAGGAACTATTTTTTGCAAGTATTTAGGAATCTCTTCTAACTTTATTTTTTTAACTTTTAACTTTAATCCTAAATCCTTGGCAACTTTTTGTGCAGAGTCTAAATCGGCAGGAATTACTTCTGAATCAAGAACGGCAGTATAACAAGTGAAATCTTGTCCTTGGTCTTTGAAATATTTTGCCAGATAAGTTGAATCTATTCCACCGGAAAAAAGCAAACCTAATTTCTTCTCGGGAATTCTTTTTTTGATGGCTTGATCAAGAAGAACAGCTGTTTTTTCCTTGAGAACTTCAAATGATTCTTTGTGCTCAGGTAGATAAGTGAAAAATTCCCGGTTGATGAATTCTAATTTATTTTCTTTAAGGCCATATTTAATTATTTGGCGGGGGTTAAGCTCTTGAATATCAATAGATCCTAATTTTTCTAACACTTTCTTTTCGGAAGCAAAGGAGAAAAAGTCTGTGCTGTAGCTAAACCACAATGGTTTTTCTCCTAAAATGTCTCTCGCCAGGTAAAGGGTATTGTCTTTCCAATAGGCAAAAGAATAAACCCCGTCTAGCTCATCAAGTTTTTCTACGCCAAACTTATCTAAAAATGAAAGCAACAATTCTGCGTCATTTTGAGCATTAAATTTGTATTTTTGCTTTAGTTTTTTCCAGTTGTAAATTTCGCAGTTAGCAACTAAAAGTCCATCCTTCTTAATCGGCTGGGGAATATGATCAACTACTGCATGCAAGGCGTGACCAACAACATGTTTGTCTGTTAAGGGGATGAATTTTTTAAGATCAAGCTGGTGCTGAATCTCTCTTTCGTTAGCAATGCCGAAACCATCCTTTCCCCGATGATATAAAAGAGCTAGCGCTGTTTTTACTTTAAGATACGCTTCTTTATCGTTGAATGCACCAGTGATGCCACACATAAGTAGTTAATTTTGGATAAATTTATAAAACCTGCCTAAAAAATGGTAAGTATGGACCGTAACTATGATATTTTAGGTATTCCGGAAACAGCATCAGTAGATGACATTAAAAAGGCATACAAAAGATTGGCTTTTGAACACCATCCTGATCGAAACCACGGAGATAATGCACAAGCAAGCAGATTCAGAGAAATAACCGAGGCATACAGAGTAATTAGTAGCCAATTTGGAAGAAAACATGATGGGCAATCAAACAATAAGCCATTAAAAACAGATTATACTCCAAAAAAGGAAACTACGGCAAATCCCTATTTTAACTTTCGGGCAGAAAAAGAACGGTTAGTTAGCAAATTAAGATACCAGCGAGCACATGAAGAACAACTAATATCTGATAAAAACGAAGGATTAGTTTTAAGCGCGACCATGTTAGGGATAGGAACTGGCTTGGGGTATTGTTCCTCTGATTCTTATAACTGGGAGAATGATCTTGCGGGAAACACCTTTTTGGCAGCCGCTCTAGTTTTAGGCGCCGCCGGCATAGGGTTGACAGGATATCTTTTAAGGAAGAAAAAAGAACATCAACAAAAAAAAGATGAGCTTGAAACATTAATCAGAACACTTAGTAGATAATAAAAATATGAAAGATAAAAAAAGCGATGGGGAGTATGACCTAATCAAATGCAGAACTATAGCATCACTTACTCTTGAAGAAAGGACAGCTCTTATGACTCTTACGCACAAACATGAAAATAGGCGCAGTCTTTTTCAGCAATGGTTGCGGCATCCGAATCCGCTGGGGATGTATGCGACATTAGTAAAAAGAAACGGGGAGATTATTGCCTGAGCCGCGGTGAGCACCAGGGACGGCTGGAATAAAGGAACTGTCGGTGTTTGCGTTAACCCAGAATATAGAAGAAAAGGAATTGCGCGCACAGCTCTTTATTCACTTCTTGAATATCTTTCAACAATGAAAGACGAGGGGGGCATTCCGGAATATCTTATCTACAACCAGGGAATGGAACTACTTTTTCGGCTTCCCATTGAGAAGCATGGATTCAAGGATTTCTATCTCCATCTGGATGAATATCTAAAAAGAGAACCCAAATATTTACTATTTACCGTAAATGAATTTCTAAGATGTCTTTATCAATTAAGATATGATTAGTCATTAAACGTTGCCCGGGAAATTTTGCAGATTTCCCCCACACCCGAGCAAATTTAAATTTCTTGACAAAATCTTTATGTAATTTATTACAGACATCTCCGATAGTAGAATTACGTTTTATTATTAATGGGTTTTTAGTGTCTGCTTCCTTCTTGGGCTCTTTCATGCAAACTCGCATGAAGTCCATTTTTTCAAAGATTAATTCTTTTAATAGTTCAATGTTGATATCTTGTTCAGCAGAAATAGTGATGTCAGCATTCAACTCTTTTTTTATTTTATCTACTTTGGCAGCATCAGTAATATCTATTTTAGTTAAGCAAGTAATTGCGGGAACATATTTTTTATTACTTTCAATTACATCAATAAAGGAATCAACATCGACGGGGCTGCGTATCAACACATCTACATTCATTAATTTAAATTCACGCAAGATTTGTTTAATAGTTTCATCGTCTATTTCGAGGGGAACGGTCTTTCCGATGTTGATGCCGCCAAAAGCCTTTTTCTTGATGAAGACCTCTGGCCTAGTTTTGTTTAATCTGATATTGGAATCCCATACTTCTTTCAGGATAGCAGGATAATGTTCCGGATGAGTTACATCTACAACCATTAAGACCAGATCTGCATTTAATATGACATTAAGAACTTCTTTTCCCCTGCCCTTGCCTGATGCTGCACCGCTGACAATTCCCGGAACGTCCAGAATCTGAATTTTAGCCTGTTTGTATTCCATCATTCCGGGAATGACGCTTAAAGTAGTGAAAGCATAAGCAGCAACTTCTGAATGCGCTCCCGTTAATTTGTTCAAGAGCGTTGATTTTCCTGAAGAAGGGAAACCCAATAGCAACACTGTGCCGTCACCGGACTTGCGCACGGAATAACCATACTCTGAACTTCCAGTTTTTTTCTGTGTCCTGGATTCTTGCTTTACACGCAATTGAGCAATTTTAGCCTTGACAATACCAACGTGGCCTTGAGTGGCTTTATTGTATTTTGTTTTCTTCAGCTCGTCTTCCAGTTCCTTGATTTGTTTGTTATAATCTACCATAAATCATCCGCTGTAATATTTACATTACTTCGCTTCCTTTTCAGCCTATTTATTCGCAATGTTTATAAACCAATCTGGTGATTAAAGCACTATGGTAAATGAGACCGTAACAGCTATGGTAGGCACGGCAGAATCCTATGTTTTTTTAGTAATAGAAGGTGTCATCATACTGATGGTGGGATTTGTTTTGGGAATTCTCGCACAGAAATTATTAAGTAAAATCTTGAAAGAAGTAGAATTAAATCATATTGCCAGTAAAGTTGGAATAACCAATAATCTCGAGAAATGGGTCGGTGTCCTAGTATCTTATGTAATCTATCTGATCTCTATTGTTCTTTTCTTGATTCGCTTAGGCATTACTTCTATCGTCTTATATCTTATCTTAGGAGCAGTGCTGATGCTGTTAATATTGACTTTTATTGTGGGATTGAAGGATATCATCCCTAACTTAGTCGCTTGGCTCATCTTGCATAAAGACGAAAGAATTACGGTAGGCCGAAGAGTAGAAGTAAAAGAGATTTCTGGAAGAGTTGAAAGGATAGGTTATTTGGAAACAGAAATAACAACTGAATACGGAGATACCTTGTATGTTCCGAACACCTTATTCTTGAAATCAAAGTATAAAGTTAAGAAGGACTGAGTAATCATTGTTTATATCTTTGAAGCAATAAATCACTGTAAGAACAAGAGATTAAATCTGTTTGGTGAATGCCTAAAATCTTTATGTAATCATCACATTGTTGCAGAAGTCTGCTTCTCTCGATATCTCCATTCTTATCTATGGCTTCTATTTCACAGAAACTTCCCAGCGACTCGACTAAATCAACATGAAATTTAACATTATCACCTAACTTCGCCACTTCTTTGATATTTCATAAAAAATAAGACAGCTGTATTA
>CAYHVV010000023.1:0-14101 GCA_964360115.1 uncultured Methanosarcinales archaeon | reverse complement strand
GCCGGTCAATGCCTCGGGCTTTAGCCCGAGGATAGGCCGTTCTTTTCTTTGTTACGTGAAATTTTAAACAATTATTTTAGTTTCCAACCCACTGAGAATATAAACTTTGTGCATCTTCTTCAGAATTTGCTTTAATTAAAGCCCGCCCGTCTTTAAAGAGCAAGATATTTTTAAATTGCAGGGTTTCACCGAGGTCGATTACTCGATCAATTTTTCCCCAGCGCGCTTTCATTATCTTTAAATCAACTTCCGGCCCAATGATTTGATATTTTCCAGTTGAACAGAAGCGAACATATTTGGATGTTTCTTTTTTTTCCAAGTAAGAGTAATGTCCGTTACAAGCAAGACAGGACTCTTTCTTTTTGATACTTAATTTTTTGAAATTTTGATTCCAAATATCAAAATGATACAGGATAGGTTCAGTTTCCTTTTCCAACAATAACTTCAATGCTATAGTTGCTTGCAATGAAGCGATAGAAACAGTAACAGTGTTCAATACCCCCACTGTATCACAGGTTTCGAGATTAGTTTCAGAAAGGAAACATTGCAGGCAAGGCCCTTCCGGAAGAATGGGCATAACATATCCAGCAGTTTTAATTGCTGTAGCGTAAATCCAGGGTTTCTTTTCTTTTTTACAGTAATCATTGATTAAAAATCTGGTTTGAAGATTATCAGTGCAGTCCAAGATAAGATCTGCAGTTTGTAATAAGTGTATGTTTTGCGAGTTAAGATGAACGGGATACGACTCTACTTTTATTTCGGAATTAATTTCTCCAATTCTTTTTTCCGCAGCAGCGACCTTACTTCTTCCAACATCTTTTTCATCAAACAAAGTTTGCCGTTGCAGGTTTGATTTTTCTACTACATCCCGGTCAATGAGAATCAAAGAACCAACCCCTGTCCGCGCTAACAGTTCAGCCGCTACCGTTCCGAGAGCTCCGACTCCGACGATGGCCGCTTTCTTATTTTGTATTTTTTCCTGTCCTTCCTGGCCGATTTCTTTTAGCAGGATTTGTCTTGAGTATCTATGCATTTTGGATAGTCTCCTTCATCTGACAAGCATTGCAGACCTCTTTGTTAGATGCTTCTTGGCATACTCTGCAGGGTTGTATATTTTCCGTGATTTTTTTTTCTGGATTTTGAAATAAGGGAAGCAGCGCCAGGAAAGAATTAACGATTCCTTGTTTTGTTCCCTTATATTTATGTTCAAATTCGTTCAGCATTTCCTGGATGTGATGCCGGTATCCTTCTTTGGAATAAGGGCATTCAACGAATTGTATTTGGAAATTTTTCAATAAGGCGTAGAGGCGGACCTCTTTTTCTGCACAGAAATAAAGTGGTTTTACTCTTTGGATAAATAAGTCGTGTTCTTCAATTCCAGAAATGGGACCGAGACGTCCCGTAAGTTTAGTGTTAGCTTTAAAGACATTCATAATGATTGCTTGTGCTTCATCGTCGAGATTATGTCCGGTGATAACCTTATCTGCGCCAAGTTTTTTAGCATGTTTGTTCAGCAGATAACGGCGCCATACCCCGCAGACGGTGCAGGGTTTCTTGTTGGCATCTTTATTGATGATGAGGTAAGCTTTATCCAGGGTTTTACCTAATTCTTGTTCGAAAGAAGCAATAGTTAAAGGAACGGCGTGCTCTTCACAGAATTTTTTTAAATCAACCAGCGTTTTTTCACGGTATTGGTCTATGCCCTCATCTATAGCAAGAGCAAAGAGCTTATTTTTCGGGAGGTTATTTTTTTCTAAGTATTTTTTAGTGAGGTAAAGAACGGTTAAAGAATCCTTTCCTCCGGAAACCGCTACGCATAATTTTTCATTTCTGCCGATCAGCCGATATTTGTTGATGGTCTTGAATACTTTGTCTTCAAAATAATCAATAAAATGATTTTTACATAAATTTCCGTGCTGGAGCGAAACGATGGCATTATTGTTGCATTTAGTACAGGCCATTTTATCCCCCAGAAATAACGCTAAGAAGTTCTATCAGATCGCTTTCTTGCAGCAGTTCATCTTCAGTTATAACTTCGCTGTTGCGTACGATGATAAAAGCTTCAGGATTAAGTTTTAGTTGATTAAGAAGATCTCTGGCCGTCTTTCCTGCAAATTCAACTTTAGTATTAGTTTGTTCTCTTTCGTTACATACGTTGATGTACATTTCTTTCCCTCTCTGCGTCTCCAAGTAAGGCACAGTTTAGTTAAAGAGTAGTTTTGGGTATATTTTATAAATTTAATGACTATTTTGCAGTATATGGATGATTACATTTTTATGAAGAAGAACGCAGAAGCAGAGAAATTAGCAGCAGAACTAGGTTTTACTAAATTAAATTTCTTAGATAGCAATTTTGTTATTCTTAAAGGAAAGACACAAAAAGAATTGTTGAAGGAAATAGAAAGCGCCAGGAACGAGAAAAATAAAAAAGCATTTTTCTCTAGTTCAAACTTTATGAACAATAAAAAATTGAAAACAGTTTTTAGGGCAGATTCAGAAGAGATGCTGCGGTTTGCCATGGAAAAGAACGGCGTAGATATTATCTACGGCATGGAAAGTATCAATCCTAAAGACAGCCTGCATTTTGTGCGTGGCGGCCTGGATCAGATATTATGCAATATCGCTGGCGAAAAAGAGAAGATTTTAGCCTTTTCTTTTGCAGAGATATTAAATTCTTCAGATCGGGCGAAGTTATTAGCCAGAATAATGTTCAATGTTAAACTCTGTAAAAAGTATAAAGTTCAAATGATGCTGTCTAGTTTTGCCAGTTCTAGGGAAGAAATGCGTTCCGCCAAGGATTTGCAGGCCTTGGGCAGAGTTTTAGGGTTGTAATAACGTCTTAGAAAGGTTTATATAAAATTTTATTATCTATATTTCATGCGTGAAGAAGTTAAAAAGTGGTTTGAACAAGCTAAAAGCGATTTAAATGCTGCTCAAAGCAGTGTCACTACCAAAAATTTTGATTGGGCTTGTTTTCAGGCGCAACAAGCAGCAGAGAAGGGTTTGAAAGCATTACTTCTACAAAAACAAGGCAAGATAATTAAAACACACGATCTTGTTTTTTTAGGTACGGAAGCAGGTATTCCTGAACATTTTAAAGAAGCATGTAAAGAACTTACTCTCATATACATTCACGTGCGCTATCCAACTGCTATGGAAATACGCGATTTAAAAAAGAAATCTTCTAAATATATTATTGTTGTACAGGAGCTGCTAAAATGGATAGAAGAACAATTTTAATCAAAAACTTAAAATCATTCAAGAAAAAAGTAGATAGAGATTTTAAGTTAGACAAGGTTATCTTTTTTGGATCTCGAGCTAAGGGGAGTCCTCGTCGATACAGTGATGTGGATTTAATTATGGTAAGCTCTAAATTTAAAAAGCTTGATTTTATTGAACGAGGAGCTAAAATGTACAATTACTGGGATATCCATTATCCCGTGGATTTTCTCTGTTATACACCTAAAGAATTCAATAAATTAAAGAAACAAATAACCATTGTTCAAGAAGCGGTTAAAGAAGGCATCGAGGTATGAGGGGCCTCACTTAAAATCCTCAAAAAGACCATATTTTATTTGCCTAACAAAAGAAGTTGATCATGTCCTAATTATAAGACAGTTCTTCTTTATTGCAATCCGAATCAAAAATTGCTAATACTCCACAGCTTGCTGCGAAGCGAGCAAAGCGAACGATGGGCTGGCAAGTTTAGGATTTTTGTTTTATTGTGATTTTTTAGGTCTTGAGAACAAATTCAACTATTTTAAGAGCAAGTTTTATAAATAATCGCCATTTTCTAGTAGTAAATTCAACCAAGCAGGGAGGAAATTATCATGTCATTAACAAATTTATTGAGAAACAAAACGGGAGCATTGGTATTGGGAGCAATAACCGCATGTGGCGGAGACCAAGTAAGCAACTATTACCAGATTGCTGGCAGTGGACCAAACGGTGCCTATACTTGTAATGATATTTACCAAAGATACGTTGTAGAATGTAACGCAAACGGTAACGACGAATGGGGGGACCTCACTGAATGTGAAAAAGGCGACTATCCTAACTACCAGTCAGAATGGACCCAATGTATCTTTCAAGTCCCTTGCGAAGATATCAATGAAAAGTGTGATCCACTTTTTAATCAGTAATAAATTAGGAGGAATACAAAATGAATAAAACATTACCTTTAATGGCTTTAGTTTCAAGCGTAGCTTGCGGAGACACCTATAACGCCTATGCTACGGGAGAAGGCGCAGAAAGTATCACTCCTTTAAATACCTGCGAAGATGTAATCAATAAATTATACGCTTGCGGCTTGCAAGACCCAGACAGTGATTATGAATATTTAGTTGATCAATGTAAAAATGGAGACTGGATGGGTTCCGAGTGGAAAGCTTGCTTTGAAGCACATTCTTGTGAAGAAATAGAAAGCGGCGTTTGCATGCCTTACGCAACCGGGTAATTTAACTGAAATTTTCTTCTTTTTTTTCTTTTTCTTTGTCGCTACATTTATATAGGTAAATAGTTTATTTTTGAATATAGATGAATAGTAAAAAAAGAGGGTTTTTGATAATAGTAGTTTTACTTTTTAGTCTATTTCAATCTTATTCTGTTCTTGCTGGCTGGACGGGACATTGTCCAGCCGATCAATGTATTTCTATTGTAGTCGGTGTTGACAAATGCTACGGCGGTTCATGTAGCGAAATAGATGGAAGCGATCCTTCTCCGGATCCTTTAATGGCCTATAATTTTGATTGTAACGAGGAAGGCATAGAATGTCAGAGTTATGAACCGGGTACTCCGGAGAGTACCACTTTAAATCTGATGGATGGCGATGGGCTTTGTAAGCTGCTCAACGTCGTTTCTTCGACCCCCCCTCCCAAAGGCTGCTGGTTAGTGGTGGGTGATGAAGACGATGATCCCAATGAAGACGATTGCGGCTACCGTAGCGCAGTTCCGGGAACAAAGTGGGGGAATGGTGTGCAAAATAGGGTATTTTCTGGCCCAATGTCTGCCTTTGGTGATAGTGATATAGCTGATCCAGAATTTTTATCAGATTGGGCTTACACAAACGATGCCTGGGAATACATATGTTCTGATAACAACTTATGGGCAAGATGCGATAGTCAAGAGCATCTTAAGAAAAAAGTAGTTGCCGATGGAAAAACTTACGAATGTACTGTTAATCAAAATACCGGCATATACGAATGGGTCACCGATCAAGACGGAGACGGATATACTACCAGCGAAGATTGCGATGATGATGCTTCTGACGATTATCCGGAACTTGAATGTCCAACCGTAGAAGGCAAAGGCCAAACTATTGAAGATATCAGAAAATTGGCAAAAGGCGCCTGTGAAAAAAATCCCGGCAGATATTCTAGCTGCGCTATTTGTATCAATAGCGGCGCAGCAGAAGTGTGCGGAGACAATCTTAACAACGATTGCGGCGGCCCAGGACAGAGTGAAGAACTTGAAGATACAAAAGGAGTAACTTCAGACAGCTGTCATGAAAACAAAGCTTCTTGCGAACAAGGCGTAGTTGGACATTGCAGTGAGAGTAACAATATTTGTTCAGAATCTAATCCTTGTGAAGAAGGTGAAGAATGCCTTACTTCAGAAAATGCAGAGGAAATAACGGGAATATGTAGATTAAAAGGCCAGCCGCCAGTAGATACATGTGCTACGGCAGCGGATTGTGGCAATGCTCTCGATTGGGAATGTGATACTAGTTCAGAATCGGGAACTTGTAATTACATTGCTACTGAATTATGTACTGACGACAATTCTTGCGGCGGCGGAGATTATATCTGTGATAAAGCAGCATTCCGCGCACTTAACATTTATAATGAACCATTTTCCTGGATAGATACTGCCGAAGGAGGTTACTGTTGCGGTTATAATGGCGCTGCAGATGCCGGTAAAGTTTTAACAGAACTAAATTCTAAGCAAAGTTTTGCCTGTTTAACTGATGGAGATTTTGTAAGCACCGAAAAAGATTTTGATGGCAATGGAATTGAAGAAGTATTTGATAATAACGGCTGTGGAGGAAAAAATTGGTGCTGGATAGATGCAGCAGCGGTTAACAACATCTTTAAAATTTTTACAATTAAAAAGCCAGGAGAAGCTCCTTTTGATGTAGTGTCTAATGCCGATGATTGGCTAACTTGTAATGCTCAATCAGAAAAAAACTTTGAACCGCCGGCCTTGGCAGAAGGTGCAGAACAAGAATTAAGCAACAGATTTTACTGTTATCAGGAAGGAAACAGGTGGGCGTGGGCAGAATGTACCAGTGACTGGAATAAGCGTGAAAACCCAAGCGTGAAAGGCCGATACACCGGAGAAGGACTTTATACGCTTCCTCTTTCAATTCCAGAAATACCAGATGAACCAACCTTAGAAAATGATTACCTTCGTGAATCTAAAATAGATAAAACTATTCCTATCATATATGATGCACTCTATAAAAAATATTATGGACAAGGATTTTTAGATTTTACCGGTTATAATTATCTTAATTTTATGGTCCGTTTTGTGAAGGACGAAGCTGGAACTTCGGCAGAATTGAAAGACCTCAAACTTCCCTTAAAAATAAATTTAAAATTAGTAGGTCCTAAAGTTGATGATAAAGAAGTGATTTTTTATGATGGCAATGTTTTAGGTTACACCACTAATACTCCTCTTTCGGATTCAGCCGCTTATATGCAAGTGCAAGTTCCCGTCGGCGATTATAAAGCCATCCAGGGCTTTACGATAAGTTCCGGCGAGAATTTAATTGAAGTCCGCAATATTTACTTGACCAGTAATAATTCTAATTTACCAAACCAGCTTTGTTCCGGTCAGGAAGCAGCTAGTTCCAGTACTTGGATACAAGATGCTGATGCCGGCAATCCCGACGCCGGAATTACAGGACAGAACCTTTGTGAAGTATTATACGGTAAAGAAGCTTGGCTGGGAGAAGACCAAGAAGTTAGCGAAATTGAGCCAGCTGCCAACTGTTGCGGAAATGCTAAGAATGAATATTATGCTGGATTAAGTAAAGAATTTGTTGATCCAGAGCAGGGAAGTGAAGCAACCTATTATGGTTGTTGGAATTCTAAACCTATTGCTTCCAGCGATATGGTCATGGATGTAGAATTCAAAGTACAGTCTCAAGAAACAACGTTCGATCCGCATTATGATCCTATACCCTTACCCACTATAACTATAGATTATCGCACCTATAGCCAACAAAAAGTTTCTGATCCAAAAGATGACATATTGGAAGAAGACACCATAAAATGTAATGAAAATAATGTTGAAAATGTCTTGAAGGTAGGGGATACTTCCACTTTTTTATGTAATTTTAAATTATCAGAAAGTATTTCTAATCAAAGTTACAGAGGAATTACTAAATTATGGTTTAAGGATTCTTTAAGCGATGATCATAATTCACCAGTAGAATTGTTTTTCTATGATGGGGCAACAGCAACGAAAGCAGATGATAATATCGGGAAGGAATTGCCTTCAGCCACAGATCCCGATGATGAGAATTTCAAAGTTACCGGACCAATCCAGTACCTAAACAAAGAAGAAGCACGTGATGTATGGCATCACCCAATTTCAGTTGTTGCAAAATTAAAACCAAACTACTTTTTCCCCATCAGCAACCTTGCTCCTTCAACTAAACCAGTTACTGAAACAGTAACTTACGCTTGCAGCGAGACAGAATGTCTTTTTCCCCTTCCGGGAAATCCGCCGTATAAAGTAACCAACTTACATCCGGATTTATATGAATTATATTATGTTACGGGAAAATTGGCAGCCGACGAAACTCCAGTCACCAGCCAAGAATTTAAAGAATATGCAAACCTAAGAGTAAAAAGAATTGCCCAGCAAGTATTATATTACAATGAAGGCGAAGAATCAACTAAAGACATAGGGTTTTATGGATGCAGAGCCGCAGACTTTATAACAAATATTGAAGAGGATAAAAATCTGCAATACTGCGCCGTAATCGGGGATAAATTCTGTTCTTACAGCGAAGTTCACAAGGAAGAAAAAAATAAAGATGCGTTTACAGTTGTTAATACTTGGAGCGAGGAAGGGTTGACTCATGTTGGATATGCCGATCCTCTGCAAAAACCAGAACCGGGTCAAAATATTTCTGCGTATTATGAAAACGTTGAACTGGTACTAAAAGAACAAGCCAAGTCTGCTTCCACCAGGAATCAATCAACGGCAGTCTTGCCAGCACGAAACTTCATTCCCAATGCAGAATTTACTACCTCAGCAACAAAAATCCCCTATTGGGAAATTTTGTTAGATAATAATCAGGTTGTATTTGATGAAAAAAGTAATTATGTGAAAGAAAATAAAGTTACTTTAGGAAGCAATCAGAAATTGCGATCAGAAAGAATCTCCGTGCCTTCGTCCGTTGATTTATATTTCAGTATGGCGCAGGAATGCACTACAAAAATACTTTTAGTTGATAAAGACGGCAACAGCGAACCAGCAGTTTTACCGCAGTTCAACACTGGCGATGCATCTTATCTCGTTGTTGAATTTACTGAGCCATGTGAAGTAGAAAAACCAATGCTTCAAGTTATTGATGAATTTGGTCCAGTGGAATTTGCTTACCAATCTTATCCAGAACTTTCTAATCCCGATGCTCGATCCGGAGCAGCATGTTGTCCAAATAATTACTGCTGGAACGGTTATGCCTGCGTAGAACCGATGAGCACATTGACAACCATAACCGAACATGTTGCTGACGGAAGAGATTACCGCTGTGTTGACGGAGCCTGGAAGCGTTCACCTTTGAAGTTTGACTGGAATGCCCAGCAATGGGGATTCTGCCCACAGGAAAGCCAATGTTTTGTCTTAGGTTCAGGAAAAGCAGAAAACACTGCTGAAAGTTTCTATAAAGGAGAATATCCTATCTGCGTTAAAAATACCGAATATATTTTTGACAATTACTGCAACCAAGGAAACTGGACCAGCAGAACCAAGTATTTAGCAACCAAATTATTAGAAGTGGCCGAGAACGATGAATACGTCTTGTACTGTTCTCCTTATCGGCAAACATTATTAGATTTAGGCAACAATGAAAATTATCTGGGCGGGGAATATTTAGTTACTCAGAAAGCTCAACAATCGTTATCTCAAAGTCTGCAAAAACCAGCTCAGCCGCAAGTATTGCCTACTTGTTTTAACAGCATTAAAGATCCAGACGGAAAACGTTTAGTGCCAGACAGCCAGAATACTTGTATCAATAATGTGTGTGTATTGCAATACAAAGATGGCGGCAAATTTAAAGTGGCTCTTGCAACTACCCTCAACAAAGAAGTAAATGATCCTAAATCTTTCTTAATTTCATTAAATATTCCGCAGGACAAATTAAGCCAGGTCTGCAAAGGTTCCGGAAGTGATTTCGTAGAATGTAATTTACAGGGTTTAGAATTCCCCAGCAGTGCAGACCTATATCATTCCAACGAACTGAATGCAGTAATTTTTGCTCAGGAAGGATTAAAACTAAGTCCAGGTGTAATTGACAACATCCTCAAATGGTTTAAGAATTTGTTCGGTTCCGGGCCTTTAGCAGAAAAAACATTTGTTACTCAAGCTCAGAATTTCCGCAATGTTTACATCGCTAATGTTGCCGGCAAGAAAGTTCGCGCTGTCGAAGAGATATTTCCTGGTGTGCGGCAAAGTTTAGTTGCAGAATACCAAAACTTTGATACTCCGGTGTGCGAATATGTCAAAAATATCAAAGTTCCGCCAGAATTACAATTAGAACTGCTGGAAGAAGCTTCCGGAATGGAAAAAGTACATTGCGCAGTTGATGGCACTATGCAAAGAGTGGTGGTAAATGCCGGACTAGATTTCTTCTGGCCGCAATTGACCGGAAAGTTACGGATAAGTTAGTGACAGTGTAATAAGAAAATTCCTTTTCACTATCGGGGGGGGGGTCACGTAATTTTATAAATAAATAAATCATCTAAACATAAAATTATAATGGGGTGTTAATAAAAATGAGAAAAATGTTAATTGTGTTAAGTTTAGTAATAGTTTCGATGTTTATCGTTGGTTGCGGGACGGGGCAAGCGGTTAAGGCTGGCAGAGTTGCTAAAGAAGTTCCAACGGCTACTAAATGTTTAAAGGATTATGAAATAGGAGCCTTTGCAGTAAATTTAGCTCCTTCAGAGCCTGGAGTAGGTAGTTATTCAGTTAATCAAAAAGCTTTATCTGGCAATTTAAAGGGTGGCGAGTCAAAAGTCCTTGCGGGTGTAAAATTAATCCATGTTGGATCTGTAATCCAAGATTATGCTGGCGGTATGAGAGGAACAGATTTTAAGTTAGAAAAGGCTTGTTCAAAGGATTATACAATATCTGCACACTATAGTTTAGATGGTGAGTTGGCTGATACTAAAAATCTTAAAGGAGTATTTGAGGTTAATGGTGAGGAATTTAGTGTAGGAATTGGGGGAACAAAGGTCTTAGCAGATGGAACTAAAATTATTTTAGAAAATATTTTGCATGTTGCCCCTGCTGGTGGACACCAAGGGCTTAATTTTGAATTAATTTGTAGCTAATTTTCTTCTTATTTTATTTTTCCTTTGATCGCATCTCTAATCTGCAATAATATCTCCAACGCAATTTCCTGTTTAGGATAAGGTGCATAATTTCCTTTAGGGTTGGGATCAGTAAAAGTAATGCCTTGAAATTCTTTAGGTGCATTATAGCGCGGGATTAAATGCGCATGCAAATGAGGTGCTTCATTTCCCAGGATGGCCAGATTAGGTCGGTCATGCTGAAATAATTGATATACGGCCCGATCCCACGCAGGAATGATATCTCCAAACAATTCTACCAGTTCGCCGCTCTTGATGCCAGTTATTTTGTCAGCATCTTCCCGTTTTGCCCAGGCATAACATCGCCCCAGATAAGGGTATTGATTGACATGTAAAAATAAATCCCAGAAATCATATTCTTTTATTTTGAATTGGTCGTAATCCATTTATTTCCTTCTGAAGAAGATTAATATAAAAATTTATGCAGATTCTACAACAACTTAGCCAATAACGGATAAAATAGGTTCAACAATAAAACTAACAAGAAAAACAAACTTACTTTGTGGTATAACCTTTCTCCTTTTTCCGGACCTTTCAGTTTGTGTAAAAATACTTGGGCCATCCTTCCTCCGTCGACTATTGGCAGAGGTAATAAATTAAATAATCCGATTCCAATACTTAGCAAAAACAACCAGCGTAAAAATCCGGTAAGCCAATTTAAGATTACATATACTACTTTTCCTATCCCCAATTCATATTGTTCTTTGATATCAAATTCGTTCTTGATGTTAAAAACTCCCAAGAAAGGTTTTTTTTCATTGTCCGGATTTGCGGCCAGCGTTATGGAATAATCTTTTTCTGCAGTATTAACCACTATCGATTCTCCCGGACGGTAAAATGCCAGTTCATCACTAAATTCCTGGAAATTGGAAACTTTTTGATCATTTATCCCCGTGATTACAGTTCCTGGCTCAATTCCTGCTTTTGCAGCAGGGAGATTATCATTCACATAATTATCAAAACTGAATCCCGATGGAGTTACCATTGTTTCCTGCAGAGGCATAAACGCAAAATTGAGGAATAATAATGCGACAACTGCTAACATTACGTTGGAAAACGATCCAGCTGCCAACACTGAATATTGCACAATATCCTGTTCTTTACGCAATTTTTTTTCATCCGGTTCAACAAATGCTCCCAAAATCGGCCCAAAGAAAACTAGGCCAGTATTTTTGACTGGAATATTATGTGCGCGAGCAACGACGCCGTGAGAGAATTCATGCACTATAGCAATAGTAAAAATAGCAAGTATCCAATACCAGAACGGCAGCACTCCCATTCCCGGGACATGTACTCCCGGTAATACTAAAGAAACTCCCGATACCGCTTCCGGTTTAGTAATCAATGCATATAAATTATTGATCAGCACATAAGAGATTAATACTAACCCCACAAAACCAGCACCCATGCCCACATAACCAAATAAGATAACCCATTCACGTAATTTTTGAGAAATTTTATCCATCAAACGCAATCCTAACTTGGTGCGGTAAAGAAAAATGATTTTGGCCTGTTTTTCTATTTTTTTCCAGTTGTAAGCAATAAAAAAAACAACTAATAAATAAAAAATTAAGATAAATTTGTATTTGAGTATAAATGCAAGTACATCCACCATATCAGAGAACATAAAACTAATTTAGTTTTTATATGTTTGGGTTCCGGTCTACTTCTTCCTTTTCGGCCGCAACTTTACTGAAGAACAACTTCTGCATTTAATTTTGCCTTGGCTTACTTTCAAGCTAGACGCCCTGATTTTTGCTTTGCAGTTTCTGCAGACAAAAACGCCTTTGATCAATCGGTTCAATGCTTCATCGAATTTAGTAGCCATAGAGTATCACTTTTAACTTTTAACTTGTTTCATTACTTTTGCGCCCATGATGGTCCAATATAACACTTCTTTCCCTTCTTTAACGTCTTCCTTCAATTCTTCCGGAATTTCCATTTCAAAGGTTTCATAAGTTTCCATGTCCATAACATTGGCATTATTTCCAACTACGGAAAGTATTTGAGCAGATTTCTTTTCAATGATGGGTGCTTCAACTTTATCGTGACCTGGCATGACTAGTTGTCTTTTCTTGCCGTCAAGGATACCCACTGCAGTTAAGTTCACTTTTGCGTGCCCATGCTTTCCTGGGCGGGAAGTTGCAGTATCGGTTATTTTACAAGGAGAATCATCGATTATAATGGTATCCCCTTTCTTTAGGTTACCCACACTGACCGATTTCTTTTCCATATCTGTCATGTCAACAAAATATTAAGGCTTATTTTTAAATGTTTCTGAAAAGCAAACCCTTTCAAAACCCCACAAAACTAAGTCTTCACTCATAAAAGAGAAAAATTACCTCCATTTTTGCCAAAAAGACATTCTTTTCACTTTTCTGGCTCCTGCATATTTTCTTGCCCTAATAATTGCTTCAATCTCTTTTTCAATTACCTCCTGCTCGGGATAGCGCCGTTCATCTTCTTTGAAAGCAGGGGAGTGAAAAGAACTTCTTCCTTCATTATGTTTGAATTTATGGTGCTTATGCAGCATTTCATGGTACATCAGATAATCCAAAATTTCCGGCCGGGCATTAGCAAAAAGGGTTGATACGGTAATAGTATCAGTATGAAAGTTATAACTGGCTAATTTGCGAAAAGAATCAGTGCCCCAGGTTAAGTTTGGTTGTTCTATAGAGTTAGACAAAAATAGTTCATTGATGCGCAGGAAGGATGCTTCCAACAGAGGATCAGATTTAGTTTTCGGAGTTAGGATGGGGATGTTTTTGATGAAATTATTGTAAAGTTCAATGTTAGAGGTGTGCGCTCTCGTTTTAAAAATCCGCAATAACAGATGTTGGATTAAGCCGATCTTGATTTCTCGGTCAATATCTTTCCACTGCAGATTCAAGTTTACTTTGATTTTTCGCGGTTCTAAACGGATATTAGCATTAAAATCAGCTAACCTGCGGTTGTATTCCATTTCCGCGAAATAAGGAAATTCTTTATCAGGGAATAAACGCTGGAAAGATTCTTCGATTAGGTTCATAACTCTATTTTGCTTTGATATTTTATAAGAATTACCTATATGGTGTTGTATAGTTAATATCCAACTTCAGTTCATCATCAGTCCTCCGACCCAATTGTCATACCCCACACATATTACTGTAAAAGTAGGCACAGTTCTTTTTCTGAGTGATAAACCTCATATACCAAAAGTCCTAAGATTCCAAACATTCAGGACTTTTGTATATCCTAAAAATCAAGATTTAATATTCGGAAGTCAGGGATTTTTAGCATAAATGCCAAGAGGTGAGTTAAGAACTACCTTTCGTAAGAGGTAGTTATTGTTGCTTTTAATCTGGGAGTTAACTTTTTTTGAACAAAAGATAAATCTGGAAAAGCACCGAGCGAACGGCAATGATGATTATCACTCGCTTTTTGGACTGTGCTTAAAAGTAGTAATTGTTTAGCTGCTGAGGACTTGCCTCAGCATGGCAAACACATTCAATCCC
>CAYHVV010000022.1:0-14816 GCA_964360115.1 uncultured Methanosarcinales archaeon | reverse complement strand
TTATAGAAAGTAAGATATCATGACTAACATTGTCAAAATATTTTTTAATATCTGCCTTGAAAATATTCAAATCTCTCAATTGCTTTGAATGTCCCTTTGCCAATCCTATTTGCAAAAGAGTCATGAATAAAATCTTTTTCAAAGATAGGAAAGATGATATTGCATAAAGCATGATGAACTATTCTATCCCGAAAATGAGATTTACTGATCTTTCTCGTTTTTGGATCACGGAGAATGAAGGTCTGTAACGGTTTTGGCTTGTACGAATGAAGCAGCAGCTCTGTTCTCAGTTGAAGTAGATTATCTTTAAATTTATGATCAAATTCAATGACATACGGTTTTAGTGTTTTACCTTTTCGAGCATTCTTGAACGCCAAATAGAGATTCCCGTAAGAACAGAGTTGAGAATACAAAGTCTCTGCCATAATTATCTTCCATTCAGAATTTTAAAATCTGCTTTTTCCACCAGTGGTGGGTGGTTTTCTTTGACAGAAATCTTTATAAAACTTCTTTTACACACACATAGCATGAGCAAAGATTTCCAAGAAGATCAATCCGTACACTGGACAGATGTAGCTGCTGAAAAAGTTATTCAAGAAAAAGGCAATAAAAAATCCTATACTGTAGCGGCCGGCATAACTCCTTCTGGGACCGTGCATATAGGCAATTTCAGAGAAATAATCACTGTCGACTTGGTGCGCCGGGCTTTAGAAAAACGTGGTAAGAAAGTCCGATTTATTTATTCCTGGGATGATTTTGATGTTTTTCGGAAAGTACCGGCCAACATGCCCAAACCAGAACTGTTGCGGCAATATCTCCGGAAACCTATTGTTGATACTCCTGACACTTTCGGCTGTCATAAAAGTTATGCTGAACATCATGAAAAGGAAGTAGAAGAGATTGTTCCAAAAGTCGGCATTACGCCGGAATTTTTCTATCAGGCAAAAAGATACCGTTCAGGAGAATATGCGGCAGAAATGAAGTACGCTTTAGAAAATACTGAGACTATTGTAAAAATTCTTAATCAATATCGTGAAGAACCCTTGGAAAAAAGCTGGTTGCCGGTTTCTCTATTCTGTGAACAGTGCGGCAAAGATACCATCAACACTATAACCTGGCCGGGAGGTTATACTTTAGCTTACGAATGCGAATGTGGACATAAAGATACTTTTGATTTTAGCAAGAAACATATCGTAAAATTAAAATGGCGAGTAGATTGGCCGATGCGCTGGGCTTATGAGAAAGTAGATTTCGAACCCGGCGGAAAAGACCATTCTACCGTCGGCGGAAGTTTTGATACTGGCAAGCAGATTTGCAAGCAGGTCTGGAACTTTGATGCGCCAACCTACGTAATGTACGATTTTATCAGTTTGAAAGGGATGGATGGAAAAATGTCCAGCTCTAAAGGAGATGTAATTACCTTAAAGGATGTTCTGGAAGTCTATGAACCAGAAATAACCCGGTATCTTTTTGCCGGCACCAGACCGAACCGCGAATTTGCTATCAGTTTTGATGCAGATGTGCTGAATGTCTACGAAGATTTTGACAAAGCCGAACGAATTTATTTTGGTGTAGAAGAACTTCAAGATGATAAGAAGGCGGAGAAATACAAAATTGCTTATGAATTAAGTTACATCGGAAAGATTCCCAAAACTATTCCTCACCAGCCAAAATTCCGGCACATGACCATGCTGCTGCAAATCAATAATTTCAACATCGACAAAGTGGTTGGCTATTTTGAAAAAGAACTCAAAAACGATCACGATAAGAAACGTCTCCGTACCCGTGCAGAATGTGCCGCCAACTGGCTAAAGAAACATGCTCCGGAAGAATTTAAATTTACGCTGCAGGAGAAATCTCAAGTTAAATTAAAGAAAGAAGAAAAACAAATTCTGCACGAAGTGGCTAAGAAATTATCGGAACGCGACTGGACGGACGTAGGATTGCACGAGGAAATGTACATTCTCTGCAAGAACCACGATATGCCGCCTAAAGATTTCTTTACTCTTTGCTATCGGGTTTTGATTAATAAGGAACGCGGGCCAAGACTGGCTTCTTTTATATTGGAAATAGGAAAAGAGAAAGTAGCCGGATTGCTGAAGAAGGCATAATTTTGTTACTCCAGAAAGATTCCAAGAAAGATATTTATATAATGCAGTAGATTATCTCTAAAAAAGGTGTAGGATGAAAAAAACATTTCTTAGTTTACAGGATGCTTTTAAAGAAATGAGCAAGAAGCGGAATTTTTCATTGAATCATATTGATTTTTATCGAAACTTCTTAAGCAAGAAACGGTTGTTCTCTTTAGAACGCGTTGATTTTTATCAAATTCTTTTGACTTGGTTTTTCCTAATCTTTATGTTGGGAATAGTATATTACTTTTTTTTGGGAATATTCGGTGCAAATTTAGTTTCTACTATTACTGGAGAGCCAATAACAAAAATAACCGATACCATTTACTTTAGTTTTATCACTGCCACTTCTACCGGATTTGGCGATATAATTCCCATGGGTTTTTTTAAAATAATAGCTGTTCTAGAAGTAACTCTTGGTCTTCTGTTGCTCGCGGTAGTAACATCTAAACTGGTTTCTATAAAGCAGGATATCATTCTTGAAGAACTGTATGAAATGTCCTTTACGGAAAAAATTAATCGCTTACGATCCAGTCTTCTCTTGTTTCGTCAGCATGCCAGCAGGATTGCAACCCACGTTGATGCGGGAACAGTAGATAAAAGAGAAATCTATGATTTATATGTCTATATCCATTCTTTAGAGACAGTGCTGGAAGAAATGCTGCCCATGGTTAATCCAGAAGAAAAGCATATTTTTTCCAAAGTTATCGATCCTCTTGATAGCGAACTTCTGATTAACAGCATATTACAGTCATTTGAACGCTTATCAGAATTAGTAACTGCGCTTTCAAAATCCAGTTTGCAATGGAAAAGACCAGTTACTCTTGCAACCATCAAACGCTGTGTTTCTCTCAATCGCCAGTTGTTTAGTAAAGTCATTGTCTCACAGAAAAAAATGCCCGGTATGAATGAGACTATTGCTGACAATGAGAGAATAGTAAAAGAGATTGAAAAATTGGTTTCTGAATAAGGGGTCTTACCCCTTATCAACCCCGAGCTGCGCAAAAGAAATAGTAAAATGTAAAAATGTTGACGGCAGTTTTGGAACATAAGGGCAGACTGTCCTTACAAGAAAATTGAAAGCTATCCATTTTCTGTACTGAAATTAAGTAGTTTCTTAATTTCATGTATCAACCCTCAAAATTAATAAAATACGAGCCAAATACAGAATCTTCGATTTCGTAATCAACCTTGAGCTGCACAAAATAAATAAAAAAAGTGCGGACGGCAGGACTTTCGAGCAGCAACCCAATAGTCGCGGTGGGTTACTGGTAACCCGCCCAACTCGCCTAGATTGCTAGCATTCTAACCTGCGTAGGCACTAAGCCAATGGGTATCTTCCGTTTTAGAACGGCCTAAGCTTGGACTAATTCTTAGATTTTGTCATGGAATTAACCATCCCGTTTGACCGCTCCAGCACGTCCGCATGACGAGAAACTGCTTTAAGTTTCTCTTTGTTTCTCAAAGGCAACTGTTTTAAAAACCTATCGCTATCTTTTGCTTTAACCCTAATCCCATAATACTCAGTATCGTATTTCTTGTTTCTCCAAGATTCTGTATGATGAAGTATGTTCATATCATTAAGTATTCTACTTGTATCGAAGATTAGCTTTTTACTTGCTGAGGTAAAACCTATAGTCTTACCTCTAATCCCCCCATCTGTATCGAACAACCCAGCTAGAAAATGGCGTTGTAAGCTTGGAGAACTTAGAATTTTAGTAGGGATATCTACAGAAAAGCATTTCTTACCTGATGGAATTCCTAAATCATTAGTTAGGAAATGGTAGAAACTTTTATTTCTAAACTGAAAATAATACCCTTGTTGCTTTCCTGCTCTTGACTTTGTTTTCTTAACAATACTTTTGGTGTTTATAACTTCGTTAATCAAAGACGCAACAACGTTCAAGAAATCTAAGTCTATTACTTCAATAGTAATCTTGTAATCCGGTGACTTATCTTGTTTAGACTTAGTGGCACGAAAAATATGCCCATCTCCTACGATCACGCCCGCAATGTATGCTGTCTCTTCATTCAAGTCAATGGGATATATTTTACCTATGTTCATTTTCATGGCTTAATAGAATGAATATATAAAATAATTCCAGACTTGTCCAGTGCGGGAGTGGCTCCAGCACGTCCGCGTAGAAACAAAATATATCGCAAATTCTTTAAAAATGTATCTACAATTATCTAAATTCTTAAAAAAACAAGCTCTTCTTTACTGACCTATGCAGATAAAGCGGGTCAAATACAAAGACATCGAAGAAATTCCCCAATTAAAAATAAATTCTTCTTTCAAAACAGATTTTCAGGGTAGCGCTCCTGCTCCTTTCATCGGCAGATTCGGTTATCCTCAGGTAAGCATCGGCATTCTCAGCCCGCAATTTTCAGGAGATACTTCACATTACGATTCTCCTCGTCTGTGGAGTAAAGAAAATGCTGCTATCGGCAGTATCGCCAGCCTGCGTTACGGCTTAGTCAATTCCCGCAGCCAAGCTAACATTAAAGAGATTCAGAAAGGCAGTAAATTCTTAAACATAGTGCAGGAAGTAGGCATGGCCAAAAATGCTGTAGAATTAGAAATAAATCTTAAACAAGTGCCGCAATTACAATTTAAACCGGAAAAAGAGATAATCCCTTTTGGACCACAAGCGACGATAAAGAATGCGCGTATCACCGCTAACTCTTCAGTTGATTCCCGAGTGGAGCGGGTAGTTTCTGATACTGATTTGAAAGCAGCGCCGGCTATTATCGAACTTTACAAAAAAGGATTTGAAGAAAGTTCTCTCAACAAACTGCTTTCTGTCGGCAGCGTGGGACTGAAAGAAAATCGCAAATTAGTGCCAACGAGATGGAGCATAACTGCAATTGACGATACTATCGGTAAGCAGCTCATAAAAGAGATTAAAGATTTTTCCTTAGGTGAATATCAAGCTTATTTTGGCGGAGGCTGGGGTAATTATTATCTTTTACTTTACTTTCCAGAAGTATGGAGTTACGAATTATTTGAAACTTATTTAGCCAGCCCAGTCAATCCCTGGAGTAAAAATGGTTACATGTACTCTACTGATTACGAAAACTATGATGGACGGAAAGAATATGCGGAAGAGACGGCCGGTGGATATTATGCCTGCCGAATTTCAGTGTTAGAAAAAATGAAAGAGCAGAAGCGGCAGGGAAGTTGCCTTGCGCTACGTTTCATTACCTCGGAATACAGCATCCCTTTAGGAGTATGGGTTTGCCGGGAAGCGACCAGAAAAAGCTTACAGGAAAAACCAATTACCTTTGCAGATCAAAGCTTGATGATGAAATATGCCGAAGAATTGATTAAAAGAAAGTTTGGATTTGATCTGAGCTTGTTGTTGAAGGAAAGCAAGCTGCTTAAAAATAAAAAAGAGCAGAAGAGATTATTTGAATTTTCTTGAACTCAACCAACACATTTATATATTTCATTTTGTTCATTTAGCTTAAAGATGGTGTTAGAAATTTTAGATACATTATACTTAGTAACAATTATTTTTGCTTTCTTAACTGTAATATTCGGCGTTTTATCTCTAAACTTCCTTTTCAAAAATAAACTGAAAGAACTTTTCTCTGACCGCAAATTCTTCATTTTCTTTTTCCTACTTATGGGCTATGCTCTTTTTGCTTTAGGTGAGCTAACTTGGTATCTAACCTTGCAAGTTTTTGAAGAAACACCCGCTGTAGGGATGCCCGATTTTTACTGGATAACCGGCGCCCTATTCGTGCTGGTTTCCTTTGCTGCATTGAGCAGCTCGCTCCACCAATCATATGGTCAAGCTCATAAATTTATTTCTTTATTAGTTCTTGGCTCGTGTTTAATCCTGGGTGTGTTGTTGTATGCTTATGTAGCTGGCAGCACTTTCCTGGGATATCTTTATCCTTTGCTGACTTCCTTAATCTTAATCTTTTCTGCTAACCTGCTCTTGTATTATCGACGCCTTGATTCATTTGAAATACATTTGCTCTATCTTTTTTTTGCCAACATAGGATTTCTCGGCGGAGATTTACTGTTTTCATATTGGGGTGCTTCCAACATTCTTGGCGCTCTTTCCAATATTTTTTACATTTTTGCTTACGGCCTGAGCGCATTTGCGTTTTTGACTTTACTGATGAAATTTTATCACCATTCTTCTGAAAAATCATTGCGTTGATGGTTGAACCAAAATGTCTGAGCCAAAACCTAAACATCCTACTTCAGTAGAAAAATATCCTGGCTCGTTGGAAGAGTTAGCTATAGCAATCGGAAGCATGCGTTATGATAAAGTAGTAGATTTTTTAGGGTATTTGGCAAAGTACGCCGAATTTGAAGCTGAAAAAGATCTTGCAGATGGAAAAGTCAAGCTGCCGACAGAATTATTTCTTGCTTCTAAACATCTTTTTCAAGCGCAGAAAACATACGAATCTGCCTGGAAAATAAGTAAGCCTTATATGAAAAATGAATAATCAGAAGCGGTTTTTTTCACTCCAACTAAACAACTTTCTTTCACTACCCACTTGAAAAAAGAAATTTTATAAACTAGTTGTGTATTATTAAAATTCTTTTTGTAGAGGTGGCGATGTATGAAAGATATAGACAGAGAGTTTGAAGAATTTGTGCGTAATCATCCTAAGCGTTTGACAGAAAATCAAAAGAAGATCTGTGAGAAATTAGGCTTGGAAGTGCCCGCGTGATTTTTCCAGATTTACTTACCAAAAGATTTATATATCTTCTTCTGTTAGGATTATTTAAGGCGAAGTTATTTTTATGATTGTGTTTAAAAAAGATGAACCTGAATTAGAAATCGCTATGGGTTGCGATAAAAACATCGATTAACCTGCCTAGCGAAAATAAAGACAAGAAAAGTTATTATTAAATTTTAAGGAGGCGGAAAATATGGAAGAAAACAAATTGGAAATCAATGCACCAGCGCCGAAGTTTGAAGCAAAGACATTTCACAACAACGAAATCAGAACTATTAAATTAGGAGATTACCTTGGTAAGTGGGTAGTATTATTTTTTTATCCAGCCGATTTTACTTTTATCTGTCCGACTGAATTAGGAGAACTTGCTGATCATTATGAGGAATTGAAAAAACTGAATGTAGAAGTTTTAAGCATCAGTACTGACACTGTTTTCACGCACAAAGCGTGGTGGGATCATTCTGATACTATTAAGAAAATTAAATTTCCTATGATTGCGGATACTAACGGACAAATCTGCCGAGCTTATGGAACATATATTGCCGAAGAAGGCCTAAGTTTGCGGGGAACATTTATTATTGATCCTGACGGAATCTTGAAAGCTTTCGAGTTGCACGACAATAGTATCGGTCGAAGTACTAAGGAATTAATTAGAAAGATTAAAGCAGCTCAGTTCGTCAGGGAAAATGGCGGTGAAGTTTGCCCAGCTAGTTGGGAGCCAGGAAAATCTACCTTGAAACCAGGGTTGAACTTAGTAGGAAAAATTTGAGGTGAAAAATGACTTACACTACACAAAATTTTGAACATCTTTTGGGATTGAAAGGATTCAGCAATCAATTATTGCAAAATCATTTCAAGTTGTATCAAGGATATGTTACCAACACCAACAAATTAATTGAGTTGCTAGATAAACTGGAACTGGGAACTCCAGAATATTCTGAATTGCAGAGGCGTTTTGGTTGGGAATTTAATGGTATGCGTCTGCATGAATTATATTTCGGCAATATGATTAAAGGCGGCAAAGCTTTAAACAAAAATTCTCCCTTCGCTAAAGAATTGATTAAAGTGTATGGCAGTCTTGAAAATGGGGAGAAGAATTTTAAAATGGTTGGCGCGATGAGAGGAATCGGGTGGGCTGTACTGGCATATGATCCGCAACAGAAAGAAATGTTTAACCTCTGGGTTAACGAACATGATGTCGGGCATCTAACTGGGACAGTTCCATTATTAGTTATGGATGTATTTGAGCATGCCTTCATGATAGACTACGGTTTAAATCGAGCTGATTATATCAAAGCGTTCATGGATAGCGTTGATTGGGATGTTGTAGTGGAACGGTTTAAGAAAGCAATGCATTAGAATTTTTATTATATTTTTTCTTAACATTTTTAAACTGAGATTATTCCTGCTTCTTTCATGACTTTATATGGTTTAGATTTAATACAAGACCAGCAAGGAAAATATCATCTTCTGGAAGTAAATGGAATCATGTCCGGAATGAATGGTTTTAAGCACATTTATGGTGATGATCGCGTTGAGGAAAAAGTATATCAGATGCTCCAGCATCGTTATGGCAAGGTCACCGTAGATGATAACAGCTATTTTCTATTACAATATAAAAAAGAGCATCCTCTAAAATCTAGGTGGAAATCATTTATCGCAAAATTCCCTTTCTTGCAAAGAAAAGAGAAATTACTGGGAGTTCTTTCTGCACCTAAGGCGCGAGTGGATTGGCTAAAAGAAAAAGTTCCGGTTTCTTATAGTTGTACATTTCCATTTGAATCGTACCAAGGTCAAGAATCAGCAGTATTAAGTAAGTATCATGGCGAAGAACTTTCTCATCCATTAGTAAATCCATATCTCACGGAAGCTATCGCTCACAACAAGTTCTTTACTTACCAAGTATTAAAAGATTCAGAGCTTAAAGATATGGTGCCAAGATCAACCTTGTTGGGATTAGGATTTACTCATGAAAAAGAACTGGAAGAACTCCTGGAAACTTCATCGCAGTTTGTAATAAAACCTATTCTTGGTTCTCAAGGAAGAGGGATAGAAATTATTTCTCAAAAAGTGGCTCAACAACATCAGCATAGTCGCGGACCAGCAGATTTTCATATCAAATCAAAATTACCCTTAAAATATATTCCATTATATGTGGAAGATATGATTGCAGCAAGAATGTTCTCTTTTGAATATGGTTTAGGTGTTATTCAGCCTTTCATTAATTCCCGACAGCGCATACAAGGCAAAAAAATGTACACTAGTATTCGAGCTATCGTTTGCAATGAGAAATTTGTTGATGCTTATGCCCGAATAAGTCCTCACAAAAAGGTTAATCTATCCCAAGGAGCAAAAGCCTATCCTTGTAATGACACAGATAAAGAACAAATCGCTTCTTTGTCAGAGAAAATTGTAGCGATATTTGAAGAACAATGTCTGAGTTATGAATCTAATGATTTTAAAGGGAAACTGTATCAGCAATATATTGATTCACGAGGAAAAACTACTGCAGAAATGAGAACAGAAGATGTCTCTCTGGAATTAGTGGCGATCATGAGTTACGCTACAAATTCAGTAATGGAAATGATAAAGATAAAAATATAATCACTACCTTGCTATTTCAACACAATCTTCTCGGCAATAACTTCTTTCTCTCCCTTGTATTCTTCCACTTGCCCGGTAAGCTCTACGTGGTCATCTTCTCTTAAGTAGATGCTACTATCGGGAAAAAGTATGATGTCTGTTTGCACTATTTTTTCTCCTTCCAGTTCAAAGAAGACTGCTTTCTCCGTAACTTGCAGGTTTTTCACTGTGCCTTTCATCAATACTTTTTCTGAAGGCAGAGACGCTTCAACATCAGCAGTAGGTTCAAGATCAAATGTCTGTGTATATACAAACAAGAAACTTAAACCCAGCACAGTTATGATTAGTGAAAGTTGCACCAGCGTTTTTTCTTGCATAAAGGGCAGGATTTTATATGTTTTATATGTCTTTCTACGTAGCAGCATAGAGAAAGCAAGAAATATTCTAATCTATTTGCTCTTGCTTTCTAATATGGTGGAGGCAAACGATTTATTCAAATATTAGTTGCCCCCCATATACCATTTAATGTGTTTCAAGTCCTAAATCTTTATATATACTTTCTTCCTTTACATCAATTATGTCTGAAGAAAAAATAGTTCAATTGCGGGAATACTTATTCCAGCTAGAGCGCAGAATAAAGCCGTTGGAATGGGATGCCAGCAGGAACCAGATTAACGAGTTCAAAAAGCAGCAATTAGTAAAATTGAGAGAAGAGTTTAATACTCTTCAACAAGAATTATCTGGTTTGGAAAAACCATAGAACCTTATTTAAATTTTATTTTTCTAGTTTTATTTTTCTTTTAGTATCCTTAAATATTTAGTAACCCCAACCTTTTTAAAGTTCTTTCCATTTTACATAATAAAAAGAGGGTAAGGATGAAGCCAGTTATTTCTTTGCAGGAAAAAGCATACTCGCAGTCTCTGTCAGAGCTATTCAAAAATTATAATACTTCTGAAACTGGACTTTCCAATCATGAAGCTGAATTAAGATTACATTCTCTCGGTTTTAATGAACTGCAAGCCGTTCAAAAAGATGGTGTTTTGAAAATATTGTTAAGACAATTTTCCAGCCCGTTAGTTATTATCCTAATTGTGGCATTAATCCTTTCATATCTGCTTGGAGAAAAGATAGATGCAGGAATAATTGGTATTATTGTTATAATTAATGCTCTGTTAGGTTTTGTACAAGAATATCGTGCTGAAAAAGTAATGGAAGCGCTGCAGAAAATAGCTTCGCCTAAAGCAGTGGTGCTGCGTGAGGGAAAAGAAGTCATTATCAACAGCAAAAATGTTGTTCCTGGCGATGTGCTTAGCTTTAAAGTAGGCGATAAAATTTCTGCAGATGCGCGTTTAATCGAAGTACATGATGTAAAGACGCAGGAAGCAGTGCTGACAGGAGAATCGCAGCCGGTGGCAAAAACGATTGAAGTTGTAGCTGCAAAAACAACTTTGGCTGACAGAATAAACATGATTTACAGTTCTACTATTATCGTTAATGGCCGAGGCCGCGCGGTAGTTACATCCACCGGTATGAAAACAGAAGTGGGAAAAATTGCTCGCGATATTACTGAAGCGCAAGAAAAAGTTGCTCCTTTACAGAAAAATATACAGGTCATGGGGAAATATATCTCTATTGCTGTTACCTTGGTTGCAGTCATCGTCTTTCTAGTAGGAATTGCTTTAGGATTAGATTATACCGTGATGTTCTTGACTGCCGTAGCCTTAGGCGTAGCTGCAATTCCTGAAGGCCTTCCGGCGATAATTACTATCTCTCTTTCCTATGGAGTGCAGAGGATGGCCAGGCGTAATGCTCTCATCAGAAAACTTCCGTCTGTTGGAACATTGGGAAGCGTTGACGTTATTTGCACTGATAAAACCGGAACTCTTACTCATAATGAAATGACTGTAACTAAAATTTGGGCTAATGGTTCCTTGTATGATATAACTGGTTCAGGATACGGAGCAAATGGTTCATTTCTCTTAGATGGAAAAGAAGTAGTGGTAAAATCTTTACAAACCATACTAAAAATAGGGTTGCTTTGTAATGATGCCCAGTTCGATAAGAAACGGAAAGTAATCGGTGACCCCACTGAAGCGGCGTTGTTAATCTCAGCAGAAAAAGCCGGGCTGTCACGGGCAAAATTGGAACAAGAAGAACCACGAATTAATGAAATATCTTTCTCTTCGGAACGAAAAATGATGACTACCATTCATCAAACTAAATCCGGCAAAGTTTCTTACACTAAGGGAGCTCCCGATATACTTCTTGCTTCCTGCAACAATATTCTCATCAATGGAAGTGTGCAGCACTTGGATCGTAAAAAGAAAGAAGAAATCTTGCGACAGAATGAAACTCTTGCCGGAAATGCGCTTCGCTTGTTGGGGTTCGCTTACAAGACTGATGTCAAGGTAAAAGAAGACGCAGAAAAAGATATGATTTTTGTTGGATTGCAGGCCATGATTGATCCGCCGCGTAAAGAAGTCAAAGAAGCAATACGTAAGTGTACAGAAGCAGGGATAAGGGTTGTTATGATTACTGGCGATCAGTTAAGTACGGCTAAAGCTATCGCTGAACAAATAGGAATTACCGGAGATGCCATTACCGGTCAAGAATTGAATAAACTAAAAAATCTTGCTGCCCACATAGAAGATATAAATATTTTCGCTCGGATAGATCCTGAACACAAGTTGCGCATCGTCGAAGCATTAAAGAAAAAAGGCCACGTTGTGGCAGTTACTGGTGACGGAATCAACGATGCTCCTGCCCTCAAAAGAGCTGATATCGGCATCGCCATGGGCATAACCGGAACAGATGTGGCTAAAGAAGCATCGGATATAATCTTGCTTGATGACAATTTTGCTTCCATTGTCAATGCAGTGGAAGAAGGTCGTGGAATTTATGACAATACTAAGAAGTTTGTAAATTATCTTCTCTCGAGCAATTTCGCAGAAATTTTAGTCATATTTCTCGCCATGGCCATATTAGCTCCTCTCTTTGGGTTGGGGCTGCCGCTTACTCCGATTCATATCCTATGGATAAATTTAGTTACTGACGGATTACCTGCTGTAGCACTAGCTGTTGATCCTTATCAAAAAGGGATTATGAAACAAAAACCACGTCAATATGAGGAATCCATCATCAACAAAGAAATGATTACTAATATTTTGATTCAGGGCGCGATAATTGCTTCAGCAACCCTCTTTTTGTTTTGGTCTTACCAAAAAGCTCTTCCCGGGAAAGCTCAGACTATGGTCTTTACTGCATTGGTTGTTTTTGAATTAGTGCGTTTGCACACCATCAGGATGCATTATCATCTGTCTATCTTTTCTAACCGTTATCTGTTAGGAGCAATACTTCTTTCTCTTGCTCTTCAGGCCATGATAATGTATGTTCCTTCCTTGGCAAACCTATTTGATGTGGTGTCTTTAGGGTTAATGGATTGGGCGTGGATAGTTGCAGCTGCTGTTATCATGGTAGGATTGAATACAGTTATACATAAAGTAAGAAATCTTTCTGTTGCCTGATTACAATTTAGGCCTAATGCTGCGTTGCTTTGCGATGGCGTCAAATTGTAATCTAAGAAATGCCGAGGTAAATTTAACGCATTTCTGTTGATTTAAGCAAACATTTTTAAAAAAGCAGGCAAAATAAGAATAAATAATAGCTGAGGCAGCATAAGCGTGATCTGATAGGGTCTTTGGCCTCGGGAGGAAAAAACATGGAACTAAAATTAGTATTTGGAACAAAGGACGGAAAGTCTTATCAAAAAGAAGTAAAGGATGTAGACGTAGAATCATTGTATAACAAATGCATCGGCGATACTGTTTCTGGCGATGAACTTGGCTTTCCAGGATATGAATTCATGATAACTGGCGGTTCTGACAAGTGTGGATTTCCCATGAGAAAAGGAATTCAATCTGCACGTAAAAAAATAATGGTTCTGAAAGGAGTAGGTTGTTCAGGATTAGACCGTAATGACAAGAAACAAAAAGGTCTGCTCAACAAAAAAACAGTTTGCGGAGAAAGAATTACTAAGACCATTCATCAAGTCAACCTGAAAGTTATGAAAGAAGGCTCACGGCCTTTGGTCGGGGAAACTGCATAAAGGCAGTTATTTTTGCTTTTTAGGTTTTAACAATAAAAACATTTTTAAAGCCCTTTTATTTTCCTTTCTTGTATAATGGCTTCAGTTAATCAATTTATGAACAACTTTCAACAACAATTGAGTCTATTCAATCGGAGAATATCGGCTTTTTTCTCTTTCATCATCACCAAACTTAAGAATTTCAAGAGCCTTACCATTCAAGAACAAGTTTCTTTTGGTCTTATGGGTATAGGTTTATTATTCATCGTAACATCAATCGTTTTATTTTTATTATAAGAGGAAAAAAACATGCAACCACAAGAACAACCACGGGGAAAATTTAACCCATTTAGAGATTCTGTTTCATCATCGACTGAAAAGGTTAACCCCTTTAGAAAATCAACCTCACAATCTGCTGAAAAAGTTAACTCCTTTCGAGAATCCGTCTCGCAAAATACTGAAAAAAGCAATTCTGTTAAGGAATTACCTGTGCCTCGTCAACCGCAGTTAAACAAAGATAAGCCGCAGCAGGAGAAATCTCGAGGTAAAGAAATTACTATCACTTTAAAACCATGGAAGATGGTAAAAGGCTTTTTAGTTTTGGTCTTACTTTTAGGTATCTTCTTCGCTGGCCGATTTAGTGCCGGGGAGGATTCTGTTCTTCCTGATTTTTCAAAATATTTCAGCCAAGATGCTGGTCCTTCCGGATTGGTGACTGGGGATACCGAAGCAGAGGAAACTGAAGCTAGTCCGGCTGAAGTTGAAGTTGCAACGCCAGAAGAACAAAATAAAACCGAAGAACTTGCTCTAGTTGAAGAAAGTTCAGAAAATGCTTCAGAAACAGCTGAAGAGGTTCCTAAAGCACCTGAAAAAATAATCAGCGAAGAATATTCAAAAGTCACTTTATCTCTTGATGGGGTGTACAAAGATTGGAAAGGCACTTGGGGAAAGATAAAAGGAGTAAAGTATACTATCACTAATAACGAAGCAGGCACAATTAAGCCGCACCATTTTGCTATGATTGTAGAAGGATACGAGGATGGTGAAAAGCATTTCGATGTTAGTTACACTTCACAGAGAATAAAATCTGGGCAAGTCTTAGTTGATGAAGCGGCCGTTTCAGGAGGATTTGCATACAGCGCGGTATCGATTCCAGACAGCGATTTAACTAAAGTAAGGATTTCCTTATTTCTTCTAGATGAAGACAGTGAAACAATCGCTGTCGTGCATCAAGAAGTAGATTTGAGCGGAAATTAGTTTTATTCCTCGCTGGGATATAAATACCCCGCTGCTCTGCAGCGATTAGCGAGGA
>CAYHVV010000021.1:0-14924 GCA_964360115.1 uncultured Methanosarcinales archaeon | reverse complement strand
ACAGCTCTGCTGTGGTTGGGATAGCAAATCTTAGGATTTTCATTTTATTTTTTAAGATGTTTATAGATTTTTTTCGTGAATTTTATGGTTTGATTTGCGTATTCTTTATCAAATCTTTTTCCATAATAAAGAATTCCATTCCTAAAATATCTCAACTGATCTAGAAGTTGAACTTCTGATTCACTGAAATCAATTTTTCTTGCAAAGGCAACTTCTGCTTCATGCGCTCCTTGCCCAGAGCCAGTATATCCTTGTTCTAACATCTTCGCTCTTATCAAGAACATTATGATGTTGTAGCAATATTCTACATAATCATTTGCATTGTTATCGTCTATCCCCATATTTTTAATTGTTTTTTGTAACAAGCTGAATTTTCTTTCCGATTCAAGAAAAAGATTTTCTGCTCTTTGCCTGTCTGGAGATATTTTCTTGATAATTCCTTCTTTGATAAATTCTTCAAATGATCTTACTATTTTCATAATTCAACACTTCCATGCAATAGGATGCCATTTAATATATTATTTTTAAGATGGATATGGATGTCTTTCCAAGAGTTATAGAAGTTTATATTGATCTGTCGATTCAGAGTTTTTTCAAATGTCTCAAGATTTAGTGGTTTGTCCTTTCTTCCAATAACGGCAATATCTAGGTCGGATGTTTTTGTGTCTTCTCCTCTGGCATAAGAGCCAAACAGGATGATGGTTGAGCCGGCAAGTTTTTCTTCAAGAAAGTCAGATAGTCCCGACAAGTAAATCTGTTTTAGGTTTTCAACTCTTTTTAATTCTACTGCTTTAGGATTATCTCGGTTGAATGATGTGAAGTTGATAGTCTTTGTCTTTTCTACTTTGATCATGTTTTTTGCAGTGAGATTTTTTACTGCATTTGAAACTGCTGTTGGGGAAACCTTAAGAGCTTTGGCAATTTCTCTTTGGCTAAGCTTTTCTCCTGCTTTGATGCTGAGAAAAGAGAATATCTCCAGTTCAAGTATAGTAAAGTTAAGTTTATGTGTGTCCATTTAAGTTTATGTGTGTGAAGTTAAGTTTATATATAAAGATTGCGGTGAAAATGTAATCCTCAAATGTGTTCTGGGGCAGGGTAATTCTTTCTTTTTCTATGATTAAGCTGGGAGAGAAGGAGGTTTATATACTTTAGCCAGAGTTGCAAGAAAAGTGAAGAATATCACTTTTCTGAACAGAAATCAAATCATTGTTTGATTTCTTGTGTCCAGTGCTGGAGTGGATTAAAAGAATTTGGGTTTTCTTACTTCAGATATTTTAAAATACTTTCAACACTGCTTTCGCTTAACATCTGATCATCGTGTCTTGCGAAATTGGCGAATGGCGTTACCGGAGCTTTTCCTTGAGCATATTTAGTTATAGCTTGAGAAATACTCTCGGCACTTACTAAAGAATCAACTGTTTTAAGGAGTCTTGTTCGGTCAGGATCAAAACGATTGCTTTTCACAAAGAAACCGGGTATCTCTCCGGTAAAATCACTATCAAAAGCAAAAAGAGGCAATTTCCAAAAGCGGCTGGTGCCAGATTTTAATAGTTTGTGCATTGCATATGAAAATTTATTTTCCGAATGATCCATTCCTGCTACCTTTTCGACATAATAATCAATAATATTGTTTGCTGCATCTTGGGGAATTCTTTGTAGGAGCAGAGTAGAATATTCTCTATCTCTACGGAGTGCTCCGTATTCGTCTTGGAATATCATTCCTACACCATAATCTGTTTTATCTCCAACAGAAACTGCAACAGCATCTCTTTGTGCAGGTAAGAAAATTATTTTATCATATTTGATCTGCTCTGCTGAACCGCCTTTTTCACTTCCGGCACCATCCCATTCGAATACAGGTGCTTTATAATGAGAAGCCTTGACAGATCTTCCCGGAAATTCTTGCGCCAATAATTTTAAAGAATAATGCAATCTTTCTCTTGGCGTTCTAGGATAAGTTTCTGGGCTTATATACATGTGAATTTGAGCAAGCCTATACTAATTTAAGCATTTTGGTGATGGAAGAGATGGGTTGTGAAATGGGGGAGTTAGGTGAAAGGATTGATTAGATAACTTCTGCGATAATCGTTGAGACTGTCTTTATAATTCTTTTATTTTTTTAGAAATTTCCTTAATTAGTTTTATTCCACTGACTTCTTTCATCATTATATTGATTGGGACAATTCTACCAACAGTGGTGTGTTTATAATTACCTCTTTCGTCTTTGGTTGTAGTTTTACTCTCCTTAAACCTTTTTATGTTTGCAAGAAACCATTCCTTTGTTATTCCAAGGGGCATAATATACATACTATCCCATTTTGTAAAGTAATAAAATAAATATTTGGCTTTGCTTTTCACAAACCATCCGGGGATTCCTAATTCTTCATTACTTAATGTTTCTAACCAAAAATTTCCCGTAGTATATTTATCCGTTTTAACTTCAATAGAAATCATAAGTTGTTTATCTTCTTTCTTATAAACCCAAACTAAATCAATATCATTCTTTTGATAATTTGGGTTGTCTTCAACATTCTTTACTGAGATAGTTTTCTTAATAAGCGATAAATACGCACTAACAACATTTATTCCTTTCTTAGAAAAATCATTCTTTTCTATAAAGGTATAAGATTTAACCATTTTGGGTTGCTTTAGAAACTATAACAAAAATTTCTTTTTCTGCAATCATAGCATCCATTAATTCTTTAAACACCCTAGCTGGTTTTTCCGGTGGGGTATTTTTCTCCATTTTTATCATTAATTCTATGAGATGACCTATAAATTCAACTTTATACTCTCCGTACTGGTTTAGTTTCTCAAATGACTTTAGTTTCTCTGGAGTTGTTTCCTTCAAGACACATAATGCTCTATCTTCTTTACTCTTGAAAGCATTTATTTTATCATACATATTACGGAGATATTGCATAAATTCTAAAGTTAGTTTTCTATCGTGTTCTTTTTTGATAAGTAAATCGATCACCCAATGAATATGTTTAGGTGTTCTTAATCGCTTTCCTTTCTCTTGATAACGGATAAGAATATCGTGCTCTGGATTTGCTCCCCTACTACCTTCAAAAACGCCGATAATAGTGTCATCGGAAAGCATTATTTCCTTAAGAGCTATATGTTCTTTTCCTTCTCTCTTAAATTTCATATTCTTTTCTAAAGAAGATGGCTATATTTAAAAATGATCAAAAACCTTCGATCAATGATCGTATTCTTTAGTTGGGGGAACCGCAAAGCATAAAAAGGAGGTTACTTAGCAGATTATGTGGATGTGTTCTTCAAAAAAGGGGATTTGAAACTATTAAAAGGAGATAGTTTAGAGTTAATTCCAAAGTTAGATAAAGAATCAGTAACAACTATTTTTGCTGATCCTCCTTACAATTTATCTAATGGCGGTATTAGTTGCAAAGCAGGTAAAATGGTTTCTGTCAATAAAGGTGATTGGGACAGATCTAAAGGCATGGAAGAAGATTTTAAATTTACATATAGTTGGATTAAAGCGTGTAAAGAAATTCTAAAACCGAATGGAACTATTTGGATCTCCGGTACTCCACATAATATTTATCAAGTAGGGTATGCACTTCAATCGTTAGGGTTTCATATTTTAAATGAAATTACCTGGTATAAACCAAACGCTCCACCTAATTTAGCCTGTCGTTGCTTTGCTCATGCTCATGAAACAATTATCTGGGCAAAAAAATCTAAAGATGCTAAACATAAATTTAATTATCAAATCATGAAAAATTGGGATGATAAAATAAGTCCTAAAGGAAAACAAATGAGGAGTATTTGGTATATCCCTTTAACACCATTGTCCGAAAAAAAACAAGGTAAGCATCCTACTCAAAAACCAATTGAATTGTTAAAAAGAATAATTCTTTCTTCAACTGATGAAGGAGATCTTGTTTTAGACCCTTTTAATGGTTCTGGAACTACTGGTGTAGTTGCTCAAATGTTAAATAGAAAATACGTGGGGATAGATTTGGAAGAAGAATATCTAAACGTAACTACTAGAAGACTTCAGCAAGTTCAACCTCAAAAAAAGATTAACTCTTATTAATTTTTTATAAGTTTCCCCATCTCTCTCACAATCCAGACCATCGCTTCTGTATCCCGTTTACAATAACGAAGTAAATCTTTCCGCATCTTCTTTCTAGCTACTACCGTCATCTTCCCGAAATTCATATCCAGATAAGCGATAGAAGCGCAATCACCATCAGCAATATTTAATCCTTCATATCCTTTACCAACTACAGCAGGCAATACTTTCTTGATGGAAGCTGAACCATGCTGGGCAGGATTGTAATACCAAAACTTACTGAAAGGCACACGTAAATCAACCATTCTTTCCAGAACAGAATCAACCCATTCCTTATGGGAAGGAAAATCTCTTGCCAACTCTTCTAACAAAGAACTTTCAAAACCCTGCGAGTAAACAACTACTGAACCAGTGCTAGGCAATTTTTCTTTCAACGCAGCTAAAAATCCAGGTCGTGGATCATCTTTCCCATCATGAAGATATTCAAAATGTTTTCCTGGAATCACGTGCAGAGAAAACTGAAAAGGCATTCGCTGATATGGTCTTGTTCCATCAAACTCTGGCACCGCAAAAGAACAAGTCTCAAAATCCAGATAACATTGTACCTTTCCTAACGTTCCTAAAAATTCCTTAATCTGCTTTTTATCAACATGAACCTTGCCGGTCTTAGCGCAGTTCAATTGTATCTTCTGCTGAGCATTAGATAATCTCTCTTCAGGAACATCTCGTAACTCATGAATTCCTTCATCAAATAATGTTCTGTTCTTCCTTCCATTATACAAATGGAAGACATGATGCTCAGGCAAGAAATCCCAACATCTATCTTTAATCAAACACTCTTTAGGCAGAGAGCAATGGTTTTTCTCTGCTGTATTTGGGAAGGCAGGGGATTGAACAATACTCCACAGGAATGAAATGTTTTTTGGCACTTCTGCCATAATCTCATCAATCTCTTCCGTCAGATCTTCCTGTATAAAGAGATTCTGAAGGTCTACTTCTCCATTTCGCACATATTTGTTATTCAAGTGCATCAGAAAACATTTTCTGATTTTCAAACCCGCTTTTTCATAGACATAGCGCTGGAAAGCTAAATCAGGATAATGTTTATTTTTATCGACCTTGGTACTGCTTTTGACTTCAATAACATCCCATTGGTCTTTTCCAACTGGAACTAAAATGTCCGCTCTGCCGTAGAGATTATCTACTGTGAGCGCTGGTTCAAACAGAATTTTTTGTTTTGGAAGAAGTTCTTTAGTTTTTTGTAAGTTAAGGTTATAATTTTCTGTGGCTATATCTATCCCTTCTGGAAAAAGATTCTTGGCTAATTGACCAACGATATTGCCTTGTTCAAATCTCCGCAACAATCCGGGCGGATGAGGGGGAATGTTCTCCTTATCGTGATACCTCATCCATAAATGGCCGGGACATTCTAGACCGATTACATAGTCGGATTTGGAGAGTGCTTTCAGGTGTTGAATAGTCATTTGCTCATCTCTTTAAGCTTGTTATAATTTTTCTTAGTAAACTTAATGACTATCTGAGCATATTCCTGATCTAAAATTGTTCCATAATAAAGCATCCCGTTTCTGAAATATCTCAATTTGTCAACAAACTGAATTTCTGTTTCTGAATATCTTAATATTCTTAGGTAAGCTACTTCTGCTTCATGAGCACCATAGCCGGAAGCGTTATATCCATCCAAAAGCATCCTGGCTCTAATCAGTTCCATTAAAATATCATAACAGGATTTTACAAACATATTGGCACTGTGATCTTCTACTTTTATTTTTTGCATTAATTCTGAAAGTAATTTATAGGAATTTTCAGATTCAGTGATAAGAAATTTTGCTCTTGATTTGTCTGGTGCCTGAACTTTGACGACTCCTTCCTTGATGAATTCCTCAAATCTCCTTACTGCGTTCATAATTCTACCCCTCCGACAATGATAATTCCATTACAGAGGTTTTCTTTTAAATTTTTATGTACTTTAGCCCATGAGGGGTAGAAATTAATGTGTATGGTTCTTTCAAGTAAAGTATTAAATTTGTCTAAATCTAGGTCTTTCTCTTTTCTTCCTATAACGGCGAGGTCTAGATCTGATTTATTGGTGTCATCTCCTCTTGAATAAGATCCGAAGAGGACGATAGTGGCTCCAGCAAATTCTTTTTCTAAGAAGTCAGCTAATCCAGATTTATAGAATTGCAGGAGGTTATCAGCTCTTTTTAATTGCATGACACGATGATTGCTTCTGTCTAGCTCTATTGACCATCGCTTGGATTCTTTATCCTGATGCAGTTTAAGATATTTTTCCAGCCTTGGAAGAGCTTTTAGCACTGCCGGAGCCGAAACATTCAGAAGATTAGCTATCTGTCGCTGATTAAGCGGGGTTCCAGCTTTCAGAAATAAGAGCCTTAATATTTCCTGTTGCAAGTTAGTTAACTTTAGTTCACGTGTGTTTACCATGGTTAATACATGTTAACCTTAGTTTATATTTAAATATTTTGGTCAAACGTAAGGGATTCATTAATAAAACAATTCTAACAATATTACTAGAAATCTTTATAAAAATTGCCCCTTAAGAATAATTTAATCCAAATCACAACCTTTTTATTCACTCAACATATCTCTATCATATGTCCTTTCCTTTCGGCAAACTCTGGCTTTCTCCTATGGAAAGCGTGTCTGATTTCGGTTTCAGGAAACTCTGTCATCAGCACGGTGCATCGTTAATGTTCATTGAAATGCTCTACGCTGATGCAGTAGTCAGAAAGAACAAAGCAGCTTTAGACCTAGTAGATTCCCATGACCCGAAAATACCTACTGGTATTCAGTTCTTGGCAAGCAAACCTATGGTTCTTCGTAAGACCCTGGAGTTTGTAAGTAAAAAAATAGAAAACAAAGACGGGCGCTTTTCAAATCTTTCTGTCATTGACCTTAATTTCGGCTGTCCTTCGCCCGCAGTCATCCGAAGCGGCAATGGGCCGGCATTATTAAAACGCACTCAAAAAATGACTGAACTTTTAACAGTATTAAAGAAGCATTCTCCTCTTCCCTGCGGCATTAAAATCAGATTAGGCCTAAACAATACCGACAAAAAAAATAAAGTCTATCTCCGTGTCTTAGAAGCTGCAAACAGCGTAGGATTAGATTACATTACTGTTCATCCTAAAACTGCCAGCGATTCATCTCAAGATCCCGTTGACCATACTGCGCTTCAGGAAATTATAGATTATGCCGCCATTCCAGTTGTAGGAAATGGTTTTGTGGTTGATGGGCCAAGCGCAAAAAAATTACTTAAAATGGGCTGTTCTGCGGTCATGGTCGCCCGTGCTGCTGTTGGTCATCCGTGGATATTCGAAGAGATTGCTCATTATCTTGATACTGGAGCTCTACCCAGAAAGAAAACTATTAAAGATTATGAAAATGCCTGGAAGAGTTATGCTGCTCTTGCTGAACGTTATGGAACTAAAAAGAAATTTTATGACTATCACCAGAAAACATTTCATCTGCGGATGAAAGGCGATTTAGGATACCATGCGCCATCAAGAATTCTTAATGGATAGGACTCCTAACTACACCCTGTCGTCTCCCCACTAACCTTTTAGGCAAGCTAAAAGTTTAATCAAAATTCCCTCAGGTGAGACTTTCATTTCATTCCAGTCTCACGAACAACCAGTAGTTTCTCCACATACTTCACACAGCATGCAAGTTCCGTTCTGTCGCATTTGTGTCGCTTTACAGGATCTGCAAGCCATCTTCTCAGACTCGCTATTTTTAACGACAGAAACTTGCTCTTCTTCAACTTTTTGCTCCTCTCCAAATTCCTGCAGGAACATTTTCAATTCTGAAATCAAAGGATGGCCTTTCATCTGCAAACTCTTTTCAGCAATCATCGATGGTGTAAATCCATTCTGCAATCCTAAGTTCACCAAACCTACCACTGCGCCCATCATAGTTTCCTGAGCCGGAGAAAGTCCATTAAATGTATAAGAAACTTCTTCAACTTTTCCTGCGTTCATGAGTCCAGACAAAGTCAGCATCTGTGGACCGACTTTCACTTTCTTTCGGATCATCTCTTTAACTACGGCTTGCGGTTTAGGCGCAGTTTCCAACATCTTCTTTAATTCAGGGTGTTGTTCCAGGGTTGCATTCAAAGGCTGGGATAATTTTGAGCCATCCCTATATAATGCAACTGCTTTGATCATCATGGTCCAGGCATCGTAATATGCTTTCTTGATCTGTTCGATGGTCCATTCCTGCGGCATGTTGATGGTTTTTGAAATCGCGCCAGAAATAAACGGCTGTACGGCAGCTAACATTTTCAAATGCCCATAAGGATGGATGTAACGCTTTCCCTTGATTCCACATTTATTAGCGCAATCAAATACTTCGTAATGCTCTGTACGTAAATGCGGCGCTCCTTCTAAAGTCATGGTTCCGCAGATGTATTCATTAGCTAAACTAATCTCTGCATCAGAAAATCCTAATGCGCTCAATAAATCTCCTTCTTTACAATTCAATTTGTGATACAATTCTTCACCGATAGTCCACTTGTTAAAGATATGGCGGATGTCCATGGCATTGCGCACTCCTTTCTCTACGGCTTCTAGAGCCGCAGGAGTAAATCCTTTGCGCAGTAACACTTCTTTATTGATTGGACTTCCTTCTAAAGTTCCCTGTCCCAAACAATAGGTAACTATTTCTTTTATCTGCTGAGGAGTATAACCTAATTTGTACAACGCTTTGGGAACAGATTGGTTGACAATTTTGAAAAATCCTCCGCCAGCTAACTTTTTGTATTTCACTAAAGCATAATCTGGTTCTACTCCGGTAGTATCGCAATCCATGACTAACCCTATTGTATTGTGGCTTATGAAACCGCTAGCTAAGTAAGTTACATTCTCTGGAACGGATAAGTCGTAAGTGCTTTGTATTCCGCCGTCTTCATTACTCTCGATAGTATCGTAGAAAAATTGGAGTGCTTGCAACAATTGTGGATTCTGTGTTCTTTGATACAGTACTTCTGCAACTCTTCTAGTGACTGCCTGATGTCTTTGCAAGGAGAGAGCTACTGCGTTCTGATGTTGTCCGGCAGCATGTATTAATTGTTCTCCTATTTCAGTCGGAATATAAACCAGATCTTTCTTAGTTCCTTGGAAAGTAGTAGAGAGCACTATCTTACTCATCTTTCTGCTGCTCATGAATCCTATTTCTCTTCTGAATTTGTCGTTATAAGATAAATTCCGTATGCGGAGGCAATAAATTTCTGATTGTCCCCAACCAGAAATATCTATCTTAGTAGTACTTGGAAAACCTAACGCAAGCAGTAAAGATTTCACTTCTAGGCTAAATTCTTTACTTGCGCTAGTCCAGGTAGGACTACCATTTGTTACTGTACCATCCGCTTCAAACAAACCTCGGAGAAAAGCAGTATATACCTCTTTGTTGTTCGAGTACAATATTGTATCTGGAATGTATGGTTGATATCCTTTACCGCTGTGGCGAGGTGATGGCTTAATTTTTGCAAATCCGGCTGCTTCCCACCATACGGTTAAGGGAACTGAATGCACAGCCACTTCCATATATCCTTCCTGAGGAGTTACTTTACATTCTAAATGGAATAATTCTTTTACAATACTGGAAATTCGTTCTACAACATCATCATCTCCATTGGTTACACAAAAGCGAAGACCCTTGCTATGCAAACTTCCATCACCCATGAAATAACCAACTAACTCTGCTAAAAGGGGATTCATTTCCGTCGGGACTTCTGTTTCATAATCTGCATTCCAGTGCATTTCTGGTAACGGTGGTAAAATGACTATTTGTGGATTTCCAAATACCCCATTCATGGACAAAGGCACCTTATCTTCTGGTTTAAGCTCTCCTAATGTTTTCCACTCGAGAATTCCCTCTTCAGTCAAAACTTTTATTCTGTGGTTAGGTGTTCCCTGAATTTCATATCCTGCAGTTGTGATAATTCTTCTAGTCTGCGCTTGTCCATTAATATAGAATTTTGTCGCAGTTCGAGGGCCTTCGTCTGTAAGAACTTTAAATGAAGCTTCTTGCCATTGATTTCCCTTGACATTGCCCAAACTTCGTAAACGTACTAGTCCTCTTTCTGTTGCAACTAGTGAACCACCCACTAAACAGCCGGTCGGAGCCAAAACCGTAGCTTGCGCATTTCGGTAACCGAATTGGTTTCCCCATTCCAACGCTTTATCCCATGAATCATGTGCTGCATCTAATAATGCGCCTGGACAAAGTTTTTGATTAATGCCTTGCGGTTTGATTCGTAATCCTTCATAATCTTCTAAATCGTAAGCTGCCCGCCGATGATTTCTAATCACGCGCAGCATGGCTTCTTTATTTTCCGGATAACGTTCAAATGGTCCCAGAACAGAAGCCAGTTCGGAGGAAGTAGCATAACAGTCTCCAGTCATGATTGCCGCCATGGCTCCAGCAATAGTTCGCGCTTTATCGCTGTCATAAGGGATACTCTGTAACATTAACAACGTGCCGATGTTAGCAAAGCCCAATCCGATGGTGCGGTATTCAAAACTCTTGCGGGCAATTTCTTCCGACGGGAAATGAGCCATGAGCACGGAAATCTCTAAGGCAATTGTCCATAAACGTACCGTATGCCGGTAACCAGTGACATCAAACTCTTCTTTCTCTTCGTCATAAAATTTAATCAAATTGATAGACGCTAAATTACAAGCAGTGTCATCTAAAAAATTGTATTCACCGCAAGGATTGCTGGCATTGATCCTTCCGCCAGCCGGACAAGTATGCCATTCGTTAATGGTAGTATCATATTGCATCCCTGGATCAGCAGAAGCCCAAGCACAATAGCCAATGTCATCCCATAGTTTTTCTGCAGGAATACTTTTCATGACTTCTTTGTTAATGCGTCCTTTAAGTTCCCACGTTCCTTTTTTGTCCAACGCTTCAAAAAAAGCATTAGGTATGCGTACAGAATTGTTGCTGTTTTGTCCAGAGACAGTCAAGTATGCTTCTGATTCATAATGGGTATCAAATTCATGTAACGGCAACTCGTATCCCTGCTTAGCTAAATCTAAAGCACGAACCAGATAATTTACTGGAATATTGTTTCCTGCAGCTTCATGTAATGCTTGCTGTACTTCTTTATCCTGCAAAGCATTTTCTTTATTTTTAGCTAACTTGATTAATTTTGATAATTGATGATTGAGGATTTTACTTCCGGTAACTAAGCCGGCTACTTTTTCTTCTTCTCGGACTTTCCACCAGATGAAATCTTCTATCTCTGGATGATCTAAATCTAAACAGACCATTTTAGCAGCTCTTCGTGTAGTGCCGCCAGATTTAACACTGCCGGCAGCCACATCAAATATTTTTAAGAAGCTCATTAAACCAGAACTCTGTCCTCCGCCAGAAAGTCTTTCTTTTTTACCTCTGAGGTTAGAGAAGTTACTTCCAGTACCGCTTCCATATTTGAAAATGCGCGCTTCTTTGGTAAGTAAACTGAATATTCCCCCTTCACGCACTAAATCGTCGTTAATGTATTGGATAAAGCAGGCATGTGCTTGTGATCGCGTATATGCATCTTTGGAAAATTCCATCTTTTTAGTGATAGGATCAACATAACTATGTCCTTGTGCTGGTCCGGTCAATCCATAAGCCCAATTTAATCCAGTGGTAAACCATTGCGGGCTGTTAGGAGCAGCAAATTGATTGATAATCATGAATACCATTTCCTCATAGAAAATAGCGGCATCTCGGGTAGAATTAAAATAACTGTAACGTTCACCCCAGTGTTTCCAGCAGCCGGCAATACGGTGTGCTACTTGCTTGATGCTAGTTTCACTGCCGGCAATTATTTTTCCATTTTCATCTAATAATAATTCTCCATCTTCGTTGCGGAGCGGAACACCGGCTTTACGGAAATATTTTTGCGCCAGAATATCAGTTGCAACTTGCGTCCAGAAAAAAGGGACTTCAATATCATTCATTTGGAATACTAGAGAACCATCGGGATTGCGGATGATAGAAGTTCTTTTTTCATAATCGCACATCTCAAATGGACTTACACCTTCTTTAGTAAAGTATCTTTTTATCTGAAGACCTTTCTGTTCAGCTAATATACTTCTATGTTCCATTTCAATCACCTTTTTCAATCTGACAGAAAAGAACTGTCCCTACGCTTGTTCTTCCGCCTTCGTTAATGCGAGCAATAAAATAAGTACTGCCGCCCCCTTTTTATAATCGAGGTAAACTACTTGACTACATAAAGATTTGTTTTCACTCGAAAGGAAAACAATCCTTCTGACCATCTTTTGGGTATTGGATTTGGGAAAGCACCGATTTAAATAGTTTTTAGTAGTAGGAACTAGTGGTTAGAATGTCATAATTAAATATTAAAAGAAGCGCCCCTGCGGAGACTTTCGAACCGCTACACTGTAAGGCTGCTCGTGGGATTTCGTAAGAATATCCCACTTGACAACGTTCGCCTAGTGTAACAGGCATTTGAACTCCGGCTTCAAGCTGTCTGCATTTGGTATATACCGCAAGCTCGCGTCCTATTTGCCTTGTTTTAAACATCCAGGCTAGACTACAGGGGCTTAAAGATAATAAAACGGGGGGTTCTTTAAAAAGTTATTTACAACTTTAGCTCTGTAGAAAATGCAGGTTAGCATCATTAAGTCAAAGCTGCTACTATCTAATATCTAGCTGACAAGAGGGATGTCTCTTACGGAGAACGTCAGCTATGAAAAAGAACTGCGACAGCTTTGAAGATGCTAACCAGAACAAAGTGAAATTTTCTCCAGAGCGTACGGCTTTAGAGAGAATCAATCTTATTTTTCTTTAACGATGTACTCAATGTTTCTGCCGTTTTTTGATAATCTTGGTTTTAATCGAAATTTATCTGCATCAGACCCGCTTAATCTTGGGAGAGGAGTATGCGATTGTAATTCCTTAATATCTTCTATATAATTGTCAAGCGTAACACCCTTGCCTTCGTACTTGCCATCTCTTACTAGTTCTTCCCCTTTCCATTCTTTTGCGGAAAATAACCCTCGGGCCTTTTGCAATGCTTCCATTATATCTGCTCCCACGATTTGATAAGAGGACTTATTATTAGATACACCATCAATATGATGAGCATCATATCTTATGGTCACTTTCCACAATTTGTATTCAGCGTCCATTTTTATTTCTTAATCTCTGCTCCGCCGGCAGGAAGGAACTTAGCGATGTCATCTAAGTCTCCGCCTTTCAACTGATGTTTGATTTTCTTGGCGAGAGCGCCCTTATTTTCTTTTCCCGGAATGACCAAGATTAGATTCTTAGTCTGTTTTTCTACTGCCGATTTTGGCCCGCCAATGATCTCTTCTCCAATTAATCCGATAGCATATTCTAACTTCGGATGTAAATATTGCGTCTTTCCATAAATCATAAAGCTGCCTTTTGGAATGTATTCTCCCGGCTTGGCTTCCTTGGTAACTTGTTCCGGCTTGACATAAAATACATCAGCAGAAGTATGCCATAATTTCCAGGCCCGAGAATAAACAGCAACAGCTTGCGCCGCTTCTTTAACCGTTTGCTCTCCTGCTTCTTGACCATTCTTGATGACAAAGAAAGGCGATCCAGCCATGTCGGTGTGTAATACCAGATCATTCTTGTCAGTATGTTTCTTAATCACTAATTCGTTGGAAGTAGCGTCCTTTCCGCCAAGGCAGAGGAATCGTTCAGAAGAAATAAACCAGTGGAATTTTTCATACCATTCTCGCTTTTTTTCTTTTTTAACCAGTTTTTCCGCTTGCTCTTCCAGGAATTTCGATTCTTGTTTTAGCAATAATTCTAATTTCTTTTTAGTATCTGCCAAAGCCTTTTTTGCTCCTTCCAGCTTTCTTTTGGCTTTTTTTGATTCTTCAAAATACTTAGAAGCATTTTCTTCCACAGATTTGTTTAAATCAAATTCTATTTCCATACTCTTTTAATGAATACTTCCCTTATTAAAAATATTGCTAAAGAAGATAGGCTAAAGGTTATTTTAGAAGTGAGAGATTTATCTTTCAAAAAATCTCGTAAAGAAGATTTATAAATCCTTTTAGTACAGAAGAAAAGCTTAATACAAAAGGTGATAAACAATGGAAAATAAAATTACTTCTCTAAAAACAGCAGAGTTCAAAACTGAAAAAGGCATAGCTCATGCCATTATGATAGGGGTTGAAGTATTGGATGTTTTGAAAGTAGATCAATTAGTGCAAACTGTTATTGAAAAATTTAAAAACCAGAAAATGGCCAGTCCGCCAGATACTTCATTGATGTTAATCACTATTACGGGAGACCTTACTGCGAAGAATTTCAAAAAATCATGGGATATTTACATCAAAAAAGACAGTGTTATGAAAGTTTTCATGTCTCAAATGAAAAAAGCAGATGTTATACATGGTACAAAAGAAGGGAAGCCTTTGGATAACATTTCCCTTATTTAGAAATTACTAAATAATTTTCATATCAAAAATAAAAAAAAAGAATTAAAATTTAGATGTATACTTGGATTAGAAAAATTAGTAACTTTTTCTTTTCTTGTAACATTCTCTGCAAAAAACTGGCTTTCCTTCAGTAGGCTTGAATGGTACTTCGCATTCTTGCTTACATTCAGAACAGGTTGCTTTATGCATTTCACGTGGGCCAAAGTTATTGTTCCTTTGGAATCCACCGGCATTGCCGTTGCGGTTAAATCTGTCCATTGTTTATTTCCTCCTATATAACATATAATTACCCATATATGTATTAAAACTAAAAATAGACCGTTTCTTTATAAACTTTCTTCTCGTAAGTATGTGCATAGCTGATTTTTTTTAACAATCTATATCCTACTGTATAGAAATCT
>CAYHVV010000020.1:5482-15549 GCA_964360115.1 uncultured Methanosarcinales archaeon | reverse complement strand
AATTGTAAACTGGTATTTATAAACCATCGACGACAGACCAGCTATGCACATACCATAAATCGATATATTTATAAATAACCCTTATCCCAAAAGAGAAACTTAGTAAAAATAAGCTTAAGTTACACTGATTAGGCAACTAATTAAATAATTTGAGCAAACCGCCTGAAAAGGTGACCATCACTAATCACTTGTGATTCTTAAGATGGAAGCCATAAATAGGCAATTACAACAATGGGACAACCAAGCGCACCAAGACATGGAAGTATTCAATTTTGGCCTAGACGTAGAGCTAAACATTCTGTAGCTAGGCTTAGATCGTGGGCTCCTGAAAGCAAAGTCAGACCATTAGGATTTGTCGGCTACAAAGCAGGTATGACGCATATCCAAGTTATTGACAATCGTCCTCGCTCTCTTAACAAAGGAGAAGAGGTCAGCGTCGCTTCAACCATTATCGATTGTCCGCCAATGACGGTGGCAGGCATATGTTTCTATAACAAACATCTTAATGGTGTGCGAAAAGCAGGCTGTGTCTGGGCAGAAAATCTGTCCAAGCACTTAGGCAAAAAAATACAATTGCCCAAGAAAAAAGCAACCAAGACTTTTGACAATTTCACTGATTTTGAAGATCTTCGTCTTCTCGTTCATTCTAATCCTTCCGCAGCAGATATTGGGACAAAAAAACCAAAATTATTGGAAATTGCTCTCGGTGGGAACAAGGAAGAAAAACTAGTCTACGCAAAACAAGTTCTGGGAAAAGATCTTGGAGTAGAAGAAGTGTTTGAAGCAGGTACATCATTGGACATTCACGGAATTACTAAAGCAAAAGGATTTCAGGGAACCGTTAAGCGATTTGGTGTTCCCATCCGACAGCATAAAGCCGAGAAAACCAAAAGGGGTATCGGAACTCTTGGACCATGGCACCCTAATCGCGTACGCTTCAGCGTAGCGCAATCAGGTAAAATGGGTTTCCATCTTCGGACAGAATATAATAAACAGCTTCTAAAAATAGGAAAAAACGGCGCAGAAGTTACTCCTGCCGGCGGAATTACCAAATATGGTGTAGTAAAAAATAATTATCTTTTAGTCCGGGGTTCAGTAAGTGGAGTCAAAAAAAGGCCAGTCGTATTAACTAAGTCAATCCGACCAGATCATTCTATGACTAAAGAAGCTCCTCAGATAAAATACGTATCGGTGAAAGCATAAGATGAAAATCCTAATCGCAACAAGCAATATTGCATCTGGTAATAGAAGTAGAATTTTCAATGTTGCCGGAGGCAACAGATGAAACTTCCAATCGTCAATAGCGGAAACAAGAAAACCGGGGACATGAATATGCCTAGTCAGTTTAAAGAAGAATTCCGTCCTGATTTGATTAAGCGCGCAGTTCATTCTTTATGGAGCAAAGCGCGTCAAGCATATGGTTCAGATCCATTAGCAGGATTACGTCACTCTTCAAAATTAAGCAAACGCCGTCGAAAGTATCGCGGATGTTATGGTTTCGGTATCAGCAGGGTAAATAGAAAAATTCTTTCTCGTCGGGGAACCAGATTTAACTGGGTGGGTACATTTTCTCCTCAAACTGTAGGTGGACGACGCAGTCATCCTCCTAAAGCAGAAAAAGTTTTAGAAAGAAAAATCAACAAAAAAGAAAACCGTAAGGCCATCCGTTCCGCTATGTCAGCAACTCTTCTCAAAGAAGTAGTAGCAGAGAGGGGACACAAATTACCTGCTGAATATCCTTTTGTGGTAAATGGTGCAGTAGAATCAATTTCCAAAACAAAAGAAGCAGAAAAATTGTTATTAGATTTAGGATTTGCAGAAGAATTAGGACGATCATCTCAGAAAAAAGTTCGCGCCGGTATAGGTAAAATGAGAGGGAGAAAATACCGGTTCAAAAAAGGAGTATTAATAGTTACCAGCGGTGACTGTCCGTTATTAAATGCAGCAAAGAACGTTCCGGGAGTTGACGTAGTAGAAGTCAAGGCTCTGAATGCAGAATTACTCGCTCCAGGTGCAGATGCGGGACGAGTAACTTTATGGACGGAAAAAGCCGTGCAGAAAATAGCTGACGAAAAATTATTCCTATAATGATTTAATACTAAAATGACGAAGAAAAAAAATCAAATGGAAGCTGAACAAATGAAAACTGAATCAGTAAAAGATTTATTTGATCCTTACGCTGTTATCAAGGCTCCGCTATCTACAGAAAAAAATATTCGTCAAATTGAAACAGACAACAAATTAGTATTTTCCGTCTCTGCTTCTGCTACCAAAGCAGACGTAAAGAGAGCAGTCCAAGAATTATATAAAGTAAAAGTGATTAAAGTCAATATCGATAATTCATTCACTGGTGTAAAGAAAGCGTATGTGAAATTAAGTCCAGAAAATCTGGCTTCAGACGTAAGCGCAGATTTAGGGTTAATCTAGGTGTAACATGGGTAAGAACTTAATCCAACAAAGACGGGGAAAAGGAACACCGCGGTATCGCGCGCCTAGTTTCCGCTATGAAGGAAGAGTCAAACATTACGCCTTGCAAACTTCAGGCATGGTTACTGATATTATTCATTGCGCAGGACATTCCGCGCCACTGATTGAAGTTTCCTATTTAACTGGCGATCGAGGGTTAGCTTTTGCACCAGACGGAATTAGAGTAGGCGACGAAATTGCTGTCGGCAGCGCAGATGTAAAAATCGGAAATGTTCTTCATTTGCGCGATATACCTGAAGGTACTTTAATTCACAATATTGAACTGCAGCCTCTTGATGGCGGGAAGTTAGTCCGCGCTTCAGGTTCATCTGCTAGGGTTATATCAAAGACTGAAGAAGCAGTACGAGTGCAATTACCTTCAAAAAAAGAAAAATTATTCCAGCCAGATTGTCGAGCATCTGTTGGAGTTCTTGCAGGAAGCGGCCGGTTAGACAAACCTTTCCTTAAAGCAGGATTTAAATATCATAAGATGCGGGCAAGAAACAAATTATATCCAATCGTATGTGGGGTATCTATGAACGCAGTTGATCATCCCTTTGGTGGAAAATGTTCCCACGTCAAAGGGCGGCCTACCCAATCACCTAGAGATGCTCCTCCGGGAAGAAAAGCAGGTAAGATTGCACCGCGAAGAACGGGTAGAAGGAAGAAATAAGGAGATAACAATCAAAAATGGCTAAAGAATTAACTTGGAAAGGAAAATTGGAAGAAGACGCAGGCAAGTTAGATTTACAAGAATTCATGAAACTTGTTCCTTCACGCCAGCGAAGATCCTTGAAGAGAGGTCTTACTGAAGCACAGAAAAGTTTGATGCTGCGTATCGAAGCAGGAGAAAATAATGTCAAGACCCACTGCCGAGATATGATTATTCTTCCAGCCATGGTCGGAAAGACACTTCGCGTTTACAATGGGAAAGAATATCTTCCAATTATTATCATTGCTTCCATGTTAGGTCATTATTTAGGAGAATTTTCTCCTACCAGAAAAGGAGTAGCGCACAGCGCAGCAGGTATTGGGGCTACCAGATCAAGTAAAGCAGTCTCTGCGAGATAAACATAAAACTATGGTTACCACAAACTCAAAAACGGAACTTGGACATCTTGCTGCAGCGAAAGCATTGAACTTGCCAGTTTCAACCAAGCATTGCATCGAAATATGTGATTCTTTGCGTTACAAGGATCTTTCATATGCTAAGAAATACTTGGAAGAAGTAGTTGATTTGAAAAGACCAGTTTCATTCAAGAAATTCATACGCAACACCGGACATAAAAAAGGAATGTCTTCAGGTAGGTATCCAACCAAGGCCGCATCAGAAATATTAAAACTCATGAAATCAGTGGAAGCAAATGCCCATTTCAAAGGATTGAACACTAGTTCATTGAAAATTACTAAATTGGTTGCAAATCGTGCCCCCGTCCCTTTCGGTGGCGGAAGACATAGAACTGGAACCAAGCGAACTCATGTTGAAGTTGAAGTTAAAGAACGAGGAGTTGCTAATAAGAAAGTTACCGAAGCAACTGCTCCAGTTAAGACAAGTCACTCCGTTCGTGACGTTCCTAGCGGAACGAAAGAACATAAAGAAAGTGTTGCAACTAAGCAAGAACATACTCCTGCACACAACCATGTGCATGAATCAGGTCAAGATCATAATCACAATCATGCAGATCACGAGCACAAGCATGAACCTGCTCCAACCCAAGCTACTAAACCTGCGATGAAAGCTAAATCAGCAGTCGTAGAAGAACCATCACCTTCAGATTTATTAAGAAAAGCACAGCAAAAAGCTGCCGAATTAAATCGTCTTCAAAAAGAACGTAAAGATACTGAACAAGTAACTAACTTCTATGAAGAGTTACAGAAGAAGGGTTCATTACGATCACCAGGTGTAAGAAAATGATTGAAAGAACATTTGTAGCACAGAGAACTCGAGAATATTACATTCGAAAGTATGTAGAAAAAACTCTTGGTAATGTGGGCATTTCCACCATTTCCTTGAAAAAAATACCTTTAGGTGAAAAAATAGTTATTCATACCAGCCGACCAAGTTTAATTGTTGGCTCCAGGGGAGCAAATATTCGTTCCCTTACTAAAGCTCTGAAAGAAAAATTCAACTTGGAAAATCCTCAAATTGAAATCAGTGAAGTTTCCAATCCTTTCCTTAATGCTAATATTGTTGCAGAACGAATTGTTTCATCTTTAGAACGATTCGGTTCAGCAAGATTCAAGGGTGTAGGACACAAAATGATGGAAAACGTCATGAATGCTGGAGCATTGGGAATAGAAATTAACATTTCCGGTAAGATTCCCGGAGCAAGAGCAAAGAGCTGGCGTTTTTACACCGGTTATTTGAAGAAATGCGGTGATGTAGCACTTTCAGTTCACAAGGCTAAGAAATCTGCATTGCTGAAAAGTGGTATCATTGGTGTTAAAGTAGCTATTATGCCTCCAGATATTGTACTTCCTGATAAAATAACGTTATTAGTAGAACCAGAACAAGTTGTGGCTCCAGTAGAAAAAGAAATTGCGGCGCCAGCAAAAGCTGCCCATAAGAAAAGGAGAAGCACCAAGAAATTAGCAGATAAAAAAGATACTAAAAAGGAATCTTCAGAAGTAAAAACTGTAGATGTTCCAGAATCTGTCGAAGTAGCAGAAACAGCAACCGAGGTGAGCGACTCATGAAAGTAATGAAAGAGTTGCGCGAACAACAAACACCCATACTTAACAGCAGATTGAAAGAATTTAAAAAGGAACTATTAAAATTAAAGATTGAAGTGGGAGCAGGAACCGGAACTGCAAGTTCCGGAAAAGTAAGGCGGACAAAAAAAAATATTGCCCGTATCCTGACTTTACTGAATGAGCGCGAGGTACAGCATCAATAAACATGGTTGGCGTATGCAATCAATGTGGGCTTCCAGAGGACTTGTGCGTCTGTGAAGCAATTGCCCGTGAGCAACAAAAAATCACAGTGACCATAGAAAAGCGAAAGTTCGGCAAGAAGTATACGGTCATCAGCGGCATAAAGAAAGAAGCGAATGTCAATGAAATATTCAAAGCCTTGAAATCAAAATTTGCCTGTGGTGGCACAGCCAAGACGGGACAAATTGAACTTCAGGGTGATCATAAGTCACGAATGAAGGCAGCATTGGTGGGTATGGGGTTTCCGGAAGAAACCATCGAAGTTGCCTAAACTCATCGAGATCAAGCGGATTTCGGTGGGAGCAGTTTAACTATGGCTCGAAAAGAAATATTTCCTTACGAACTGATCGGAGAAGCGATAGAAATAGTGAGTTCCAAGAATAAAAGCAATCTTGGGATAAAAGGAAAAATCATCGACGAGACCAAAGAAACGATTACGGTTGCTCAGGATAACGGCAAAGACGTTGTCTTGATGAAACAGATCGTTACATTTAAGCTGATGAAAAGCGGGAAAATAATTTCCGGTGAAGTAATCGCAAAGCGGCCGGAAGACCGGCTCAAAGGATAAGAGAAAACACAAAATGATGAAAGTAAAGAAAGAAGTTTTGGGAATAGCAGCGCCAGAACGCGCTTATGATAGTCAATACTACGATAAAAACTGTCCGTTTACCGGCGGGTTAGTAGTGAAGAAAGAATTATTGACGGGAAAAGTTGTCAAGAAAGACACTAATAAATCTGCAACTATTGTATGGAATAGGTCTTCTTACATTCCTAAGTACGAGCGGTTTGCTTTGAGAAGATCCCGATTGCGGGTGCACAATCCCCCTTGTCTTGATGCACAAATTGGTCAGCAAGTGTTGGTAGCAAGAACCAGACCATTAAGTAAAACTAAACACCACGTTATAATCCAAATCCTCGAAGAAGGAAAAATTGAGCACAAGTTTGGTGCAGAAGAACCAGGGAAGAAAATTGTAAAGAAGAAGGTCGCTGCTGAAGAAGCAGGTGAAGAAGAATGAAAGCACTTAAAAGTCATGTAACACGAGGACTGCCGGTTGAGGCAAGAGTAAATACCTGTGACAACTCCGGTGCAAAAGTAATCAAAATCTTTTCCGTAGTCGGATCAAAGACCGTCAAAGCAAGAATTGCTTCTGCTGGAGTGGGCGATTTAGTAATGGCTGCTGTGAAGAAAGGAAAATTAGAAATGAGAAAAACAGTAGTATTTGCTGTTATAGTACGTCAGCGAAAAGAATATCGCCGAGCTGACGGAACTAGAATCAAATTTGAAGATAATGCTGCAATAGTATTGAAAGACGAAAAAGGAAACCCAAAGGGAACTATTTTCAAGGGACCAATAGCAAAAGAAGTTGCTGAGCGATGGCCAGCAGTAGCAAAAATAGCGAGCATGATAGTATAGGTATATAACATGGAAAAGAAAAAATTTTCAACAAGTTGGAAAAGAAGCACCCAATCGCGCAAACAGCACAAGTTTAGATATAATGCTCCTCTTCACATACGGCAGAAACTAGTTCATGTCCATTTATCTCCAGAATTACGTCAGAAACAAGGCACTCGAGCTATGCAGGTTCGCAAAGGCGACAAAGTAAAAGTATTGCGTGGTAAGTTCAGAAAACAAGAAGGAAAAGTAGAACGAGTGGAATTAAAACGCGAACGCGTTTTTGTAACCGGCATGGATTACACCAAAAAGAATGGTACCAAAGTGCCAGTGCCTCTTCGTCCATCAAACTTAATGATTGTTGCGTTGGATATGTCTGATAAGCGACGTAAGGCAGGAAAAGAAAAATTACAATCAAAGGCCAAATCAAAATCAAGCGGGGAAAGTAAACAATGAAAATGAAACATTTTCAAGCATTTCAAGGAGTTGAAATACAATGAAAAATCACTTAAAACTCATCGCAGCACCACGAACCTGGTTTGTACGAAGAAAAACAAACATCTTTACTCTTCGTCCTAGTCCAGGAGCTCATTCGTTGGAATACGGCATGCCTCTTGGCTTGCTATTGCGTGATGAATTGAAAGTAGCTTCCACCATGGGCGAAGCCAGAAAGATTATCGGCAATAAAGATGTTTTGGTTGATGGAGTAGCTAGAACTGATCATCGATTTATTGTAGGCCTATTTGATGTACTTTCTGTTCCTAAAATAAAGAAGCAATACAGAATGCTTTTAGATAAAAAAGGAAGATTAAGATTAACAGAAATCTCCGCTAAGGAATCTTCTGTCAAATTAGCAAAAGTAGTAGGCAAGACTGCACTGAAAGGAGGAAAGATTCAATTCAACCTTCACGACGGCCACAATATCATTAGTGATGCAAAAGCACAAGTTGGAGATACTTTCGTTGTTGCTCTTCCCGCCATCAGTGTTACTAAAATATTTCATGCTAAGAAAGGTGCAAAAGTATTCCTGATTAAAGGAAAACACGCCGGAGATGTAGGAGTTTTGAAAGAAATCAAAGGTGTAGAAGCAACTTATACTGTTGATGGAGCAGATGTTGACACTGCAAAAGATTATCTTTTCGTAGTGGGAGATAAAGAATCAGAAATAAGTTTAGAATAAAAATCAATAACAATCAAGAAAAATAACTAAGAAAAACTAACAACATGAAAACCGCAAACAATGTCATGAAGGGAATTCGCATCGAGAAGATCACCTTAAATATTGGTGCGGGAAAGAACGAAGACTTGCTTAAGAAAGGGCTTAAACTATTACACAAAATCACTTCCACTAAACCAGTGGAAACAATAACAAAGAAACGTATTCCTGGTTGGGGTTTGCGTCCAGGTTTAGCTATCGGCTGCAAAGTAACAGTACGTAAGGATTGTGAACAGCTCTTGAAGCGCCTAGTTGCTGCTAAAGATAATGCCTTAGAACAACGTAACTTTGACAATCAAGGGAATTTTTCCTTTGGAATTCCCGAATATATTGATATCGCCGGATTAGAGTATGATCCTGAATTACAGATCATCGGGTTGGAAGCAGCAATAACTCTAGAGCGCCCAGGATTCAGAGTAAGGAAAAGGATTTTAAAAACAGCTCCAGTAGGTAAAACTCATCTGATTAGCAAGGAAGAAGCAATTTCCTTTGTCCAAAAATTAGGAGTAGAGGTTCATTAAGCATGACAACCAGCGACTATAAAAAAGCATTCACTCAACTGGATAATAAACCAGTCAAGAAAGCAAAGTATATCAAATTTAACAGTCCTAAACCGCGATCATGCGGAATTGCATTGCGAAAATGCCGCAACTGCGGACGAACACGAGCACACATCAACAAATACGGCTTACATATCTGCCGACAGTGCTTCCGAGAAATGGGCCCTGAAATTGGCTTCAAGAAATATAGTTAATGAGGTACACAAAAAATGTTTAATGATCCATTGGCGGCTGCGTTGACGAAAATCCTAAACGCGGAAAAAGTAGGAAAGCGTGAAGTACTGATTAAGCCAGCCTCATCTATCATAAAAAGAGTCTTTACTCTCATGAATGAGCAAGGATACATTGGCTCTTTTGAAGAGATGGATGATGGGAAAGGCGGAGTACTGAAAGTACACCTTTTAGGAAACATCAACAAGTGTGGAGTCATTAAGCCAAGATTTTCAACAGCCAAGCATGAATTCGAAAAGTGGGAAAAGAGATACTTGCCAGCAAAGGATTTCGGTGTCATCTTTGTTTCCACTCCACAAGGTTTAGTAACTCACAATTTAGCAAAAGACAAGCAAACAGGAGGAAGGCTTATCGCATACTGTTATTGATTAGTAATCAAAAGATAATCAATAAATAATAAATTAATCCAAATCAAACCATGAAAGAAGATTTAAAACGGGAAATCGAACTGAAGCCAGGCGTAACTGCTCATTTAGTTGACAACCTGTTAACGATTAAAGGACCGAAGGGAGAAGTAAACCGGAATTTTTTACATCCTAAAATCGCCGTGTCTCTTGAAGGAAACAAAGTAGTATTATTTGCATCAAAAGCTACTAAAAGAGAAAAAACAATAATGGGTTCTTTTGAATCTCATATTGCAAATATGGTCAAGGGAGTGCAGGAATTATATTTGTATAAATTAAGAATCTGTTCAGGTCATTTCCCGATGAACGTATCCGTAGCTGGCCATGAACTCGTAATCAAGAATTTTTTAGGGGAAGCTGTCCCTAGAAAAGTTGAAATCTTAAAAGGAGCAGAAGTTAAAGTCAATGGAGAAGAAATAACCGTAAGCAGCGCAGATATCGAAGTTGCAGGACAGACTGCAGCTAACATTGAAACTGCCTGCAGAATTACTAATCGCGATCGAAGAATTTTCCAAGATGGGTGTTACATCACTCACAAAGGAGACAAAAGCATGAAAGTATAATACTATGATAAAAGAAAAATTACTACAACTGAGAAAGGACATGAAAAAGCCAGATTTCGTGGTGAAAGAATCAAATTTTTCTGCACGAGTAAAAGTCAGATGGAGATTCCCCCGCGGAAGACATTCTAAAGTGCGTCAGATGCACTGTGGCAGACCGGCCATGCCTAACCCGGGTTATGGGGCTCCAGCTGAAGTTCGAGGGCTGCACCAATCTGGTTTGCAGATGGTAGTAGTACACAACATGAGAGAATTGCAAGTTGTAAATCCTGAAACTCAAGGAGCAATCATCGCAGCAAGTGT
>CAYHVV010000020.1:0-5472 GCA_964360115.1 uncultured Methanosarcinales archaeon | reverse complement strand
GTGTAGGAAACAAGAAGAAATTATCCTTATTAGAAATGGCACAACAGAAAAAAATTACTTTACTAAATGTCAAAGATGCGAGCACTGCAGCAAAAAAATTAGTTTCAGATTTCGAACAACGGAAAGAATGGCGGAAAAAAAGAGCAACAGAAGCAAGCAAAAAAGAAGAACAAAAGAAGAAAAAAGCAGAAGAACGCGCTCAGAAAGAAAAAGAAGAAAAGAAAAAACCTGAAGCGAAAGAAGTTGATGTGGAAGAACATGCTAAGTCAAGTCACTCTGTTCGTGACGTTCCTAAAGGAACGAAAGAACATGAAATGAGGGAAAAAACTATTACCAAGAAGCAATAATCACATTAAAAGGCACACACCATGAAAAATAAAAAGAAACTTGCAGCAAAAATCTTGAACGTTTCACCGAAGAAAGTAGTTTTTTCACCAGATGCCTTAGATGACATTCAAAAAGCAATCACTCGCTCTGATATGCGCGGTCTTATTGCTGTAGGAAAAATATCAAAAGCAAAAGTTAATCAACATTCTCGCGGCGGAGCGCGCAAAATAGCTCAGCAGAAGAGTAAGGGAAGACAGAGAGGAAAAGGGAGCAGGAAAGGATCAAAAAATTCCATCGTAACCAGAAAAGAAAAATGGATGATCAGAGTGCGTGCGCAGCGCGTATTATTGAAAGAACTTCGTGATAAAAGTTTACTTTCCACTAACAATTACCGCATGCTATATACAAAATCTAAAGGAGGATATTTCAGAAACAAGCGTCACATCAAGCTCTACCTCAAAGAGCACCACTTGATTGAAAGTGGCGGCAAATAATTATCATAAAATAATTATGAAATAAAACACACACCATGGTCAACCGAAAACCACGAACCGTAATGTACAGCCGAAAGCGCGAAAACAAGACTAATTACTTGAAGCGCCTAAAGTTATTATTATCCCGCAAAGGACGATTAGTAGTACGCTTTACTAATAAACGAGTAATTGCTCAATTAGTAGAATTCACTCCGAAAGGAGATAAAGTATTAGTCGGCGTAGATTCTTCCGTTCTCCGCAAATCAGGATGGCAGTATTCATGCAAAAATCTTCCTGCTGCTTACTTAACCGGATTTTTATTGGGGAAAAAAGTAGCAGAGAAAAAGTATAAGGGCGAAATGGTTTTTGATACTGGATTCAAGTCTCCTTTACACAAAGGAAAATATTATGCTTTCCTGAAAGGAGTTCTTGACGCAGGTGTTAATGTTTTACACAGCGGAAAAGATTTATTTCCCGATGACAAAAAAATTCAAGGAGCACATATTCAGGATTATGCTGGAAAAATGAAAGGCGCACATAACGAACATAATAAAGTCCAGTTTGCGCAATATTTAAAAAGCAATGCGGCGCCAGAAAGTATAAGCTCAGCGTTTGCACAAGTTAAACAAAAATTAATGAAGGCTTGAACAAAGCCTTCAAAGAAGGATTTTGAATAAATTTTCAAAATCCTCTATAAAAATAAATAATCAAAGAAAAATAATATCAAAATAAAATAATAATTGAATGTGAAAAAAATGGCAGAAGACGAATTACCTGGAGCAGAAGACCTGAAAGTAGCAAAACAGATAGAATCAGTCCCAGCTCCAGAAAAAACTTGGAAACCAAAAACCGCTCTCGGTAAAATGGTGCAGGACGGAATAATCACCGATATTGATGAGATCTTTAACAAAGGATACCAAATCATGGAAGCAGGAATTGTTGACCAGCTTCTTCCAAACATGGAGGAAGATTTACTATTAATCGGTCAAGCAAAGGGAAAGTTTGGAGGAGGGCAGCGCCGTATCTTCAAGCAAACTCAAAAGAAAACTAAAGAAGGAAATAAGATTCACTTTAAAGTATGCGCAGTCATCGGAAATCGGAATGGTTATGTCGGGGTGGGAATGGGCAAAAGTAAAGAAACCGTTCCAGCTCGTGATAAAGCTAAGCGTACCGCAAGAATTAATTTAATAAGAATTAGAAGAGGATGCGGCAGCTGGGAAGCAGGCGCGACTGAACCAAACTCTATTCCTTTTGCAGTGGAAGGCCGCTGCGGATCAGTACGAGTAAAATTAATGCCAGCACCACAAGGAAAAGGATTATGTATTGAAAAGGAATGTGCAAAAATATTAGCTCTTGCTGGAATCAAGGATATCTGGAGCAAGACTAAAGGTCAGACTGGTACAAAACCAAACTTAATTTTTGCTTTAGTAGATGCATTAAAGAAGTTGACAGAAGTTAAAGTTCAACCTCAACATGTTGGAAAACTTGCCGTAGTCGAAGGAAAGATGAAGCAGGATCAAGATACCGAAGAAAAGATTGAACCGGTAATGGTTGCATAAAAAACCTTAATCAACTAAAAACAAAATGACTCAACACAAAACATCAAAAGGAAAATTGGCAGTAGTGCTCGTTCGTGGTATGGTTAAAGTAGTTAAACCAGTCAAGGAAACCTTGATGATGTTGAACTTGAATCGCAAAAACCATTGCGTGGTTATCGAAGATACCCCTACATATAACGGGATGTTGTTCAAAGTTAAAGATTATATCACTTGGGGAGAAATTGATGAAGCTACTTTTGCAGAATTAGTGCATAAGCGCGGACAACTTTCAGATGGCCGGGGCAAATCAGTTGAGATTAACGGAAAAAAATATAAGCGACATTTTGCTTTAAATCCTCCTCTAAAGGGCTTTGGCAGAAAAGGAATAAAAACTTCTTTTAAAGTTGGCGGAGGATTAGGATACCGCGGCGAGAAAATTAACGATTTAGTGAAGAGGATGCTGTAGAAAAATGACATTAGAAACAATCACTGGAAACTTACGGGATGCGTATAAACAGCTTCAGCCAGGCACTATGCTGTATGTTGATCAACTGATGAACGAACGCAGAATCAACAAAGAATTATGTGGTCATGGATTTTATACTGCCGACGGAGAAGTATATTTTCTTGATGGTGCTGACAAAACGCCAACTTTGGCGATAACCAGAGAAGCTCATAATCCCGTTCTGCAAAATATTGATGATGCATTTAAGCAATTGGTTGGTGATGGCAATTATCGTCCAAGCCAGGCAGATGTTCAAAAAGCTATCGCAGCTCACGATACTGTGCTTGTTACTTTACCTAACCTACGCTTATCCGGCAATGAAGCGGAATGGTCTTATTTAAACATAGGCACAACTCCAGCAGAATATGCTAAACTGAACCAAGAAGAACTAAAGTTTGCCGAGCGGGTTTACGGTCAAGGCGACGATTTTGCTAAGAACATGAAGATGCTGAAGAATGCTAAAATTGGCGAAACTAAAATTTTTGTTCTGAATTCAGATTACGTTCAAAAACAAGCAGAAGCAGGCGCAATTGCGCGGGCCTCTTGGCTGTTCAGTTTCGATGTTGATTCACGATTCTACACCAATGTACGTTACTTCGATGATCGTGACCGCGTCCGTGGGGTACGTCGTGGTGCGAGCGTCAGCGAGCAGGAAGCGCCCGCAGGGCGCGGTGCGCAAAATAACTCTTCAACTAACTTTCCAACAGCAGTTCAATCGTTATCTTTGTCTCCAGAACAAGGGGTGGTGTTAGAAGCATTAAAACCTTATGTTGCTCCCGCGCTTCACCAATGGCTGGGGGGAATAGTTCCGCCGAACTCTTCTTACGGCGACGTAATGCAAAGAATATCTGAAGGGAATAATAACATTTCGGAACATTCATATAAAGAAATGAAGGGGTTGTTGAATAATTTATATTTCAAAAAATAAAAAGTAAATAATAATTAATGTTTTAAAATAATAAAAATGGTAACTTACAAACGAAAGAAAGTCGGCAAATACCGGGGCGGAAGTACGCACGGCGGTGGAGCCCGTAAGAAAAGAAGAGGCGCAGGTTCTCGCGGAGGACGCGGTAATGCTGGTTCCGGTAAGCGAGCAGGCCATATGAAGATGAAGTACGTGAAAGCAGGACATATCCTGGGAAAACACGGCTTTACTTCTAAAAGCAGAACTGTAGTAAAAGCAGTAAATCTTAGTTATTTTACTTCTGACAGAGTCACAAAATTAGTCAAGCAAGGAAAAGCTCATAAAGAAGGAAATGTTTATGCTCTTGATTTGGCAGAGTTAGGGTATACAAAATTAATTGGTACTGGAACAACGTCTGTTAAATTAAAAATTACAGTGGGATCTTGCAGTGCTGGTGCAGCAGAAAAAGTTGCTGCAGCCGGTGGAGAAGTAATTACTGCTTCTGATTCTGCAGGAGAAACTAAAGAGCAGGCATAAAATGTCTTTCCTTGACAAAATCATATCCAGTCTTCCTGAAGTGAAAGGGCCAAAACAACGCCTTTCATTTAAAGAGAAGTTAAAATGGACTTTATTGATTCTAGTCTTTTTCTTTGTCTTAGGATTTATTCCCTTGTATGGGCTTGGTGAAAACGCCTTACAACAATTTGAATTTTTATCCATAATTTTAGGAGCATCTTTCGGAAGTATTATTTCCTTAGGTATAGGTCCATTAGTAACTTCGTCTATTGTCTTGCAGCTGCTTTCCGGTACAGGCATGCTAAAATTAGATTTAGCCACTCCTGAAGGGAAGAAAAAATTTCAGGGCTTGAACAAGATTTTAGGAATATTTTTTGTTATCTTTGAATCAGCTATTTATGTTCTGATGGGAGGATTAGCTCCATCAAATTCTTTAGTTGGAACATCACTCTATGGGCAATTAGAAGTATTGTTGATTTTCCAATTATTTTTGGGTGGAATCATGATCATGTGCATGGACGAAGTTGTCAGCAAGTGGGGTTTTGGTTCAGGAATAAGTTTATTTATTGCGGCAGGAGTTTCACAGCAATTATTTATCCGTATGTTTAATTTTCTTCCTTCGCCTACTAATCCCGACATCTCTGCAGGAGCAATACCCGCTTTTTTCCAATCTATTGTCGGTGGAGACGTAACTACAGCTAGTCTGCAATTGGCAGGAGTTATTTCTACGGTGTTAGTATTTGGTATTTCAGTCTATGCTCAATCGATGAAAGTGGAAATTCCCCTATCTTTCGGCAGGGTTCGAGGACAGGGAATCAGATGGCCGTTAAATTTCTTTTACACCTCCAACATTCCAGTTATTTTAATGGCAGCATTACTGGCGAACGTGCAATTGTTTGCAACGTTATTTGAAAGATGGGGACACCCGATTTTAGGTACTTTTTCAGGAAGTTCTCCAGCCAGTGGAGTGGTGTACTGGTTAAGCGCTCCGAACGTAGTAGGAAGCATACTTCGTGGAGCATTCACTCCTTCCTTGTTATTGCAGGCACTGATATATACTCTGGCTTTGGTCATTGGATCAGTGGTCTTTAGCATCTTCTGGGTGCAGACGGCAAACATGAACGCGCAGAGTCAAGCAAGGCAGATTCTAGCTTCCGGTTTACAGATTCCTGGATTCAGAAGAGATGAAAGAGTTTTGGAAAGAGTCTT
>CAYHVV010000019.1:0-15805 GCA_964360115.1 uncultured Methanosarcinales archaeon | reverse complement strand
TTGGTATTGTGCTAACAATTAGAGAGTAGAATGTTAAAATGGCGAAGTTAAGTTACAAACAAAACCAATAGGGGGAAATGTAAAAGGATTGCCTTTTTCATCCACTCTCATCCGATGGTGGTATTCTCCAACTGTGTCAGGATTAAAATTAGGGTCAATCGAAGGAAGTACGTATGGACCCAAATATCCTAGAATTTTATTGAATAATCCTTCTGGAGGAGAAGGGTCGACATAATTAGAGTTTCCATCTTTTTCAAGATGCGGATCTAATAAAGGAAGTACACGTTCTAGAAAAGTTTTTGTTTTACCGGTTAAAAAGCTAGCATACACTCCGGAACCGATAAGAATTAAATCGAAAGTTACGGCTTTTTCCCATAACGCTTGCACTTCATCTTTTTTAGCATACATGCATTTACCGGGAGTTTTTTCAAAACAATGAAACTCTCCCTGGCAGGATTGTATTTTTTTCCCGTAAAGGTATTCGGTTTCAGTTCTTGCACCGGCTTCTCTGGCTCCTTCAAGAAAATAATCGGCAATATACTGGGTATTGCTTTTCTCACGCCGGGGGCTGCCATTAATCATAAGAATGCTATTTATTTTGTTGTCTAAAGAAGTGGCGGCCATAGCTCATTTTAGTGGCGTTATTTTATAAAATTATTGAAACAAAAGCTCTGCTGACAAGTTAGCTTTCAAAAATAAGGGTTATTTCTTTTAGTTTACCTTGATACGGTCGATAGTTTACCTTAGCTGCATCAAGCATTCTTCTGGAAGCAATACACTCTTTACTATCGCGGTATTTATCGCTAAAATAAATCACTTCTTCTATTTTTGCTTGGACTATTAATTTTGTACATTCATTGCAAGGAAATAAAGTGCTATATAATTTACATCCTCCTAGCGAGACAATATTCTTGTTCATGATGGCATTAGATTCAGCATGGACAACATAAGGGTATTTTGTATCTAATGGATTTTCTGCTTCCCTTGACCAAGGAAATTCATCGTCGCTGCATCCTCTGGGAAGACCGTTATATCCCGTTGCAACCATAACGCCCAACGGATTAACAATACATGCACCTACTTGTGTATTAGGATCTTTACTTCTTTGCGCAGCTAACATGGCATTGGCCATGTACCAGTCTTCTTTACTTATTGCGTCAAGTCTTTTTGTATTCATTTTATTTCCCAAATCGATTTCCTAAATCAGTAAGCACCCGATCTATTTTTTGTTCCAGTAATTTTTTACTTTCTGCCCCAACACCGGGATTGAAAATAGTGTAATCGGCCATGCTAATACAAACATGAAGCTGCTGGTTGTTAGGATTAATACTCTTTTCAAATTGTTCCGAGTCAACAAACTCATCAAAAGTCTGAAATTTTTTATCTCCTACTAATAACGCTCTTTCGTACCGGTCTTCTAAGGGAGCATCAATTGAGATTAAAGCAAATCCGCTATTTCTTCTCAGTGCTTGGATTTCCGAAGGGTTGCGGATGGAACTTACTGCATAATTACTTCCAGGCAGGAAATTCTCTAATGCTTTTTCAGCCAGATATCCAGGACCGTTTGTAGCGCGCAATTCATTTGCAACTCTCTGCAATATTGTTCTGTCAGTTTGATCCAATCCTTGTTCCTTTACAACTTTCCGTATGTAATCAGATAAAGAATAATGGGTGAATCCTTTAGAAACAAGATAATTTGCAGCCGTATCTTTGCCGCTCCTAATAGTTCCGGTTATTCCTATAATCATTGGTATTTCTGCTCAGAAAGCGTATATAAAATTATCTGCACTTCAAAAGCACCATTTTACTGTTTAAGAAGCAACGTTTTTATAGTAACCTCTCTTTTTTAAGCTAAATAAATTTTAATGGAGGAATGTATATATGAATGAAACCGAAGCTCCTGTAAAAGTAGGAGAAGAATACGATGTGATGATTTCTGCTGTAGGCGGAAAGGGCGATGGTATTGCCAAAGTGAAAGGATTTGTGCTGTTTGTTACTGGCGCAAAGAAAGGCGATTTTCTAAAGGTACGAATTACCAAAGTTTTGGCCAATGTTGGGTTTGCTGAAAGTGTTAAAAAATTAGATAAACCTGAAAATAGAAAGTATGCTACTGTTTCTGCAAGAGAATTGGAAGAACAGGAAGAAGAGCCGGAACAGAAGTTTGAAGAAACAGAAGATTTCGGCGAAGATAAGTAAAAAGATAAAAATATAAACTTATTTTTCTAATTTTTTTTCTTCTTTTTGCAGTAAGTGATGCTCTTTATTTATCACTTTCAGCAAATTATGGGAAGTGTTTAGTAAATCATTAAATGCATGAATTTTTTTGGTCATATTATCCAGATAACCCTCCCCGTACTGCCCGAGATTAGTACCGTCTGCTGCGCCAGCACAATCCTCTCTGAATTTATCCATTAGCTTAAATAAAGCCGACATTTTTTCTTTTAAAACTGCCAAATCTTCAACATTTTTATCTATAGTTTTAACTTCGTCATTAATTAATTTTTTTCTCTCTGATAATTCCTTTCCAAGACGTCTAAGTCTGTCTTGTGTCTGCTTATAATCCGGCAGATAATCCTTGCTTTTTCTTGAATCTGAACCTTTCGGATATTTCTCTAGATGTCGTTTTAACGTAAGATATCCATCCCAAACTGTTTCTATTAAATGATGAAAAATACTCATTTTATCCACCTCATTTTTTTGAATGTCAGTTATATAACTGTTTCGATTATATAACTGTTATAGGGATTGATTCTAATGATGGAATTCTCATCCCCTTCCGATTTAATTTACCAACCACTGGACAACCACCAATAGCTCCTATCTCTTCAAAATTTTATTATTTTAGCGGTTCTAGTTCTAACTACTCCCGCACTGGACAACTTCGGCTAAAATATATAAATAAGTTCTAAACTAAATCTAAACTAAACAGAGGCAACTAAAATGATGCTTGATCTTAGCAAAATTGTTCCAAAGGAAATATTAACGAAAAGTGGAAATAAGACTTACCCGCTTCATATAGCCTATCTTGGAGAAAAGGTTCTGATAGCAAATACCAAGAATAAACATAGCGACATTTGGTATCCAAGATATATCACTGTACCAGAAGGAACTATTTTATTGTGGTATTCTTGGCCTACTGGAAGAAATCAGAGTCAAGATAAAAACACTGGCCTAAGATATAATTACCTAGTTCTACCGAGGTATATTCCTTTAGATCAATTGACTATGAATACGTTAGGATTGCTTCAAGCTGAGATGACTAAAGGCAATATTAGGAAGAGCAATCTTTCATTTACTAATTCTGAACCAAGTTTGATTAATGTGGTCATGAAATTCTTCAATAGGCTAGGAATAAAACACCTAGATTGGTCTTGGAGTATCACATCTAACTTTAAGCTTAAAAGAATTGAAAATCAATCCGAAACCTCAGACAGAGAAATACAAGCGAAAAGTTACTGGTTACAATATACTGACGTCAATTCTTCAAAAATTAGAAACAAACCTTTTCAGTATACGGGGAATAAACATTGCGAAAATAGGTGGGTAAAAACTATGAAATTAGGTTCTCTTAGAATTGACCATTCTAACATAATACTCTACCTAATTGTTAGAAAAATGTTAGATGATATTGAAACTCTTCTTCATAACCAAAGTACAATAATTCATTACCTTCAAGGGGTCTTTGCTGGTGAAGCTTCCGTTAAGCCTACAAAATATGAGAGCCTAGACAATGTTGATGTTGGAGCAGTTTTCTTAAAAGATCAGAAATTTTATGCTACTTGTCTTTTGAAATTAGACATCCATTCTTCGTTTGAGAAAAATTGTATCAGAATTCATAATATGGAGAATTTTCTTAAGATTCACAAGTATAATCTTTTAGAACTTCATCCCCTAAGACAAGCAAAGTTCTTGCACCATCTTTCTCGCTATAAACAAATACCGCAAAGATTAAAAGCTTCATACTCTTCTTTTAAGGAAGAGGTAAAAGATGTCATATGTTAAATGGTTTAAGGAATTAGATGAGAGTTCTTTAGGAGAAGCAGGCGGCAAAGGCATGAATTTAGGGATTATGCTCAAGATGCATCTTCAAGTCCCCAATGGTTTTGCAGTGACTGCACAAACTTTCGGGGAATATCTCGAAAAAACAGGAATAAAGCAGAAAATATATTCTCTTCTTAAGGATTTAGAAGTAGAAGACACAGAGAAATTACAAGCAATATCAAAAACAATCAAGGAATTAATCCTTTCTACCCCCATGCCGCAAAATATGGCTGAGGAAATAATGTATACTTATGAGATGCTTGGTTCAGAAAAACAAAAAGCAACCGATTTAGTTGAGCCAAAAGAAGTCTTCGTTGCAGTACGAAGTTCGGCAACCGCAGAAGATTTACCGGAAGCCAGTTTTGCCGGACAGCAAGAAACGTTTCTTAATGTTAGGGGAAAGCAACAAGTAGTTTCTGCAGTTTTAGCTTGCTGGGCATCTTTATTTACGGCTCGAGCAATTTACTACCGAGTAAAAAATAAATTTGATCATAGCAAAGTGTTAATTTCTGCTTTAGTGCAGAAGATGGTTAATTCTGAAAAATCAGGAATAATGTTTACAGTAAATCCTTCTACCAATCATGCGGATGAAATTGTGATTGAGGCAATTTACGGATTAGGTGAATTAATTGTCGGAGGGGAAGTTAATCCCGATCTTTATTTAGTTGACAAAAAAACCCGTGATATCAAAAAAATCGAAGTGCGCAAGAAGGATTTCGGACTATTCCGCAATGATAAGGGAGAAAATGAGAAACGGCTTATTCCTAAAGATAAGCAAGACCGGCAAGTGCTGAATGAAAAACAAATAAAAGAATTGGCGCGCATAGGGAAAAAATTAGAAGATCATTACGGCAAACCGCAAGACACTGAATGGGCAGTAGAGAAGGAAGAGGTTTTCATCGTACAAACAAGACCAGTCACTACATTTAAGGCGCATACGGTAGAAAGACCCGATATCGCAGATGAAACTGGTAAAATTTTATTGAAAGGAGAAACCGCCAGCGCAGGAGTCTATACTGGGCCAGTAAAAATTGTGTATAATCCTTCAGAACTAAATAAAGTGCAAAAAGGAGATGTCTTAGTTACGGCCATGACTACGCCAGACATGGTTCCCGCGATGCAGCGAGCAGGAGCGATTGTGACTGATGAAGGAGGTATGACTTGTCATGCGGCAATTGTTTCTCGAGAGATGGGAACTCCTTGTATAGTCGGAACACAACATGCTACTGATCTGTTGAAAGATGGAGAGATGATTACTGTGCACGCTACTCGGGGAATAGTATATGAAGGAAAGATAGAAGCAACAGAAACAAAAAAAGAATCAGTCGGACCTGCTTCTCCGTGCACCGAAGTGGTTACCGCAACAGAAATTAAAGTTATCACCGATCTTCCCGATTTTGCCAGTCGGGCAGCTTCTACTGGCGCAGATGGTGTTGGCTTGGTGCGTTTAGAAATCATAATCGCTAATGGCGGTATCCATCCGGCAGAATATGTGCGGCAGAAGCGCGAAGAAGACTACGTACATTTATTAAAAGAAGGAATACGTAAGATTGCTAAAGCGTTTGTACATAAACCAGTATGGGTACGCTGTTCAGATATGCGTTCTGATGAATATAGAAATTTGCAAGGTGGGGATAAAGAACCACATGAAACTGATCCGATGATCGGCTGGCATGGAATTAGAAGATTGTTGGAAGAGCCAAAGATTTTGCGAGCGGAATTTCAGGCAGTAAAAGAATTACATGATGAAGGATTTGATAATGTGGGAATAATGCTGCCGTTTATTATCCGGCTTGATGAACTGCAAAAAGCAAAAGAACTAATGAAAGAGGTCGGTCTGGAGCCTTGCAAAGAGATTGATTTCGGGATAATGGTAGAAACACCCGCTGCTTGCTGGATAATTGAAGATTTATGCAAAGAAGGAATTAGTTTCGTTTCTTTTGGTACAAATGATTTGACCCAGTTGACATTAGGAATAGACCGGAACAATGAACGTATTGCTCACTTATTCAGTGAAATGCATCCTGCTGTGCTGGGAGAGATAGCAAAGGTAGTTCAAGTGTGTAAAAAATATAAAGTAAAAACATCTATTTGCGGACAGGCAGGAAGTAAACCCGAAATGGCGGAATTTTTAGTCCGGCAGGGGATTGATTCAATTTCTGCTAATGCCGATGCAGTAGACAGCATCAGGCACACAGTTGCCAAAGTTGAGAAGAAGATTCTCTTGGACGCAGAACGGAAAAAATAATTTTTTTTAATAAAATATTTTATTGCAATTTAGCTATTTTTTCAAATGTTTTTTCTTGATATTCTTTCGGAGTGAACAATTCTTTTGGGGTTGGCGGATTAAAGAGAAGAAAATGGATTCCCTTTTTACCATACTTATCTATAATCGGTTTTACCAACGCGTATCCACCACGATATATTACATCATCGGAAAATTGTTTTGCTTCAGAAGGCCATTCTTGTAGGTCAAATGGCTCTTTATCTTCACCATTCATAACGTTTTCAACATATGTAGCGATACTTTCATTAATCAGCAGGTTGGCGATATGTTCTTCAGGCAAAAATTCCCACAGTTGAAAAATATGATAATCCTCTCCCAAGCTTATTTCTTTTTTTTTATCAAAGTAAAAGTGTGCTAATTCATGATCTAAGGTTCTTTTAGCATCCACAGTGTTATTAAAAGTAGCTATGGTTGCAACAAAATCATCAACATTCCATTCCGGTCGAGTAAGAAGTCCGCTGGGCAGGTAGATGGCATCTTCTCCATCATCATAGAAGCCCATTACTCCAAGATGAATTTTTTTTTCCGGGAAAACATATTCTATTTTTGGTCGTTCCGCGGGGTAAGTTATCCCCAATTTCTCCTCTTGTTTTTCGATAATTTGTTCGAGATTTTCTTGCACATACATTTCAATATCCGGATCTTTCTGCCGATAAAGATATAACGTACTTGCTAAAGGGACGGGAAAGTACACTACAGCGGCAAATACTGACCACTGGGCTGCCTTTAGAATAAATTTTATTTTTTGATTCATAGTTTTTTCTTCTTACTTCTTTTTATAAATACTTTCTCAATATTCTTATTTTATATCTTTGCAACAGCGAAAACCGAGACTGTAATCAGCATAATACTTCCAATGATCAATCGTGGCTTCTGCGCAGCTTTCCGAAGCTGAGCGAGCGTAATGCGATCCAACGTAAGTTATTTTTTCTTTTATGAATGTTTTCTCTTCGCGGGTATCGGAAACCATTTCATGGATATTTCCCAGTAAATTGTAAACGCCATACTCATTAATGCATTCAGGAAATGAATCAGTTTCCCTCTTCATGGGCAATCTGTCTGCACCAAGCAAAGTGCCAATGCGTGGATCGAGCATCTCATCGTTATTTTTTCTTCCCAATAATCCGGGAGGCCAGCGATCAGTATGCAATCCCACATTACATTTTCCTGCCAGATAGTTAGAGCCATAAGGGTAGGTTTCAGGGAATACTTGTTCTCCTTTTTTATTTAGGTATGGCAAAGGGCCGTCTGGACCAGTGCAGGCTTTATACCATTCTTTTCTCGTGCACAAGCGTTTGCCGGCATTAGTGCAAGATTGTTCAGCAATAATTTTATTGACATAACTGGCAGGAATTTTATTTGGCTGCGATATAGCTGCCGGTTTAAAATCAGGAAATTGTTCTGCTCCCCTTAAAGGTATAGCCAGAGGCTGATTTTCCCTAATAAGTTGTGCAAGTTGATTTTTGGGTATTGCTTTATTTTTGAATAAATTATATTGCCAGTCAGCATCGTGAAAATCTTCTTGCGAAGGGATATAATGCGGAGAAGCGAATTCACCGGTTGTTTTGTCTATGATAGATGCTTCATATTGATCTATGCAATATTGGTTGTCAATGTTAGCCATACCTTTAGGACAATCATCTATTTTCACTTCCATTAGAGAAATATCTTTGGAGTTAAGAGCAACCCTAACTTTTTCTTCGAGAAAAATATTATTCTCCGGGGCGAGCGGTTTACTCTTTGTGCCGCTTAGAGCGGGATTATGAGAACATGAAGCTAAACAAAGCAGCGCGAGAATATTTTTGACAGATTTCATAATCTTTTTTTAAGCGGAATTCTGGTGAATTTCTTACATTCCAAACATGAAATGATGACTTTTCCTTCCCTGGTTCTAATTCTAGCGTTAGTGCCAGGAACGAGGTACTTATAGCAGTGTTTGCACATCTTTCTCTTTAATCCCTGCGGAATTTGTGCATGCACTTTCATGGCTATGGTTCTAGCCAAGTAAACATATCGATGGGCGAGTGTTTTGTTTTTATGAAAAATCTCTTCTGCCTGCTGAAACAGGGTTTTAATACGTTGGAGTGCAATTTCTTTCTGTTTTTGTTTGGAAAGGAGCGGTTTGGACATAATAGCAGGAAACTTTTGTATTTTAAAAAGTCTCGTATGCAAGAAGTTTTTCCCAAATTTTTTTAAATAGGATGGTCTTCTTGATAAGAATGAATCTAAACGAAGCTATACTGATAATCCAGGGAAAGAACAGAAAGGGAACGGAAGTGATTTACCATGGTCTCACTGGAGAAGGTATTATATTAGGGTATCAAAGCCCCATTGTAGCTCATTGCGGCGAAGGATATGATCCGCGCCCTTTATTAGATAATCGTCGTGAATATGTTGTTCTCAGAAATCATTTTGAACAACTTTGTAATGCCGCCGAAAAATTATCCGATTTAACTGAAATAAATCTTAATGATGATGATGATGCTTATGTTTTTCTTCCAGATACTTCCCAAGTACAACAAGCAAAAGATCATTTTGCTGAGATTTATCAACTCTATTTTAGCTGACCATGGTTAAAGGCAGGCCCATAAAAAGCAAGATTAGGCAGAATATTGTGGAGATTTTATATTATTTAGACGAAGGCTACGGTTATCAAATTGCTAAAATGTACAATGAAATCTTTCCGACTGCGACGCAAAGAAGCATTTATTATAATCTGCAGAAAGGATTATTAACGAAAGAGATTCAAGTGCATAAGATAAAAGAAGAGAAAGGAGACTTTTCTTGGGGTTCGATGGTGGAAAAAAAATATTATTCTTTAGGGAAAAATGCCGAACCTACGGGAGAGAAGAGAGTTCAAGATTTCTTAAAAAAATATAAAAAAGAAACCTCGACAAGCAAGTTTACCAGCTTTGTTGACAAATTCCGCAAGGGAAAGTGATTGGGCGTAAGGAAACACCTCTTGTAGATTGATAATTCTTTTAAATGTAATGTAATAATTTCATAAAATAAAATTATTTTTTGGGGTTAAAAATGGTTAACAAAAAAGCAATAGGTATTTCTGCTGTCGTAATGGGCAGTATGGCAGGACTAGGATATTTATATGTAAATAATTATCAAGGGGAACAAGTAGTGCACACATTCCAATATCAAGGCTTACCAGCTCAGGTTTTACAACGCAAGATGAGATTAGGTTCTGATGAATATGCGATTTATCTTGGCGACCCCGAGCAGATTCCCAGATCCAAAGGACAAGGATTGGTGTACAAAGGTTGTGTATCCTCAGATGATGGTAAGTATGTTTGTGTCAATATTCATAATATTTCCTATTTTGTGATGGATCGGAATAATTGATATTGAGCACCGTAATTTTTTCTTATTTTCTTTTCCAGAACTTTTTTAAAGGAAGATATTAGTATTTGATAAATGCCCATACATTCCTTCACTACAACTGTGCTTGGGAACACAAAGCTGACTAATGATATTATTTTACTTTCTTTAAGTATTCCTAAGGATTTTTCATACTTGGCAGGGCAATTTATCACTTTACGTATTGAGAAAGGACAGGAATTCAGATTAAAATCTTATTCTATTCTTAGTCCATCACCAGAAAAAGGCAAAGTGGATTTATGTATTAAGATCATTGAAGGCGGGTTTGCTTCAGAAGTTTTTAAAAAAGTCAAGAAAGGCGACACTTTCCAAGTAAAAGGGCCGTTTGGACATTTTGTATTTGAAGAAGATGATAAAAACAAGGAAATCTGGCTGATTGGCGGCGGGACCGGAGTTGCGCCGTTATACGGCATGCTTAAGAAGCATCTTGTCACACAAAAAAGCAAAAAGTTTGTACTTATTTTCAGTGTGAAAGAGAAAAAAGATTTGTTCTTACATGAAGAATTTCAGCAGCTGGCAAAAAAGCATTTGAACTTTACCTATACCCCCACCTTAACTAGGGAAAAATGGGGTGGGGCAACCGGCAGAGTTCAGGCGCATCTTCCCGCTGATGGAGAAAACAAAACTTTTTATATTTGCGGTTTAAAGGAGTTAGTATTAGAAACAAAAGAGGTTTTATTGAAAAAAGGAGTGGCATTGAAGAATGTTAAGTTTGAAAGATTTTCTTAACGGCGTAAGTGCAGCAAGCAACAAAACGGAGCGGGGAAACATGAAGATAACCATAACAAAGGATTTGGATAAAGCGCAAGAAGTATTATTTTTAGGATTATTTGAGGAAGATAAAGATAACGGCAAATTTTTCAGCAAGGAATTGGCGGAAGAAGTTGAAGCAGCGATAGAAAGAAAAGCATTTTCACGCAAATTTGGAGAGATTTATTCCACTAAATTACCATCCCATTCTTATAAAAAAATTGCGGTTATTGGATTAGGAGAAAAGAAAGATTTGAGCGTAGAAAAAGTACGCCAGGTTCTTGGAAAAATAATCACCAGTACTAAAAATTGGTCGTTTTCTTCGTTATGCACCAACGTAGTAGAAAAATCACGTAATGATAAATTTAATCCGGAAATGTTAGGCCGCGCAGCAGCAGAAGGATTGTTGCTGGCAAATTATAATTTTACCAAATATTTAGCTAAAGAAAAACAGGAAAAGAAAAAGCCACTAAGTGTAGTTTCATTACAGTGGTCCGGTTCTAATGCTTTCAGTGAAGGATTAACTGTGGGAAGGATAATTGCAGAAGCAACTAACATGGTTCGTGATTTAGTCAATGAGCCAGCAAATTTAGTGAATTCGGATTATATGGAAAAGGTGGCCAAACAAGTTGCAGGGCAATATAATTCGGTGAAATTAAAAGTATTGAATAAAGCTGAATTAGAGAAAGAAGGCATGGGTTCTTTATTGGGGGTAAATGCCGGAAGCCAGAATCCGCCTAAATTGCTGATATTGGAATATACCGGTTCTAAAAAAGGAAAACATACCGCGATGATTGGTAAGGGAATTACTTTTGACAGCGGCGGGTATAACTTAAAGCCAACAAAGTATATTGAGGACATGAAAACAGACATGGCCGGAGCGGCTGCTGTAATGGCAGCAATTAAAGTTGCTGCAGAATTGAAATTTAAGAAAAATTTGTTGGGAGTAATGCCTATTTGTGAAAATATGGTTGATGCAACTGCACAACATCCCGGCGATATTGTCAAAGCATTCAATGGAAAAACGATTGAGATTGGAAATACTGATGCAGAGGGAAGATTGATTTTATGTGATGCTTTAGCATATACGGAAGCAAAATATGCTCCTGAGGTGATGATTGATCTTGCCACTTTAACCGGTGCATGCGTGGTTGCCTTGGGTTATTATGCTGCAGGAATAATGGGAAAAGACGACGAATTATTACAAAAATTAGAAGAAGCAGGTAACGATTCAGGAGATAGAGCATGGAAACTTCCTTTCTTTGAAGAATATCAAGATTGGATGGATGGAACTATTACTGATTTGAACAATTGCTCTCAGAAGGGAAAAGGATACGAAGCAGGATCTATTACTGCCGGAGTATTTTTAGGCAAGTTTGTCGAGAAGGCAAAATGGGCGCATGTTGACATTGCTGGTTCAGCTTACTGGTGCGTTGATGGCCCCTACTTGACGAAAGGAGCAACTGGTTCAGGAGTAAGATTGTTATCGTATTACTTGCTGAAGAATCAGGAGAAGGAGTAAATGGAAAAAGTTGTCATTCTCGGAACTGGAATTGCCGGCTGCACTGCCGCCATTTATACCGCAAGAGCTAATTTAAATCCTTTGATGATTTCCGGTCCGGAAGATGGCGGACAATTAGTTTTGACTACAGACGTAGAGAATTTTCCCGGATTTCCGAAAGGTGTGAAAGGGCCGGAATTAGTTGAGATGTGCAAACAACAAGCGGAAAGATTCGGCACCCGTTTTAAAGTGGATATCGCTTCCGGATTCAAGAAAGTGAAGAACGGATTTGAATTAAATTTAATGGGCGGCGAGAAGATTCAAACCAAAACTTTGATTGTTGCTACCGGTGCATCAGCTCGATGGTTAGGGATTCCTTCAGAAGAAAAGTATAGAGGCCGAGGGGTAACTACCTGCGCAACTTGTGACGGGGCTTTCTTTAAGGGAAAAGAAGTGGTAGTTGTCGGCGGCGGAGATTCAGCGATGGAAGAGTCAATGTTCTTGTCAAAGTTTGCTACGAAAGTTACAGTCATACATCGTCGGGATTCATTTAAGGCATCAAAAATCATGCAGGATAGATTTTTTAAGAATCCGAAGTGTAAAGTTCTTTGGGATAGTGAAGTTGCAGAAATTCTGGGTGACGGAAAGAAAGTAAATGGAGTAAAGTTGAAGAACACAAAAACCGGAAAAGTTTCTGATTTTAAGACTGACGGGGTATTTTTAGCGATTGGACATGTTCCCAATACTTCTATCTTTAAAGGAATCTTAACTCTGACCGAGTTAGGATATCTTGTAACTGATCGTTTTATGAAAACGAATGTTCCCGGAGTGTTTGCAGCTGGAGATGTCCAGGATGTTCGATATAGGCAGGCAATTACTGCTGCCGGAAGCGGTTGTCAAGCAGCGATAGAAGCAGAGAAGTATTTAGCTGAACTGGAATAGTTTCTACTTGTTAGTCTTTAAAATGATTAACTGCTTTATCAGAAAATCTATTTCTTTTTCACTACTTTTTTAGTAGTTTTTGTTTTAGATACAGCTGCCTTTTTTGGTGCTGATTTTTTAGAACGTTGTTTTTCTCTTTTTCTTGCTTTAACTTCTTTTTTTCTCATCTTAGCTGTTTTACGGTGTGTTTTTCTCTCTTCTAATAATTCATTTAACTCTGCTTCAATTTCTGATGTTTTTTTACGGAGAGTTTCCACTCTTTCTGCATTATTGTCTTGGGATGATAATTCACCACATTCCGGGCAGTGGAATTCAAAATCTGTAGCTTGGTCAAAATTAAGCCTCACGCATCTGCTCTGGCAGGCAAAAAACAGTTCCCGAGTTTCTTCTTCCAGACGCTGCTGAAGTTTTGCCAGTAATTCTTTTTTTCTTTTAATGTAATTAAATTTGATACTTTCCGGAAGAAGGGTCCAATAATAAATATACCAACCTTTAATCTTGTCTTTTTTTCGGATAAAACTCACTAAATTGTAATTGTAAAGAAGATAAAGCATCTTCCGCACCATTTTAATGTCTTTCTTTAGCTTGTCTGCTAATTCGAACTCAGAAACGTGCTGTTTGCCAGAAATTTCTTTTACTAAGGGTAATCCCTCTTCTCCGAGAATGGAAAGCATGATTTCTTCAACTTTCTTTTGAGTCAGGCGCATGGTTAGAATCTTTATTGTTTTTAGGTATGTTTTGGTGGTGACGCTTTTAAAGGTTTTGGTCTGGTTTTATTTTTCCTCTTTTTTCCGTAATTCAGAAACTCCTAACAGTTCTTCTATCTTTAATCCCTTTCTTTTAGCTAATTCCAGGGATATAGCCCAGCTTTTCCCAGTCTGTTCGATATCTTCCAACATAAAAAAATACCACGGTTCGCTAGGAAATCTGACCCCTATCCAGGCCTCTGCTCCAAATTTATTGGCAAAAGTACGTAACTGTTCTATTTCTTCATCTAACAAGTATTTTTTCGTCTCTGCGGTAACTTTACATTCAATAGCTACCCTGCGCATGGCATTGCCCGCTAACACGTCTGGAGAAGGGTATTTTTGCGAGCCACTACCTGCTGCTCTGATAGCTGACCAACCATTTTGGTTAAAAAAGTGAATAAGCTCTCGTTCTCCTTTGGAACCTTTAGCTTTGGTATTCATAATAGTGAGAAGAAAAAGGATTATTTAAGTTCTTCGAGCCTTTAATATTTTTCACCATACTTTTTTATTAAAACACCATTTTTCCACTCCATGTTACCTAAATTTACTTCCAAAGCATTTCTTGCTCCGATGTCCGGCGTAAGTAATCCCGCGCTCCGATTAATCTGCAAAGAATTCGGCGCAGGGCTAGTGGTAACGGAATTTGCCAACATTCACGCAGTAGTAGCCAGAGAAGCTGACATACACAATTTCATTGAATTCTCAGAGAAAGAAAAACCCCTGGCTATACAGTTGTTTGGTTCAGATTTAGAAGCTCTAAAAAGAGCCATAAAGATTGTAGAGCCATATTTTGACATTATCGATTATAATATGGGCTGTCCAGCTGATCATGTCACGCAGCAGATGGCCTGTTCTGCCTTGTTGCAGCATCCTGATTTAACAAGGGAGATTTTCAAAACCATGCGCGCAGCAACTCGTAAACCAGTAACGGTTAAGATTAGAGCAGGGGTAACTAAACCGGACAAATGGCAAGCTATCGCTAAAATTGCCGAAGAAGAAGGATTAGATATGATAACTTTCCATCCACGGACAGTTAAACAAGGATATTCTGGAACTTCTGACTGGACATTGATCAAAGAATTGAAACAGATGGTTTCTATTCCAGTAGTGGGGAATGGAGATATAAGGACTCCTGAAGATGCCAAGCGCATGTTAGATGAAACCGGCTGTGATTACGTCATGATCGGTCGGGAAGCGATGAGCAATCCATTTATCTTCCTGCAAATAAATCAGTATCTAGAAACGGGGAAATATCCCGGTATGTCTTCCAAGAAAAAAATAGAAACATTTTTTCGTTATGTAGAATATGCCAAAAATTATCCTACTATCAAAGTAGGCAACATCCGTATGCAGGCAATGAACTTCTCCAAGGGCTGCCCCGGTAGTAAAGAGTTGCGTGGGAAATTACTTGCAGTGAAAGAGATCGCTGAAATCGAGAGAATAATGAGAGAGTTTTACGAGAGGTTGTGATTATCTTTTGCTCTTCGCACACTTGCGACACCAATAACCGGACTTTATGTTGTATACGTAGGCCTCCCAAACATGCTCTTCTTTACATTGCCACTTAAGTTTTGTCTTACTATTAACATAAGTCTGAGATAAACATTTGCCACCTTTAGATTCAGCAATTTTCCGTATCCCTTCAATAGTAAGTTTTACATTGTCGGAGCAATAAGCACACCACCTTCCATTCTTAATACCATTAGGTACGGCTTTCCATTTATGGCCTTCTTTGCATTCCCACTCTAATTTTTTGTAACTACCTAGGTAAGTTTCAGATAAAAGTTTTCCTTCTTTAGAGTTCGCGATATCTTGCAACTCCTTAATTCTTTCTGGATAGTAGAATTTGAATGTTTCGAGTCTTGCTTCTTTGTTAGGTACAATGATGCCAAGCTTTTTGCATTGCCTGTTTATGTCATTCCCCATATCTTCAAGTTTGATTGTATGCGATATGTGCAATAATGTTATACCCCTCTTTTTGCATAAATTTATCTTCAATAAGTCATATTCTTTCCTTTTTTCGAAACTCATAGTTTTAGTGAAAAAGCCTACGTCTGTGTAGTGTTGTATGCCGTGATACTCAAAAGCTAATTCTAAATAACCTGTTCGACAGAGATACCCACGCTTAGAGCGTTGGGGGTGAAT
>CAYHVV010000018.1:0-15943 GCA_964360115.1 uncultured Methanosarcinales archaeon | reverse complement strand
ATAATACAGCTGTCTTATTTTTTATGAAATATCAAAGAAGTGGCGAAGTTAGGTATTCATAATCTCCAATAGAGATGAAAGTCGTGGGGTTGAACATGGTGAAGCCCCACCGAGCGGTTTTGATCAACCTTTATCAAAAGGTTGTGTGGGATAAATTTTAATAGTAGTGCCGTTCTGGAAGTCATATGGAATGGGTTGATGAGAGAAAAATAAAATTAGATAAACCTATTAATGAATTAGATGCCTTTGTTCTTCACTTTATTCGAATAGTAGAAAAACACGTTGATTATGTTATTATAAGCGGATACGTTGCTATTTTGTTAGGAAGATCACGAGCCACAGAGGACGTAGATTTGTTTATCAAACCTCTTGAGAAAGAAAAATTCATTATCTTATATCATAAACTTAAAGAAACTGGCTTCTGGTGTCTTAATGCAGAAAGTGATGATGAGATTTACAGTTATCTGAAAGATAATATTGCTATTCGTTTTGCGAATAAAGGACAAAGTATTCCTAATATTGAAGTAAAGTTCCCAAAAAACAAATTAGATTGGGATGCTTTTACTGATATTGTCGAAGTTGAAACGAAAGAAGGAGTTCTAAAAATATCTTCACTAGAGAAACAAATTGCGTTTAAGAAATATTATCTTGGTTCAGATAAAGACCTCGAAGATGCTAAACATTTAGAAGAACTATTTAAAGAGCATCTTGACAAGGAAAAGATTAAAAAGTATAAAGAATTAATCAAATTTGAATATGGTTAAGCTCAAAGTTTCGCAAGATAATCGTGAATCCCGCTTGTTTTTTGTAGAATACTGGGTTCAATATATTAAAGAACATTCTGATAAAGAGTGGGGAGAGCAGCAGAATGTGTTAATTAATTCTCAAATGCAGAGTGCCAAATGGTATCCTTTTAGCGCCAAAAAGTATTTGGAAATGAAAGGAGAAAGAAGTTCACGGTAAATTCTTCCGTCCTACTTTCCAGTAATAATGAATTTTAATTGATATTTCTAAATGCCTAAATGGTTTTAAAGGAGTTATTTCTCTGAATCTCAGCATGGAAGCATACTTAGAAATTGTCCGGAAAATTCTGCAAAAGGGCGTAAAAACAGGAAACAGAACTGGTGTAGATACTTTAGCTATTTTTGGAGAAAAATTTGAACATGATATGGCTGATGGTTTTCCGTTGCTTACAACTAAAAAGGTGCTTCATCAAAGCATGTTAAGCGAACTTGAATTTTTCATTAAAGGTTTGACTGACAAACGCTGGTTGCAGGAGCGTAATAATCATATCTGGGACGCATGGGGCGGCGGAATTTCTTATGGGCACGATGAAGACACGAGACAGAAGATGTTAGAAGATTCAGACCTAGGTCCTATTTATGGTTTTCAGTGGCGTCATTTTGGCGCATTATATCAAGGGTTAGAAGCAGATTATACCGGAAAAGGATTTGATCAGCTTACAAATCTCGTTGACATACTTAAAAAAAATCCTAAAGATAGAAGAATGATTGTCAGCGCTTGGAATCCGCTTCAACAAGATTTGATGGCTCTTCCTGCATGTCATTATTCATTTCAGGTTAACGTATTAGACGGAAAAATAAATCTTGCTTGGAATCAACGTTCGGTTGATGTAATGCTTGGTTTGCCATTCAACATCGCTAGTTATGCTACTTTGCTTCATCTGTTAGCAAAAGAATCCGGATACAAGGAAGGTAAGCTGATTAGTTTTTTAGGCGATACACATATTTATGAAAATCACGTAACTGGTGCGGAAGAACAGCTCAGCAGAAAACCGTATGCTTTACCTCCAATAGAAACAGAAAATTTTCAATCTATTTTCGATTGGAAATATACTGATACAAAAATAGTCAATTATCAGCATCACCCCTTCATTAAATTTTCAATTGCCGTCTGAACATAAAACATAATAAAGTAATAACAAGGTAAAGTAATAACATGGTAAAGTAATAACATGGATCAACCAGAAATAATCTTAATGGCCGCAGTATCACAGAATAATGTTATAAGCATAGACGGAAAACTCCCTTGGCGAATTAAAGAAGATATGGCTAGATTTACACAGCTAACCACGCCTCATCCAATCGTCATGGGCCGAGTTACTTATGAATCCATCCCGCAAAAATATCGTCCTCTCCCCGGAAGACAAAACGTAATCTTAACCAGAGATTCATCCTTTGGTGAGAACGGCATATTTGTTGTACACTCTTTAGAAGAAGCTTTGGAAAGTCTAAATCAACGAAAGTTATATATGGAAGGAATAGATTATTCCAAAATATTTATCGGCGGTGGCCAGCAAGTATATGAGCAAGCCCTGCCTTACGCAACTTTATTGGAAATAACGCATGTGCACCAGCAAGTTAACGGTGAAAATCTGCAGTATTTCCCAGAAATTTTTCCGGAATGGAATGAACAAAAAAGGGAAGATAAAGAAGGATATTCGTTTGTGACGTATGGGAGGATATAAAATGGAGCAAGGCAAATTCATAGTTTTAGATGGTATAGATGGTTCTGGCACGAGTACACATTCCGCTCTCTTAGTAAAATACCTTTTTGAAAAAGATAAAAAAAATGTTGTTCTCCTAACCAGAGAACCAACTAAACTATCTCCTTATGGTTTAGAATTGCGACGGCGGCTTACTGGTAATCTACTCCCAGAAGAAACAGTCATCAATGATGCAGATTATTGGGCTAATCTTTTCATCAATGATCGTCAGTGGCATATAAATAAGGTTGTTATGCCCTCTTTACAGTTAGGTTTACAGGTTGTTTCTGATCGTTACGATTTATCTACTATTGCTTATCAATCAGCACAAGGAAGAGACATGGACGAATTAATCCGGAAACACGAAGGGTTGCAAGTTCCAGATTTGACTATTCTTTTAGACATTCCTGTTGAAACGACAATACAGAGGATAACAAAAGATGCGCAGCGGACGCAAGAATATTTTGATGATTGCGCTTTTCAGCAGAAGGTCAGATTAAATTATCTGGCTGCTGTGCAGAAATTAAGTAACACCAGAAATATTGCCGTAATTGACAGCTCGCATCCAATAGATCAAGTTGCAAAAGAAATTCAGCAGGAAGTAAATAAATTATACGGATATAGATAACTGCGAAAGTTATAGCACATTTGTCGCAGTTATCTAATAAGTAAATTGCGTTTAGACGCGTGCTATAAGTTACGCAGTTTACTATACAAATAATTTGTTCTAAATCTCTCTCACTCTCTTTTTCTTAATTTCTTTTTAATAGATTATTATTGCTTCTAATCTGTTCTTCTCATCTAAAGTGAATCTACTCTTCTCTTTTCTCATCCAAGGGTGAAATATCTTCAGGAAAAAATGCTTCCAGCTTTTTACACTTCGCTTGTCCTTTATAAGAAATTTTTTTAGGAATTAATTTAGACATAAAAGATCTATCACCTCTTTTGAATACTCAACATCTATCTGAGAAAAATTAAATCATTGAACTATATAAAGACAGTTGATATTGAAACTATACTCTTCCAATTATTACTATGAAAAAAAGAAATTATAATCTTACTGTCCCCGATCAATCAAATCCATGCTCAGATGGGAATCAATCTCTCCAGTTCCCGCATTGATCTTAATGTTAATGAATTTCAGCGCTTGAGTAATAAATGTAAAATTCCATAACGGTTTCTGTTCCAGATTCTGCAGGATTACAAACCCATCGCCTCTGCCGGCTTTTGGAAACAATTCTTCAACATGATCTGCAAAAACATCCACTGCTTTCGCAAAAGGAATCTTTACTGAATCAATCTCCAGTTCTTCCACACGCTGTTCTGGTTTCTTGAAAACTTCATCTGCGTCTTCTTTTACGGTTACTTTTTCTCCGCAAGCAAAAACAATCATCTTCTCAGATTCTGGATCGTAATATCCTATTTCCCAATCACTTTTCAATTCACAATCTACAGAAATAGGACAAAAAAAATGGGAAAGATATCCTTTAGAGTGTTTCTGGTTCCAAGACTTGTATTCTTTACTTTCTTCAGTCTTGGCCAGCATTTCAGCAGTGGTAAGAGCCATTACGCATACTCTCTCCAAGTATAATTACATTTGGTGCACTTAAAGAACCTGGTTTCTGGTTCATCCGCGCCCCGCGTCTGCTGGGTCCAATAATAAGCAATTCTGTTATCGCATTTCGGGCAAGGGGTTTTAATCTTAGGATTAGTCTCTATATGCTCAACTACTTCTATTTTTTTAGAACCTTTTCCTTTTTCCTTTAACTCTGCTGTTTCTTCTTCAGGGGCTTTAGTAAAGCCACAGCTGCAAAAAAGAACTTTTTTCCCGGCCTTATCTTTGGGCCGTAATATCGAACCACATGTTGGACAGAACATTATATATCACCTATGTCTTGATTTAACTAAGAAATTAGCTGGTTCTTTATATACTTTATCTTTGGATGTTCCATCCCAGCGGTCTTACTAATTCCACAAACAATATCTTTACCCAGCCTAAGTAAGGCACCCTAAACAGCCCTTTGCCATAAATTCTTCCTTCATCTATGTTCTGCTCTCCAGATATCATATCACTGTTATGGTCACCCTTGGTCTGATAAGAACTTTTTCCCTCCTCATTCTTGACATTTATCGCCCGATGAATAATCGGCTGTGGCCGGTCTCCAGCAAAAATTAAGATATCTCCTACTTCAATATTATTTTGGCTTGCTCTCCATAATATAATCACGTCCCCCTTATTAAAACCATTAGGGAAAGAAAAATTATTGAACTGTTCTTTAGTGATTCCACGCGCTTCATACCATCCTCCGCAGGCTGTCCAATAGTTATCAAATGATTCTTTAAAGTCTGGATAATAACTTCCACACAATTTTCCATCATGTAGTCCGTGTTCCATGCTTTCACTGATTACTGCAACAATTGGAAAACCTGTCCCTAGCACTATTCCCAAGAGCGGATAGAGAATAAATCGTATCACTAAGAAAGCTATCACCACATTGACAACCCAGCTGGTCAGAGAATCATCATGCCAGAAGAAATTCCACCCTTTTTTCAGATGCTGCTTCCATTTTTTCCTCATAATCTACTTATTCTTTCCCGCTTTAAAAAGCTTTTTATAAGCAGAAGTTTTTATTATCAAATATGCTAGATCAAGAAAAAGTCATAGTCTTAATAAGGGATATTAAGAAGAAGAAAGAACTGCAAAGCATTGATGATAATTTTGTCAGGGAATCCCTCATCAAACATTTACAGCAGGAACCTAAGCTTCTAAATTCATTGCGGGAAAATTTTAATCCTAAATCCAAGGCTTATGTTTCTGTCATTAAGACCGTTCGTTCCCAGCTGAGAAGAGTCTACGGGCTTTTCCGCGATGATCCAAATAAAAGAAAAAAATTAGTTCAAGAGTTATTGGTGGCATCTTCTTCTTCTTCTTCTTCTTCAAAGAGAACTGATCTCATCAAACAGATTCTTTCCACTCACTCTTCTACTGAAGAAAGACTGCTTTTTTATGATCGGCTCTATGCAGAAATATTTGCTATCACTGGAAAACCAAAAACCCTGCTTGATCTTGGTTGCGGTATTAATCCTTTTTCATTCTCTTACACGAAATTACAAAAATGCGTTTACTTTGCCCAGGATATCAACGAAGAAGAAATTGGTTCAATCAACCAATACTTTCAGTTATTGCATAAAGAGAATTCTTCCTTCTCTGGAAAAGCCGTAGTGGCAGATATTGCAACTGCAGTTTTTCCAGCTGCAGATGTTTGTTTTCTCTTTAAGATGACTGACGTTATCGACAAAGGAAAAGGTCACAAGAAAACGGAAGAACTGCTCAAACGGATTCCGGCAAAATATATAGTTGTTAGTTTCCCTACAAAAACCATGAGCGGCAAAGAAATGACTGCCCCGCGGAGAAGCTGGATGGAATGGCTGTGCAAAAGATTGGGATACGGGTATACGGTTCTGGAATTTCCTAATGAATTATTTTATGTCGTGAAGAAGTAACTGATAACTAAAAGGTAACTAATCAATAAGTAAGTGATCAATCAGAAATAAAAGTAATTCCTCCCTTTTTATCTTTTATCATCTCTTTTTAATTACTGCGAATGTAACATCATCATCACGCAAGCTTTTTGGCAAAAAATAAGATGAAAATTTTTCTACTATGTTTTCTCTGATTACTATAGCCGGTTCATGATTTTTTTCTGCAATTGTACTAACTAGCCAACCTTCCATATACAATATGAATTCGCCATAATCCATTTCTTTTGTTTTTGATTCAGGGAATGAACGATAAACATTCTTTTTGATATTATTAAGCAAACCGTCTGATTGCAACAACATCACTTCATTTCTGGCTAAGTTAGTACAGTAAGCCGGTTCATGGTTTTCCAGATAGTGCAAATCAATAGTGCCTCCTTTCATTAAGATGCTTTCTAATGGTCCATCGTTTCTTAAAATGAGAGTTTCACCTAAACCGCCGCCCATAGATAAAGAAATATTATCTCCGTCAAACTGCGCATAAAGGGCGGAAACCATATCAAACCATTCCTCGCTTTTCCAATAAGGGATAGTAGGATCACGAAAAGCAGCTAATTTTCTGCCAAGCAGTTCTAAATTCTCTGCAGCATCGCCGGTAATTCCCCAGTTGTTCTGAATTTCTGTTCTTAGGAAAGCAGCCATGTTTTTACCTGCTTTTTCATCATGTCCGCAGGTATCTACTAATACTACTCCCTGCTTTAAATCATCCACAAAATCAATAACATCTCCGTAAGAAAAAATCAAACCTGCAATAGAATAGCTGCCGAGGTTTATATCAAAGCGTTTTAATTTTCTAGTGTCAGTGAGCTTCTGGTCAGTAAGATTCATAAGTAACTACTACTGTCAGAACATTAAATACTTTGCGAAGCTACTTTCTCTTTTCTGTCAAGCGCTGGATTTCTTTTGAATTCTTTCTATTGCCGGTTTAGTACTGCAGCAGCACTTCCACTTCCCGGCCAAAGACGCCTTTAAGACTCTCAAACAACGGTTCTTTGACGAATACTTTCTTTGGAAATTTTGCCTTAGCAAGTTCTTTTTCAAGTTCTTCTAAATTGCTTTTCTCCAAGGGACCTAAACTTCCATTTTCCTTGATGGCAGCTTTTTCAATCTGCTGATCTTTAGCATCAAGGTCGTGGATTACGAAAGCAATAGTATCAAATAAAATCACTTCGCCGAATTTTTCACCGTGCTTTACTCTTACTTTAGCCCGTTCTAATTCCTGGCCGCGTTTGCGCTGCATGTATTCTACTAAGAATTTAAACAAGCCCGAACTTCCTTTTCTTGCTTTTTCAATATCGGTCTTAGTCAGCTTTTTCAGATCATGCTTCTGCTTAGCTTCAACGATTTCATTCAGATCGCGCAGATATCTGGCCGGAACTTTTCCCGTGCTGATCAATTCATCTTCAAACAATTTAATCAATTGTACATCCTGTGCTTTTTCAACGCCTTCTAATTTAAGTACATCGCGGATTACAGTCATGACTTCATCGTACAGCATGAGAATGCTTCGTTCGTCATGCTTGCTTTCGATTTCAGTAAACAATTCCTTGATCCGTTTAAGGAACTTTTCTGCATCGTTAATTAATTTGTCTAATTCTGTTCCAGTCAATTCTTTTTTGTCGCCGTGTTCAATCTTCTTACGGATATCGACGTTGGTGCGCAGGATCTTGACATATTCCGGCTCCAACATTTTTTCTTTTTTGACAAAAATCTCTTCCAGCACATCCGGAGTTTCTCTCGGGGTAGGCGGAGGTAATCCATATAACATGATTGCTGCTTGTGAAGGAGTTAGAATCGCATAATATGTGTCTTCCATACCCATCTCCTTTAAGCGTCCTTTCACCCGGTTGATACTCTGCTCTCCGGTGTTCATGAATAAGTCGATTGCTTCCCGGCTGGGTTTAATTCTTCCCATTCTAAGCAATTGCTTCCAGGGCATGAAAATTCCTCGATCATAGAACGGAACTCCGTCTCTAAGCAAAGTAAAAATAATTGGATTAGCTTCTTTCAGTGATTCCCAGAAATCTGTTAAGATATAGACCTGGATATTCAATTTATTCTTGATACCGGTCATCTCGCCAGCTTCCACGCCCATGCCGATGATAATTGCCCGCAGTTTATCTTTCAACTCAATCCTGCTCATCTTCTTGACATCAGTATCGTCAATGACAATCCAGACATCAATGTCAGACGTAGGTGTTGCTTTTCCTTGCGTTAAAGATCCGGCTAAAACATAACTGAGAATGTATTTCTCAAACTTCTTGATAACCATACTTTTGTGGATTTCTGCGATCTTAATTGCAGCCAGCATTCCTGTATCGTGCAGCGGAACGCTGATTGAAATGAGTCGGTTTAAATCATATTTAGCGTCATAACAATTCTGCCAGACATCAGTAAGCAGAGCGCATTGCGGAGTGATGTTCTTATCAACTTCTTCTCCGATCTGTTTTACTGCAGATGAGAACTTGTTGAACAGCTCTTCCTTAGTCATCTTTTGCGAAGTAGTGTCATCTACTACCACCATAACCTGAATTTTATTTTCGTCTTTCTTCTCTTCTTCTTTTAGAGCTTCTCCTTCTTTAGGCTGTTCGCCTTCTTTTTGCGGTTTTTCAGGAGGCAGAAGAGTGATTCCAACAATATAATCTCCAAATTTTTCCAGAACTTTTTCTTTAAATTTGTCTAACTTTTCTTTAATGACCTTTAATTTTTTTTCCACTTCCGGAGGGATAGAAGGCATATTCGGGGGTAAAGGCAAGCCTTGTTCCACTGTTTTGATCTCTTGGGGTTGTTTTGATTTTTTAGCCATTATAGATTCCTCCTGCGACAATTATGATAATGTTTTTAACCTATATTTTGATCACTTATATTTATTTCTTTCCCAAGTGGGGCGTTTTGGTCAGGCTTGCAAAGTCGCCTTGGTCGTTCGCCTAGCGTAACGGACAGTAGAAATATTTAAATAATCTATTTTTAATCTAGACTTTATGGCTGAGAAGAGGAAATCTAAATCCATCGAAGAGATTATTTCTGGATATCAAAAGTTTCACCATAAAACAGGTAAAGATTTCAAAGAAAGGATTAAAAAATTTGAAGAATTTAATGATCCTCAAAACATTCATGCTCAGCAGTTTGCTCATCACGCACATTATATTGTTTTCGGCAAGCCGGGGAGTGAAAAAGAATTTCCAGGAGCGTATAATGAAGCCTATAAAAAATTAGATAAACATCTTCAAGATGATAATGATAAATTAGAAGATGAAGATAAATTAGCGGATATCTTGGAAACGTATACAGATACTTTTCTGCAGAAAGCTATGGGGGATAAATACAAAAAGACCTTAGAGCATGCGGGAAAAGAAGGCAAGTTAAATAAAAAAGAGTTGCGGGAGTTAAAAGGGCAGCTGATGGGTCAGTTTCATTTTGATGATGAAGGAAACCCGCAAAATATCTTAAGCGATATGTACATTAAACAATTAAAAGGAAAGAAAAAGATTGAGCTGATTGATGAATTAAGAGGCATGTCAGAGAGAGTAAAAAAAAGTTATAATATCTTTTTGCATACCAAGGCCTTAGAAGGGATACTTTCTGAAGATGACAGGTTAGACATGGCCAAATATATCACTCCTATTTTTGAAGAAAGAGGATTTAAACATAAAAAGCCCCATATCATGCGTACGGTAAGAGAACAACAAAGTCATTATGGTGCGTTGCTTGTCGGTAATCCTGAGAACCGTCTGCAAGAAGCCGGATACAAAGCAATGAGATATCAGAAAAAAGAAAAAGATAAAAAATAAAAATATTGTATTTTTAATCTTTCCAGCTAGGAAAGAAATAAAAAAATTTCTTACAAAAACTTTTTTACTCTAGTTGCAAATTCTCCAACTCATCTAAGCCCAAGTCGTTTTCTTCTGCTAAGGAATCAATTTCGTCTAATTCCTGTAATCCGCTGTCCACTGCCTGCTCGGAAGGATTTGCGCCTTCGATAGGCAAGTTACTGGGCTCTTGCACTGAGAGGTCTTTAGTAACTTTACAACCGCTCACCATGGCTACAGCCAAAATCAGCAGCAACAATGAAATTCGCATTATTTTCATCTTGTTCACCTTTATGCAGTTGCTTCAGTACTAGCGTTTACTTCCAGAGAAGTATTGCTTTCTGCTTCTTCGTTGTCGGATTCATCTTCGTTTTCCACTTCTTCGTTTTCATTCTCTTCGTCAGAAGCTTCTTCCGAACCTTCCTTTATTTCTTTGTGTTCCTTAAGGAATTTCCGCAGAATTTCTTTTATCTCTTGCAGATCTTTCCTGACTTCATGCTGAGCTTCCCGTAAATCGTGGTTGAATTGGTCAAAGTCTTCTGCATCTTTCGCTTCCATCCATTTTTGCTTTGCAGTTTCGTAATCTTGTTTCAGCTCTTCTACTTTAGCATCAAATTCAGCTAAGGTTGCTTCCAGTTCAGATACATCTGCGCCAGTTGCTGCTAAAGCATCGATGCGTGCTTGCATTCCGGTCCGAATTTCTGCATGTTTTTGTACCAAGACGTAAAGCTTAGAATTAACTAACAACCCTATTAATCTGCGCTGCATCTTGTGTACTTTTTGATTTAATTCCTTTAAATCTTTGATAGCAGCTCTGATTTCTTCCTGTGAAGTTTCTGGAGTGAAAACATCGATTTTTGCTTTCTGTGCTTCTAATTCTGTGTTTAAATCTGCAATCATACTTAATGCATATCCTTTCTCTTCTTCAGACAAGCCTTCTATCTTTTCAACAGTCTTGGTAAGTTTTTCCAAAGAACGTTCGACTACTTGCACTGATTTAAGGAGATGATTTTTAACTCCTGTTTTCAGATCTGCTTTCAAAGCAGCACAATCTTTTTTCTCGGAGTTACAGCGTTTTATCACTTTACTTAAATCAAGTACTTTCTGGCGGTGTTCTCGTAGATTTTCCATAGCTTCTTTATACTTTTCTTTAGCTTCTTCCAATCTTTCCCGAGCTTTTTGCAATGCTTTTACTTCCCGTTTTATCTCTCCCCTAAGCAAACCATTTTTAACTTTTGCTCTAATTCTCACTTCTTCTTTTGTTTTTCCATTTTCTTCTGTTTTAACTTCTGCTTCAGATTCATTTTCTTCAGCTTCTACTTCGGTCTTTGATTCTGTTTTTACTTCCACGTCAGCAGCATCAGAATCAATTTCAGCTTCTGCCTCTACACTTACTTCTACTAAACTTTCTTCATCAGCTAACCCCATCGGTATAACGCTCAATAAAAACAAGCTTAACACCAGCATGGCGCATATTTTTTGTTTGAATGATGTCATTTTTGTGACCTCCATTTGAATTTCTTGAAGATAACTTTGCCTCACTTCCTTTTAAACATACTTTAGGAAATACTTTACAGAATACTTTACGAAGCTTTAGGAAGCTTAGAACCTTTGTTTTACCTATCTTCACGATATCTTTTTATATTAATTTAGGATAATATCATTATGAAGTATAAATTAAGCTTATTTTTATTCATTTTACTCTTAATTCCAATAGTTTCCGCAGCTACGCTTAAAGGCAGCATTTATGATGATAATTTAGATGTTGCTCAAGATGTGTTGGTAGAAATTAATACCGTTCCCCAGCAAAAATATCTGGCTAAAATGGGTGCTTATTCTTTTGATCTTACGCCGGGTAAATATACTCTCACGGCTAAAGACAGCCAATACATTATTACTGAGCAAATAGAAATTACTTCTGCCCAAGGAGAATACTTATTGGATCTCTTCTTACTTCCTGATTTTGCAGAAGAAGATGAATTATGGCAGGAAACTCAGCAAGAGTTGCTTATCGATACAGAAGAAAGTTCCGTTCCGATTTGGTCGTGGATTATCGCCGGAATAATCTTTGCAGTTCTTTTGGGAAGGATAATTTACACCCGCAAAAAATATGGTTCTCTCTGGTTATTCCGCAAAAAGATCAAAGCAGAAAGCAAAAAAACCTTGGAGCAGCATAAGGAAGAATTAGCACAAGAACCAGGATATATTGATCAGGCTTTAGAAATTATCAAAAAACACGACGGCAGGATAAACCAAAAAGAGTTGCGCAAGGAAATGATGTACCTTTCTGAAGCTAAAGTTAGTCTTATTGTTACCGAACTGGAACATAAGGGAAAAGTAGAAAAAATCAAAAAAGGGCGCGGAAATGTCCTTATTCTGAAAAGTTAAGTTATCCCTTTATTTAAACAGAATATTTTTAAAGACCCTCCTTCTTCTTAACTTCTATGAAATTTCCCGACTACAATGCGCAGCAGCTTGAACCGCAAATATTAGAGTTCTGGAAGAAAAATAAGGTTGTAGACTCTCTGCGTAAACGCAACAAGAACGGGAAGAAATTTTACTTTTTACAAGGTCCGCCGTATACTTCCGGTCATATCCATCTAGGGCATGCTTGGAACATGGCACTTAAAGATATGGTTTTACGCTACAAGCGTTCCCAGGGATTTAATGTTTGGGATAGAATGGGTTACGATATGCATGGTCTTCCCACCGAGCAAAAAACCATGGCTAAATTGAATCTTCGTGATAAAGAAGATATTGAAAAATTCGGTGTTAAAAAATTCATTCAGGAATGTGAGAAATTTTGTGTTGAAATGATGCATAAGATGGATGAAGATTTTCAACGTTTAGGAGCTACGTTAGATTTTTCTGATCCTTACCAACCCATAAGAAAAGAATTCATGGAAGCAGAATGGTGGTTAATCAAGCAAGCTCACGACAAAAAGAGGTTATATCAAGGTTTGCGTACCATGCATTGGGACGCAGCAACCCAGACCGCTGTAGCTAAACATGAATTAGAATACAAAATTATTACTGATACTTCAATTTATTTGAAATTTCAAAGTAAAGAAGATCCTAAAAAATATTACCTTATCTGGACAACCACTCCTTGGACAATTCCTCTTAATTTGGCAATCATGGTAAATCCAGATTTAACTTATGTTGAAGTTGCAGTAAATGGTGAAAATGGTGAAAAATGGATTGTAGCAGAAAATTTAGTCGGTTCTGTATTAAGTAAAGCTAAAATTCAAACCTCTAAAGTTTTACGGAAATTTAAAGGGTCAGATCTAGAAGGTAAAAAATACTTGCATCCCCTACAAACTGAAAAATGTTTCCCTCTTGAACTGCAACGTAATCAGAAATTATTTTCTATTCTCCTTAGCAAAGAATTTGTTGATGACAGTGCAGGAACCGGTTTAGTGCATTGTGCTCCAGGTTGCGGTCCAGAAGATTACGAAGTAGGTTACCGTAATGGCATCATGCCGTTCAACTGCGTGAATGAATCTGGTCATTTTGAAAATTTAGGTGTGTTCTCTGGTTACAAAGCAAAAACAGATGATAAAAAATTCATTCAGGCTTTGCATGAAGCAGGGGTTCTGGTAGCGAAAGAATCGTATAGCCACGAATATCCGCACGGAGAAAGAAGCCATGAACCAGTTATTTTCAGAACAACCAAACAATGGTTTTTCAAAGTGGAAGATTTGAAAGATAAAATGGTTGCTGCCAACGAAAAAGTGCAGTGGAATCCTTCAACAGCAAAGCATGCTTTCAAATCATGGTTAGAAAATCTACGTGACAATTCCATAACTAAACAGCGTTATTGGGGAACGCCCGTTCCGATTTGGCAGGCAGATGATGGAGATTATATTGTTGTTGAAAGTATCAAGGAATTAGAAAAACTTTCCAAGCAGAAAGTTACCAATATGCACATCCCGGACATAGATAACATCGTTATCAAAAAAAGCGGAAAAGTATATCGTAGAATTCCTGACGTGTTAGATGTTTGGATAGATGCCGGCACGGTTTCTTGGAATTGCTTAGATTACCCGTTAAATGTAAAACTATTTGAACAATATTTCCCTGCAGATTTTATTTTAGAAGGAAAAGACCAGGTTCGTGGTTGGTTTAATCTATTGATGGTTGCGTCTTTTTTAGCTTTCAATAAACCTTCTTTCAAAAGTGTGTACATGAACGGGTTTGTAACAGATGTTAGCGGCGTAAAAATGTCAAAATCGTTAGGTAATATCATTTCTCCATATGAACTGATTGATAAGCATGGTGCGGATACACTACGCTATTATATGTGTCAAAATAATGCTGGAGAAGACATCAACTTCACCTGGGAAGAATGCAAAGCTAAGATGCGCAGTCTGCTGGTGCTCTGGAACACACATAAACTTTTAATCAATCTTGCTGCTGAAACAAAAATCAATCCGTTCTCTATAAAGGCTTCAGCAGTGGAAAAAGATTTCGCCATTGAAGAGAAATATAATTTTTTCGCGGCTTCATTCTGCAATTCAAGAAGTTACTAAATTGCTGGATCAATACCATTTAGATGAAGCCATTGCTCCGATAGAAAATTTATTTTTGGAATTATCAAGGACTTACATCCAAATGATTCGGGAAAAAAGCACTTCTGGAAGTGATGAAGAAAAAGCTGTTTGTGTATACGCCATCGGGCAAGTGTTACTTGAATCAATAAAAATGTTTAGTATCGTATCGCCGTTCATCTGTGAAGCAGCATATCTTAATCTCAAGGAAGAATTTGGATTGAAAGAAGAAAGTATCATGCATTATTCCTGGCCTAAAACAGATGCCAAGAAAATAAATAAAAAATTAGAAGAGCAAGTTTCTTTTGCACAGGGAATTATTCAGGCCGGTCTTCATGCCAGGGAAAAAGCAAAACTCGGAGTTAGATGGCCGGTAAAAGAAGTTCAGGTTATCGGAGAAAATCCTTCCCTAAAGGGCGTAGTCTCAAAGTTACAGGACGTCTTATGCTCACAACTTAATGCTAAAGTAGTGGTTGCTGCTGCGCATAGCAGCGAAATGCAAATGAAAGTAAAACCCGATTATGCTAAAATCGGTCCTGCTTTCGGGAAACTGTCTCCTCAAATCATTGCTAAACTTGCTTTAGACAGCCCGCAGATTATAGTCAACCATTTGCAGAAAGAAGGGAAGTATACTTTTACTATTGGTGGTCAGCAGGTAGAAATTCAGAAAGAAATGTTGCTGTTGGAACGTGAAGCGCCACACAATTACCAATTATCAGAATTTAAGGATTTAGCGGTATTAGTAAATACTGAACGCACTGATGAATTGGAAGCAGAAGGCTTTGCTCGAGAAATAGCTCGGAATGTCCAGGATTTGCGTAAAAAAGCAGGCATGCAAAAGACCGACAAAATAGCGTTGTGCTTGAAAACCAGTCGGGGTATGCAGAAGATGCTGCTGCCATTAAAGAATGAAATGCAGAATAAAGTTGGCGCTCAGGTATTTGATATTATCTTGTCTGAGCCCAGCAGAAAATACGAACAGACCAGTTCATTTAAAGTAAAAGAAGAAGAATTTGTTGCCTATTTTGAGAAATTATAATCACTTTAACTAATACCTTCAAAGAAAGTTTATATATTCTTATTTATTACCCATTTTGATGGTTGAAGACCTTAAGCAGTTAGTGATAGAAGAATTTGGTGGTAAGCAAGCTCAGGAAACATATATCCAGAAAGCCGAGAGTGGTTTTTGAATAGGAGAAAAATATCTCATTAAAAAATATTTTAAAAAGAAAGGAAAAGTTCTAGATTTAGGATGCGGAACAGGAAGAACAACAATTCCATTGAAGAAATCAGGTTATGATGTGATCGGTGTTGACTTAGTTCCCGAGATGATTAAAAATGCAAAGAAAATTGTGAAAAAGAAAAAACTCTCTATTGATTATAAAGTTGGTGATGCTACTGATTTGAAATTTAGAGATAATTCTTTTGCCTATGTTTTATTTTCCAATCAGGGTTGGACACAAATTCCGGGTAAAGATAATAGATTAAAACTTAACTTCGCCATTTTAACATTCTACTCTCTAATTGTTAGCACAATA
>CAYHVV010000017.1:0-16118 GCA_964360115.1 uncultured Methanosarcinales archaeon | reverse complement strand
GGAAATAATAACTTCTAAATTTAAAAAACTTGCTGATTTTTGCTATGAATTGTTTGGAGAAGCGGGACTTATGCTTCATAAATCCAAGTTTTCAAAGAAGACTTTTACCCAATACCAGCATCTCTTTTTGCTGGTATACAAGCAATTCCGTAAATTTACCTATAAGGAATTGCTTGAAGATTTGAGCGATAATATCACGCTTCGAGCTTATCTTGGATTAAATAAGCTCCCTGATTATACAACCCTCATCAAGTTCGCCAAGAGACTCCCTACTACTATATTTGAGAAGCTGATGGTTGCATTTAGTAAGTTCATTGAGCAACCCGTGAAAGTTGCTATCGATGGGACAGGCATTAGCTTGGATAATGCCAGCCCGCATTACTGCAAAAGAATTGGTAAATCGTATAAGAAACGCCCTTTCCTGAAACTGAGTGTTATCGTCGAGATAAAGCATTATTTGATTCTGCAATTCAAGGTAAGAAAGAAGGTGCGACACGATGTGGTTGATGCGTATCCAATGGTTAAGAAATTGGCAAAAAAATATGAACCCGAAATATTTTATGGTGACAGGGGGTATGATGCTGAGAAGCTCTTCAAACTCGTTTTTGAAGAGCTGGGTGCATATCCGCTTATTCTTCAGAAAAGATTAGATGTGCCAAAGCACCGAAGGAAAGGAAGATACAGAAAAGAAACAATTGATGTGTTTGATTATGGGGAATATCTTCAGCGAAACAAAGTTGAGACTGCTTTCAGCATTCTCAAAAGAAAATTTGGGTTTAGCATAAGGTCAAAGGATGTGAAAACACAAAAAGTAGAGGCAATGAGTAGAATTATTGCCTATAACATTGACCGGATGCTTGAAGCTGGAAAAAAAGTAATTCTGATATTTATCAGAATTACAAGGATTTCATATTAGCCTATATTTCCAAAACACTTAAATAATATTGTTTATTTTTCTGGTCTAAACTTTAAGAACGAGTTCTTACTTGTTTTTATAATTAGGAGTTCATACAAATAATAGTTAAGAAAGGCGACGGTAAAAATAAAGGTTTTTTAAGCCGCCTTTTGCAATGGAGGAAACAAGAATGAAAACAGCAGCAAAAGGCGACAAGGTAAAAGTTGATTACACCGGTACATTTGATGGCGGCACAGTCTTTGATACTTCGGAAAAGCATGGCAAGCCATTAGAGTTTGAAGTTGGTTCTGGTCAGGTGATTAAAGGTTTCGATGATGCCGTAGTGGGAATGAAAAAAGGACAAGAAAAGAAAATAGTTATTCCTCCGGCAGAAGCATACGGTGAATTCAGAACCGAACTACATAAAAAAGTACCGCGAAAGCAACTGCCTCCGGATCAGGAGCCTAAAGTAGGAATGGTTCTCGCTATAGGATTGCCAAACGGACAGCAGTTTCCGGCGCGCATCATTGCAGTAACTACAGAAGATGTTACCATCGATTTGAATCATCCGCTGGCAGGAAAAACCTTGCATTTTAAAATAAAAGTTGCAGAAGTTTCTGCTTAATTTTTCTTTTTATATTAGCATAGTTACTAGTATAGATAATTCTGATGATTAGAATAATTATTTGCCAGAATTATCTAATAAGACAATTCTGTTTTCTTACTCCAATCCACAGAATTGTCTATAAAGATTTATAAATAAAGTGTTGTTCAAGTGATAAAAGTAAGATTAGGGAAAAGCAATTCCCTAGTTCATTAGGAGGAGTAATTTAAAATGGAAGGAACAGTAAAATGGTTTGATGGAAAGAAAGGCTACGGATTTATTGTGGCAAGTGATGGTCAAGAATACTTTGTCCACTTCACTGCAGTACCTAAAGGTCTGCGATTGCGTGAAAACGATAAAGTATCCTTCGATTCTGCAGATACAGAACGAGGAAAGCAAGCTCAAAACGTTCAGCTGCTTGAAAAAGGTTCTGCACCAGAACGAAGCAGTCCTACGCAAAGTACTTCAGAAGAAGAAGGAACTGAAGAAAATTACTAATTTTCTTCTTTTATTTTTTCTTTTTTTATTATTTTTTTTAAGTTGTTGATTAAATAAATTAAATTATGTTAACGTTATCTTCTACCAAAATCATCTTCATAGCGGATAATATCATTTTCATCAAAATTACCTAAGGATATTTCTAAGACGCGGATTGGTTCTGTTTCTGATGAAAGCCGGTGTTTTGCTTCTTTTGGAACAACTACTCTGTCTCCCTTATTGAGACATCGTTTAGTTCCGTTAATCTCTGTAACTACGCCGTCATCCAAAGCAATCCATAATTCTTCCCTATGCCGATGAGACTGCAGAGAAAGACGCTGCTGTGGATTTACTTCTAATATTTTGACCGTGCTGATTTGATTTGCGGTAAATTGTTCAAAAGCCCCCCATGGTTTTTTAGTAAGAGAAATATTGTTGAGCACCTCTATGGCGCGAAGCTGCTGTAAGGTGTCTTGAGGTGATTTTACGGAGATGCAATCTACAATTTTTGCTGCTGGGAAATCATTTCCCTCGGGGCAGATTTTATCACCAAAGAACAGGATGCTGTCAAGAGGGATATTACAATATTGAGCAAAAGTCTTGATACCCCATTCTTTATCCAGTCCTTTTCTGGTTACATCGATAGAAGTAGTTCCGCCAATCTTAAGATCATATTTATTTTCATCAAGGTGATTTTTAAGAAAAGCAATCCATTGCTTTCGCTTTGTCCAGTCTGGATCGTAAGATGCCTTTAGTTCAGATGGTGCATGTCTTCCGATGGCAGAAAGAGTGATTTGTGATTCTCTATCCTGCAACTGATCTTTTTCCGACGTTAAAGATTGAATATTGTAATTGGCAATCAGCTTTTTCAAAGCGGCAATAATCTCTTCTTTTTCTTCTGGATTGAAAGAATGATTGTAAATACTGTTCATTGCATCTCCTTCCACCACTGAATAATTAGTTCCGGTAGTTGCTAGAAGGTGATGTTTTTCCTTCAGCTGCGAAGAGATCATATTGCGGAGATCTTCATTTTTAGTGCCGCTAATAAATGCAAATTCATATCCTTGCTTAGTCATGCGTGAAATCTGTTCAGCCATCTCTGATGAGATAACTTGGCAGCTTTCACAGATTGTGTCATCAACATCAGCAATGATAACTTTTTTTTCTTTTAGATTTAAATCCGGTTTAAAGAAAGCATTCGCACGATGATATTTTTCTAAAGTATCGGTGGGGAACCATTGGCCTTGATGTATATAAGCGGCAATTTTTCCTTGTGGCGCAAGTTTTTCAAAGCAATCTTTTTCCAAGGATGATTTTCCTTCTGGCAGAAGTTCTAAACAAGCGGGATCAACAATAAACGCTCCGGCATTTATTAAGGTGGATGGGGCATCTTCTCGTTTTGGTTTTTCTACGAAAGTGATAATCTTATTTTTATCCAGCTTGGCTACACCGAAGTTTTCTACATCTTCCCGTGGAGTTAGAGCCATGATTAAAGGAGTCCCTGCAGATAAAAATTCTCGCTCCATACGTGAAAAATTGACATCCATGAGGTTATCTCCCCAGACTAAGAAGAATGGTTTATCCATGCCTTTAGAAGCCAGTTTGACTGCGCCGCCCGTTCCTAAGGGTTCAGTCTCTAATACATATGAAATAGATACTCCCCAAGAGGCTCCATCTCCGAAATATTTCTCTACTTGTTCGGCTTTGTAACCAATAGAAAGTATTATATTACGGACACCGTGTTTTTTTAATGATTTTATAACATGTTCAATAATCGGTTTCCCATGTATAGGCAGTAATGGTTTTGGGGTAAATTCAGTAAGAGGCCTAAGTCTAGTTCCTAAACCGCCGGCAACGATTAATGCTGTGTCTATCACAAATGCTTGATTAATCTTAGATATTTAAATCGTTATGAAAAAGTAATCGTAATCTTTATAAATAACCCCTTAATTAAACATCACGGACGGCCATAGGGGCGTGGTTCACCCGTTCCCATTTCGAACACGGAAGTTAAACGCGTCTCCGTACTGGGGTAGTACTGCATTAGCGTGCGGGAATCCCGGTAAGCTGTCCATCTTTTCAAGCTTATTTTTCATTCTCTTTTAATATTTCAATCACTAATTATGATTTTCTTGTCCCACTCTCGCAGTGGACAAGTTCGGCTAAGGTATATAAGCAAAATCATTTACGTAATTTCATGCTAATTTCTTTAATGAATCAAAAAGTAACAAAATAAAGAACGGCCTATCCTCAAGCTGAAGCCTCGAGGCATTTATCGGTCGTTCTAACATTAAATCAACTTTTTCTGTTTCGTGTTTAGACCAGCCCACGTATTAGATTCGTCTATGTATCTCCTTACTGTTTCTGCACTAACAGCACCAACACTTCGATACATGTATCCTTTGCTCCAAAGAGCTTTGTACTTTTTCAGTGAAGGATGATGTTTTTGTATGTAGTACGATGTACCGCCTTTAATGATCTGAATCATTCTCCTGATTGAATAATCAGGAGGGCAAGAGATAAAGAGGTGAACTCTAACATTTAATTTTTATTTCTTTCTTGGGTCTAATACCCCGCAGCTCTGCTGCGATTAGGATTTTTATTCATTTCTGAGGAACTCATTAACTTTATCTGCTACATATCTGATCTGTTCTTCAGTCATTTCAGGATACATGGGCAAGGAGACTATTTCCTTTATAATCTTCTCGGTCATGGGAAAATCTCCTTCTTTGTAGCCTAAAGAAGCATACGCCGGTTGCAGATGTAAAGGAGTGGGATAATTTATGCCTGAACCTATCCCTTTTTCTTTTAAGAATTTAATTAATGTATCCCTATCTTTAACTCTGATGGGATATTGATGATAAACATGTTTATAATTCTCCGGGACATACGGTAAAATAATCCTCTGGCGACTCAAATATTCTTCATACAATTGTGCATTTTTAATTCTTTGTTGATTCCATTCATTAAGATATTTTAATTTCACCGTAAGCACTGCCGCTTGAAGACCATCCAACCTTTCATTATAACCTTCTATTTCATGGCGATATTTCTCGCCATGCTTTCTGCCGTGATTTCGTAACATCAATATTTTTTCTGCAATTTTGCTGTCATTTGTTATTACTGCTCCTGCATCTCCGAAAGCACCCAGATTTTTTCCTGGGAAAAAGCTGAATGTTGCCGCATCTCCATAGAATCCCGGCGGATTATTTTTGTATAATGCGCCATGCGCTTGTGCAGAATCTTCAATCACAACTAAATCGTATTTGTCAGCTATTTTTCTAATCTTTTCCATATCACACATTAAACCATTTAGATGAACAGCAATTATGGCCTTAGTCTTTTCGGTAACCGCCGCTTCTATTTTTGTGGGATCTAGCAGATGAGTCTTTTCTTCGATATCAACAAATTTTATTTTTGCTCCTGCTTTAGATATTGCTTCCGTAGTTGCTATAAATGTATGGGGGCTGGTTATTACTTCGTCTCCTTCTTTAATCCCGCAAGCCTTTAACGCCAATGAAATTGCGCTAGTTCCATTGCTTACCCCGATTACATACTTAACTTTACAAAATTCAGCAAAGTCCTTTTCAAAATAACTAACTTGCTCTGACATGATGAATGAGCAATTGTCAATGACACTCTTAACTGCTGCATCCAACTCATCTCGTATTTTGGCATGCTGCAATTTTAAATCTACTAAGGGTATTTTCATTGCACTAACTTCTTTTTGAATATTAGAAGAATTAGAAAGATATCGCACAATCTTTGCCGGATTTCCAGCCACGATACAATTGTCAGGAATATCCTTCGTTACCACAGCTCCTGCTCCTACTAAAGAATTCTCCCCGATCGTTACTGGCATCAGAGTAACATTGCTACCAATAACCGCATTTTTTTTAATTAATGTTGGTTTCCAACCTTCATCTGATCCAGTCCTTCTCTTAGAAGGCGGATATAAATCATTTACGGTCATAACTCCGTGCCCGATAAAAACATTATCCTCAATGGTAACCAGGGAACAGATAAATGAATGAGAAGAGATGATGACATTATCCCCTATGCTAGTATTGTTTTGAATCTCTACATAAGACCCTATCTTAGAATTTTTCCCAATCTTAGCGCCATATACATTTGCAAACTCCCAGATTTGAGAGCCCTCGCCTATTGTTGAATTCTTGACTATTGCCGTATTTGAAATCTTAACTGTTGTATCTTCCATGGTTGTATGTCTTATTCAATTCTATAGATTTTATTATTCCTAGCAGATTGTATTGCCAACATGCACATTTTAGTTGTAAGAATGTTCTCAGCAGAAATATTAAAACTTACATCTTCACCCATATTTTTTTTGTTGCAAAGATGGGCAAAATATTTTAATTCCTCCTGCAAGGGTTGGTTTTTTCCCACCTCGGGGTCACGGAATGTTTCTTTTCGTTCTGTTTTTTCTTCGTCAATAGTTAGAGGATGTCTTTCGATAACTTGATCCAGAAAATCAAGATAAATCTTCTCCTTAGAGCCGATGATCCACATGTCTCTTTTTTTCAGAGGATGGCAGCAGCTTGCTTCCAAGTGGGCGCTGAAATTACCATAATCGATAGTGATAAAAGATGAATCTTCGTGCTGTTTAGAGATTAAATGAGAATTCTTGGCATAAATCTGTTGCGGATCTTCTTTCAATAAAACATTCAGATAATCTATAAGATGGATCGCTAAATTAAAGACCACTCCGGAGTCTTTACGTGGCGGGACGGTAGAATGGATATATCTGCCATGAATATAATGAATCTCACCTATTTCTAATAACAACTCTTTGGCCCTGTTCATCAGAGGATTAAAACGAAATACATATCCAACTGAAAGCACTACCTTCTTCTCCTTAGCCAGATTCACTAATTCCTCTGCCTGCTGATGATCAAAACAGAGTGGTTTCTCCACAAAGACATGTTTTCCCTGCAGGAGACAATTTTTTGCTATTTCGTAATGTGTTGTTGTCGGCGTAACAACTGTTACTGCATCAACTTGAGGAAGCATATCCTGATAATTTTTAAAGAATTTAATGCCGTGTTTTGCGGCTAACTCGCTCTTACGTTCATCGATATCAGCTAAACCAATCAGATGACAGGAGGAGATCCTAAAAAAGTCTTTGAGATGATTTTCACCCCATTTTCCTGATCCAATTACCCCTATTCTAACCACTCTTAAGCACCTTTAACCAATTCTAATCTCTGATAGTTTCCTTTAAATAGATTATGATTTATCATTCTTCTCTCAATCATCCTTTATAGTATATTTGTAAATAGTTATCCCTAAGAATCTTTTCTCGCTCTCTAGTTTGTAGAGTGAACCCATACGATTCGGAAAGTAATCCTTAGTATGATAATTATGGCTTAACAGCAGATAGGCATGATCCTTTCCTTCTGTTCTTTCTGTTAAATAATGGTCATCGATTCCAGGATCTACCACACGCACTTCATCAATCTGACCTGAATAGTAATAATCAAAGCATAATTTCGTAATACCAGCGCGATGCAAAAACAACACATCATTTGGTGAAGCTTCATCTTCAATATACTGCGCAGCTTTGCGAAACTCTTCCTTGGAATCAACGGCGTAAAATTTGTAAAGCTCAAAAGAAGCGCTCAAGATTAATAGAATAAACAAAAAATTAGCGAGCTTATTTCTCTTCATCCTTAGCAAGACTCTGGAAAGGACTATATAAAAAAGAGGCAATATAAAAAAGCAAAAACGCACGATGCTTACTGAAGAAAATAGATATCTGCTCAAAAGAAAATCCAAAACGATGAAAGATAATATTAATGTAAATAACACTGTTTCATGTGAAAAAAATGAAAAGATACGCTTAGTATGTCCACGATTTCCAAACCATCTATTCAGGTCAATCTTGTCCATTAAAATCAGATACAATAATGCCAAGAAAGCAAAAGTAACCACCAGAACACTAACCATAATCACTGGGAGCAATTCTAGGCTCAGCTTCTCAATAAGTTTAGCACCCAGGAAATTATACAACAAGGGAAGCTGGTACAGAGCTAGCATCTTTAACCACGGCAAGTACAATAAAAATAAGATAAGAAGAACTAAAAAGAAGCGAGATGAAATCATGGATCTCTTGAAAAAAGAATGAGTGGATTCTAATTTCTTCTTCTCAAGTATGAACATGGACAAATAAAAAATAATGTAAAAAAATAATATCACCCAGCCAATTACATGCGTATGCAGCAGCAAAGCAATGGAAATTGAAAAAAATAAAATATTGAAGTAAGATGGTTTTTTTAAAAACATAATGAATGAATAAAGCGAAAGAAGAAAAAATGCCCCAAACATACTGTACATCTTAGCTTCTTGGGAATACAATATTGAAGTATAGGATATAGCCACAAAAAAGGCGGCCAGCAATCCTTCCTTCCAGGAGAATAATTTTCTTCCTAAAAGATATGTCAAATACACTGAAAGCACTCCAAAAAATACTGATAAGATACGTAAAACCATCTCTCCCGAACCAAAATAATCTATCAAAAGATGCTGCAGAAGATAATATCCGATAGGATGAACATCTTTTTTTAGAGTTTCCACCAGCAGATTGATTGGTTTTGAACCATAACTAAGGGTAAAACATTCATCCAGCCATAAACTTTCTTCTTCAATATTATAAAACCTAAGAACAGCTGCTACTAAGAGAATTGCCGCTAATATCCAGAATACAATCAGCTTACGTCGTAAATTCTTCCCCATTATAATTCTTTTTTGAAGAGGGTTTAAAAGATTTCTGAAAGAAGGAAATTAAATTAAGCAATCATACTGAAAATAATTGATTTTCTTCAGCGCCATACGCCTTTTTCTTTCTGGATAATATCCAGTAGCTATCCTAAGAATCACAAAATATTTAAGCTGAGCTTTAGCATAAAAAGACATGAAATCAAGTGTTTCATTATCCAAAAAACCAAATATCATCATTTCTATCCCTGCCTACAATGAAGAGAGAGATATCGGCGGGACTATCAAGGAAATAAAAGAAGCATTGACAGAAAAAGCATATAAGTATAACATTTTAGTATTAAATGACGGCAGCAGAGATAAGACTGCTCAGATTGCCCTGGAACATGGAGCGATAGTCGTTTCTCATCGACGTAATAAAGGATTAGCAGAAACCTTCCGTTCGGAGATGAAGGAATGTTTGGAGCGAAAAGCAGATATTATCGTTCACACTGATGCCGATGGACAATACGATCCTGCCCAAATCCCTTTGCTTATCAAAAAAGTACAAGAAGGACACGACCTGGTTCTGGGAAGTAGATTCGGGAGAAGAAAAGTACGGCACATGCCTTTCACCAAAAGAGTTGGAAATATCCTTTTCTCTAAAGTTTTAAGCTCGTTAACCAAAATAAGAATTACTGATTCGACCACTGGCTTTAGAGCATTCACCGCGGAAATAGCAAAGGAGATCGATTTTATCAATACCTTTACCTATACTCAAGAACAGATCATTAAAGCGGCAAAACAAGGATTCAAGATTGTAGAAATTCCGGTCAATACCAAAAGAACTAGGAAAAGCAGACTTTTCAAAAGTCCCTTGCAATATGCTGTTAAGGCTTGGATTAATATCTTTAGGATCTATAGAAATTATGAACCTTTGCAATTTTTCGGAAAAATAGGATTAACCTTCTTCAGTATCGGCGCTTTGCTCGGAGTATGGCTAGTATATCGATTTATTACTTTAGGCAATGTAGGGAGGCTTCCCACCACCGTATTAAGCACTCTGTTAATGTTGGTAGGAATTCAGATTATTCTCTTTGGATTTTTAGCTGATATGATTAATAATAGAAAAGTATGATTCTTTTAATCTCCTTATTTTTGTATTATTCCTTCATCATCAGCTTTTTGCAACATTTTGAGAGTAGTAGCTAACTTCATAATCATCTCTACTGTATGTAATACCGCATAACTGGCTAAACCAATCAGAGGCTGATTGAGCAAGATAGTAAAAAACAACAGATTGAGTGGGTGTTCTATACGTACGAAGCTAAATAAAAAAATAGTTAATTTTCCTCTCTTCCTTGGATTCAACTGAGTCATTATTCCTGCTACTCTCTCGCGTAATTCAGGTTTATAGGAAATCAAATTGAGACTGAACAATTTCGCAAACACAAACGCGCCAACGGTTACAGCTCCCACATACAATGAAAGAATGTTGTTAGTCATTCTGTAAGTGCCGATAGTTAAACCACATAATACTGCAATTATAGTTATATGATGCGAAATCTGTTCGAGATATTGCCCTTTCAGAGTAGATTTATTACGGTACCGAGCCAGATTCCCGTCAACACTATCAAAAAAAATTCCAAAATGAAAAATAATTATCCCCATAAGCATCCATTTATACTTTCCAACCGAGAGCATTACGCCGCCAACCAAGCCTAAAAACAACCAGAACAGAGTGACCTGATTAGAAGTAATTCTTGTATTAATTAAAGGTTTGGTAAAATAAAAACCTACTTCATGTGTTAACCTGTGTAAAGAACTCCAATATTCCTTTTTGCACTTCTCCCTAATTTCTTTTATTGTAACCATAGTTAGCTGGTCTCAAGATTTTTTTATTTTATCAAACAAAGCTGGATTATTGAGATTGTTGATCATCTCATCTTTTTTAGTTACATAATACCACATTACCATTGCATCTTGTTCTGGAGTAGGACTTTCAGAATTGTCATAAAAAACGGCGTCCCTAGCTCTGGTTAAAGGACTTAATTCTCTGGTACGATCACGCTCATCAATATCTTCAATCATCTTGCGTGCTTGTTCAGGGGTATATTTTATTTTTTCTTCAGGAGACATCACTTTGAAGAACCTCTTTATTTTTACATCCATCGAAGCATCTAAAAAGAATTTCCAACCTGCGTCAGGAAAAACTGTAGTTCCCGTATCTCGACCTTCAACAACAAAATTGCCTTGGCTGGCAATTGCGCGCTGAAGCTGTAGAAGTTTTTCTCTAACCATGGGGAAACTGGCTATTTTTGAGGATAAAGAAACAACTTCGGCTACACCTATATGCTCAGCCACATCCTCACCATTTAGGAATAAATGAGTTTGTCCTTGAACATCCCTAAATTCTAGGGCGACAGTTTTAATTGCAGCAACAATATCTTTTTCTTCTACTAATCCCTTACTCTTCGCAAAATAAGCAATTCCCCGAAACATTGCCCCAGTATTTAGGTACTTATATCCTAACAATTTAGCCAGAGCTTTCGCCGCAGTAGATTTTCCAGTACAAGAAGAGCCATCTATACAAATAATCATTTTTTCACAGTCCAACTAGTAAAGAGATATTTAAGTGATTTATGGAAGAGAAGCACACAAAGCAATTTTCTAAGTGATTTTTCTAGGATTTACCCGTTTTTAGCAATTTATGACAGGGTCCACAGTTTCAATATATTTTTAAACAAACTGACCCGGGATAGGGAAATGGAAAATATCAATCAAAAAAAAGAAAAATTAGTATATGTTGGTATGAGTGCAGATTTAATACATCATGGACATATAAACATTCTTCAAGAAGCTCAGAAGCTTGGTAATATTATGGTCGGACTAGTAACTGACCGCGGAATAGCAAGCTTTAAACGCCTCCCAGCCCTAACTTATGATCAAAGAAAAAAAATAATAGAAAATATAAAGGGAGTGAACTATGTTGTACCACAAGATGGTCTTGATTATGTTCAAAATTTACTGAAATACAAACCTGATTATGTTGTACATGGAGATGATTGGAAAACTGGTGTACAACATCAGACTAGAGATAAAGTAATTGAAACTCTAAAATTGTGGGGAGGTAAACTCGTTGAAATTCCTTATACCGAAGGTATTTCTTCTACAAGACTTCATCAAGTATTAAAAGAAATAGGAATTACTCCCGATGTAAGAAGAAAAAAATTAAGAAGATTACTTGAGGTAAAAGATATTGTTAGATTCTTGGAAGCCCACAACGGATTAAGTTCATTAATTGTAGAATCAACAAAAGTAATCAAAGACAATTTTCCTTATGAGTTTGATGGAATATGGGTCAGTAGCCTAACAGATTCTACTGCAAAAGGAAAGCCCGACATTGAACTCGTGGAAAGGATGGATACCCTGCATCAAATAGTGGAAGTTACCACAAAACCCATAATTGTTGATGGTGATACTGGGGGGGTGCCGGAACATTTTGTTTTCACTGTTAAAACTTTAGAAAGATTAGGCGTTTCAGCTGTGATTATTGAAGATAAAATAGGATTAAAAAAAAATTCATTGTTCGGGACTGAAGTAATACAACAACAAGATACAATAGAAAACTTTTCCCTGAAAATTTCAAAGGGGAAGAAAGCACAAATCACTGAAGATTTTATGATTATCGCTCGAATAGAGAGTTTAATTTTAAAAGCAGGATTAGAAGATGCCGTAAAGAGAGCAAAAGCATATATTGAGGCTGGTGCTGATGGAATTATGATACACAGTAGAGAAAAAGATAAAGATGAGATTATAGCATTTTGCAAAGAATATAATCAGTTTGAGAATAAAGTACCGCTTGTTGTGGTTCCCACAACCTACCCACACATTACAGAAAAAGAATTAAAAGATATTGGAGTTAATATAGTTATATATGCTAATCATCTTCTTAGAAGTGCTTATCCTGCAATGCTTAAAACTGCCGAAAGAATACTTTTAAATGAAAGAGCACAAGAAGCAGAAGAAAACTGTATGAATATAACCGAAATAATTAATCTTATCCCTGGAGGAAAATAAGCCGCCCACCAGCAAGCTGTTCGATATCTATTAGAAATCTACACCTAATTTGTGCGTGATTTTAAAACAATTATGAAATTTTTCGGTTGTATTCTTTTTTGAGGACCAAAATACTTATGTTGATCCTTCTTTTAAGATTTTAGCAGGACAGCTCTTCTTTCTAGTTCTTCGCAATTTTGATGCTCCTTTTTGTAAATCGATGGATTATACTTAGACATTATTTTTTCAAGATTTCCTCCGCAGGGGATGATATGATAGTGAAAATGTTCGGGAATGGAGGCATGGCTGGTATCACTGTGAGTAGCGATTAAAGGGGGCCGTGATGGATATAATTCTACTAGCTTTTCTTTAACATAGACTAGTAACTGATTGATTGCCAGCATTTCAACTGCTGAAAGATCTTTCATTTGTTTATGAGCAGCAGGTAAGACCATAGTATGACCTTCAATCATAGGAGTTATGGGGATTATGGCGTAGGCTATACTATCAATTGATTGAACTACTCTATAAACTTCCCGCGGCGCGATGCATAGTCCACAATTTTTATTCATTTATGATTTTGAGGCTAGTTCTTTTAAAAATGTTTCTTTGAAAATTTCAAAAGGAAAGATAGTACAGGTCACTAAGGATTTTATGATTATTTATGATAGAATCTTAATCACCAGAATTTTTCCGTGATATTTCATGAAGATGATATTACACATTAAAATAATTGAAGTAATACCATTAAATTTAGGTCTGGTGTAGATAAGCTTTTGGATCAATCAACTTCCCCAAGGCTGAATCCAACCCTTGTCGCCCTGTATGCTTTTCCGGATTTCTGTCGTAAGCGGTCTTATTTAAGTGCATTGTTCTTTCAGTAACATATGCTTCAAATTCATCTGGTCCTGAAAAACCATTTACTTGGACTAAAGAATTTCTAAACATCATCTGGCTGACATCTCTTCCAGGCCACCAAAGATTTTCTCTCATCACTTGCCTATAAATAGGTGTGCCAGGTAGAGGGTTCAAAATTGCGATGGAATAACTATCCGCTCCGCTCTGTTCAGCAAACCTTAGAGTCTCCTCTATCTGCTCGTAGGTTTCTCCTGGAAAACCCACTATCCAAAAGGTATGGGCAATCATTCCGGCGTCTTTTGCATTTTGAATTGCCGGCGTTATAGCTTCAAGCTTTAACCTTTTGTCAATCAATTTATCAAGCACATACTGAATACCGCTTTCACAGGCAATGCTAATCTGATAACAACCAGAATCTTTCATAATCTTGAACATCTCTAATTGTCTGCCACCGGGGGTAAAATCCTTGTTTTGGTGATAATTCGCTTTAATGCCATTTGGTGTGCACCAAGGCAGGCCTAACTTTTCAAATTCTGCGCAAAGCTTCCGAAGTGGCACTATGTTAGCAGTAAGACTATCGTCTTCCATCTGAATTTCTCCTACCTTATAAACTTCTACTCCTTCTCTAAGCTCCGCAAAAATATTTTCCATCTTCCTCCATCTCATCTCTTGTCCCCAAAGAGAAGGAGTAGTACAAAACTTACACCTCTCCGGACATCCTCGTGATGCCATAACACTGAGCACCCTATTTGATTTAGACTTTGCTGAGTGAAAAGCCCCGATTTTAAAATAATCTTCCATATGTGCTAAATCACGGGCAGGAAGGGGTAGAGTTTTTATATCAACCTTTCCTGGCTTCGGATTTATATTATAATCATCACCCCTTCTCATTACTAACCCCGGAATTGCTGAAATATCCTTTCCCTTAATTATAGCATCAGCTAACATGGGCCATGCCAAATCAACTTCTCCCCTCATAGCATAATCTATATGTTGGTTTTCTAAACTTACTAATCTGGTAGGCATATTAGAATAAGGAACATTCCTTGCATACAACATATCTTCTATCTCATTGGAAACATAATTACCCCCTAATACTACAGTTATATTCGAACCAACTTCTTTTACAATTTTTGCGATGCCGTGAGCAGATCCCATTAGATTTGAGAATAAAGCTGAAATTCCTACAACGTCTGGCTGATATTCAGCAATAACTCTTGCAATATCTGCATCATTTTGCCCTATTACAACTGTTCTACCATCTTGCTGAAGTCTTTGATTGTTCCAATCTGCCAACGCAGTATCATGAATTTTAACATCGTGCCCATACTCATTTCTTATTACATTTGCAGCAATCATCGGTCCAAGAGGGGGCTGAATCCTATTGACCCCATCTTTCATGCCATTTAAATTTGGGGTTACTAACAAAACCCGCCCTTTTTTATTATGTTCTACTTTAGGCGACTTATTCTTTCCCCTTAGTTGTACAAGCATTTTTTAATCTCCATTACGCGATTATAAGTAAAATCCATACATTACTATTTTTAGATTATTCACACTTCTATTCTTCTCTTACTTTAAGCGGTTTCCCTTCTTTACTGACTATCTATTCTGATAATATTTAAAGTTTTTGCCTTGAGGAGCTCTGTAGAATTGCTATATAAACAAAACTGAGTTTATCTTCATTAAATGACTCTTAAAAAAGAATTCCCGATTTCTTCATCCACAAAAAAGGCTTATTTAAAAAGCAATTCTTCAGAGCCCTATTTTTCGGCTCTGTCCGGAATAACATAATCCACAAATCCCAATAATTTTTAATTCTCTTGAGATTATAAACCATGATGTGCCACGCCATTTCTTTTTTCTTGTTGAAATGAAGTCTGCTCTTGAGAGCAGACACATGCACGGCTTTTAGTGCATGAAACGTGCTTTCAACTTTGTTTCTCATACCATATTGAGCAAGTTTTTGGACACATTTCTTCCGAAAAAAGCCTTTGGGTATCTTTTGTGAGTTCTTCCGTAATGGTGCAAAGAGTTCATTATTCTTTTCCCTTGCTAACTTATGCAACTCTTCGCAATCATATGCCCCATCTCCCAGAATTAAAGCATTCCTATGCTTCATTCTGCGAAAAAACTTTTTCGCAGCAACAACATCGTGGCGAGGCTTTAGCCAAAATTGATAATCTAAAATAATACTATCTTTAACGTCGATGAGAGCATCAAGTTTAGCATGAGGCAGGTATGGTTCACCTATTCTCCAAGCATAATGTCTGCTTAGTTGCCATGAATCGATGCCAGTAGCATCGATAGCCATTATTTCTGGTTTCCGTTTTGCTACAAGCAGACTATGAATTTTTCTGATTGTATCCAGTTTAAACAGTTTCATCCAATCATTAAGTGTACTTTTACCGGGAATTTCTCTCAAACCGAGCCATTTTGGCCATAAAGTTTCATACAGCTCTGCAATAAAATCACGCAGAGCTTTACGTGAGCGATGGTACAATATTATCA
>CAYHVV010000016.1:0-17245 GCA_964360115.1 uncultured Methanosarcinales archaeon | reverse complement strand
TTCTAAGGTTATGTGCCCTATCGATGCAGCAAACTTTCCTGGACTCCACAGATTTCCTTTTGGATATCTGTATCTCAATTTTGGAATCTGTGCAAAGATCAACCGTGCACTAAAGCCCTTCAGATATTGAAGGGCTTGTGTCGGAGCCATCGTCATTGGCAACGACGCAATGATATGCACATGGTCAAGGTCAACTTCCATGTCCAAAATTTCGACGTTGCCTCGCTTTGCTGCTTCCGCTATCGCTATAAGACAAATGTTTTTAAGTTTCTCCTTAGTAAATATCTTATAGCGATATTTCGTGCACCACTGGAAGTGCCAAATACTCCAGCCGACCGAGGGGTCATGGGTATTGCTCTTGTAGATACTCATTTTGCTCTCCTCCGAGAAGCATCGCTTTGCCAAAGGAGAGTAAAATGGGCTACACTAAAAGGATTACGCCATTCATCCCCGCACTAAAGTGCGGTCGCCCGCTCAGCACGATGCGCTGAGCGACCTGGATTTCTGGCTAGAATTATTAAAGAAAATCCTGAATAGCGGGAATTTCTGCTCTTTTCATTTAAAAAATAAAGTTAGATTACATACTTTGCGATCCAACTAAATCAAGCTTTCGATAGGTGGTCTGCAGCACCGGGAATTCTTTCATAACATAATGCATGGCTTCCCGAAGTAATCTTTTATTGTCATACACTTTTAATTCCAATATGTAAAACTGTCTTGCCTGCTGCACACGATCAGCTGAAACTAAAAGAGATGAAGGATCAAAAGCAACTGTTCTTTCAAAATGCACATCAATAGATCCATTCTCTCCTTGCACTTTTTTCTGCGCCCGGTTCAGATTTCTTCTGGCTTTTTCGTCATTTATGTCATCAATAGTCTCTGGCATTCCCTGATCCAAGAGAAAGTAAAACTTATCTTTCCGCTGCGGGAAATAACGGAACTGATCCCATTGCCGGCCATCTATTTCTGAAGCACGGGTATAGACTATTTGTGCGCTTTTTACTTCACGCCCTTCTTCTTCAATAATCCTTCTGCGTAAACGGAGCAGCGGACTGCGATTATTGTAATGAGGCAAATCATTTTGAAAATAACGATCATGATACCGGCCTGTTTTAATTTTAGGAAGTTCAAAGCGATTCGCCATAACTTCAATTATTTCTTCGGGCTGCTTTTTCGCGTCAATCAAAAATCTTGATTCAAGGTAAGATTCATCGCCAAACCCTGATTTCCGCAAAGCGTGTTTGTATCTTTTATACAGCAGTTCATTTAATCCAATTTCCAGTCCAGCTACTGCAAATACTGCAGCTATGAAACTGGTAGTAGCAATTATCCAAGCAGGAGTTTCTGGATATATTTGCAGACCGGTATACATTAAACCCATATATACTGGATCGTGGACAATAATATCTTGCAGCAAACTCTTGCTTCCGCCTTTCACTGCCTTCTTAAAATACGTTGATAAATGATCACGTTCATTTGCTGGTGCTGCCCTGTATGCCTCCCATGCTTCCTTAAAATGCCCAGGAAAAAATCCTGCCTTTTCCACTACTGGACCAGTAAAAGTCAAGGCTGCTTCCTTTGTTCCCGCACTTAGCGTACCAACAAAAGATGTAGAAAGAAGATATTCTAAACCAGCAGTTCCCGCCACGTTAATAATCATGGCAATAGCCTCATCCCGGCCAAACTCCTTAAAGATATCCCAGAAGGGACTGGAAGGTAATTTGATTGGCTGTTCAGCAATCGCCTTATCTAATGTTACAACTTTCTCTTCAAGTGAAGGCGATTTATCCATAATAATTCTTAAAGGAGCGGCTTTATAAATCTTTCGCCACTTGGCAGTAGCAATAGGTTCTGCTTAATATTATTCTTCCATAATCTATTTAAAAGAAAATAACACCAAAACTACACATGGCCAGAGTAAAAATAAGAGAATTTGATGCAAAAAAACTGCTTCTGGAAAATCTCCACCAAGAATACAGAGCAGTGCTTGTAGATTCCACTACTAACATTGGTGCTCTTCCACAACAATATCCTTGGCTCTTAGAAGAAAAATTAGTTATCAAGCCGGACCAGCTATTCGGCAAACGCGGAAAGCTGGGGTTAGTTCTACTCAACGCAGATTTCCAGCAGATCAAGCATTATCTCAAATTGCACCTTAACCAAGAAATCACTATTGGAAAAGCAACAGATAAATTAACTCATTTTTTGATTGAACCATATACGCCGCATCAAAAAGAATATTACCTTTGCATTACTTCAGAACGAGACCATGATGTAATCTATTTCTCGGAAGAAGGCGGGATTAACGTTGAAGAAAATTGGCATAAAGTTACTAAAATAGAAGTGCCGACATTAGCAGCAATAGAAAAGATAAATTTACCCGTTCCAGAAAAAACAAAAAAATTTATTCAAGAAGTATTCAATCTCTACAGAAAATTCCATATTTGCTATCTGGAGTTTAATCCTTTCACGTTTGATCAAAACGGAAATATCGTGCTACTCGATACAGTTGCTCAGATAGACAGCTGTGGCATAACTCTTCCTTGCCCAAAACCATTTGGTAGAAAATCACTCCCGGAAGAAGAATATATCGCTGCTCTAGACAAAGAAAGTGGTGCTTCATTAAAACTGACTATTCTTAATCCAACTGGAAGAATTTGGAATATTCTTTCTGGCGGCGGTGCAAGCATAATTTATCTCGATGCAATTTCCAATAGTGGAAAGCAAGAAGAAATCGCTAATTATGGAGAATATTCCGGAAATCCTACCGCGGAAGAAACTTATCAATACACTAAGACTATTCTCGGTCTTATGACTAAAGATTATAATCCGCAGGGGAAAATTCTCATCATCGGCGGCGCTATTGCTAATTTTACTGACGTGGAAAAAACATTTTTAGGTATTATCAAAGCATTGAAAGAATATAAATCTCAATTACAACAAGGAAAAATATCCATTCTCGTCAGAAGAGGTGGCCCTAATTACGAAAAAGGTCTTAAGCTAATGGAACAAACCGGAAAAGAACTTAATATACCTATTGCCGTTCACGGTCCAGAAACTCCAATGACTAAAATCATAGAAAAAGTCGAGGGATTATAATGTCAAATATAATATCAAGTATAACCTCCTGTAAATTCAAATTCAGCAGAGAAACGCAAGCTATCTTTTACAATCTTAAAGTGCTGCCTATTCAGCAGATGCTTGATTTTGATTTTCTCTGCGATAGAAAACCAAGCGTTTCGGCAATTGTCCACGCTGGAAAGAAAGGCACTCACAAAGCATTCTTCGGTAATAAAGAAATTCTTCTGCCGATCTATGGCTCCCTTTCTGAAGCTGTAAAAAAGCATCCTCAAGCAGAAGTACTAATCAACTTTGCTTCGCACCGTTCAGCCTACCCTGCAGCAAAAGAAGCATTAGAACTTTCTACACTCAAAACTATTGTTATTGTGGCGGAAGGAATCCCTGAACGGCAAACTAAAGAATTAATTGCACTTGCCAAAAAGAGTAACAAGCTGATTATCGGACCATCTACCGTGGGAGGAATTGCTGCCGGTTCATTTCGTATTGCTGGTTATGCCGGAGGAAAAATAGAAAATGTCCTTCGCGCAAAATTATATCATCCGGGGAGTGTTGGTCTAGTTTCTAAATCCGGCGGGATGATGAATGAATTGTTCAACATTATCGCCAGAACTACTGATGGCGTGAAAGAAGGAATTGCCATCGGCGGAGACTTATTTCCCGGATCAACCCTGCTCGATCACCTCTTACGTTTTGAAGCCGATCCAGAAATTAAACTTCTTGTTGCCCTTGGCGAGTTAGGCGGAAAACAAGAATATGAAATCATCAACGCAAAACGGGAAGGAAAAATAACTAAACCACTAATCATGTGGGTTTCCGGAACTTGTGCCACTATTTTTCCTTGGGAAGTGCAGTTTGGCCATGCCGGTGCCAAGGCTGGAAAAGAAGAAGAAAGCGCACAGGCTAAAAACAAAGCATTACGAGAAGCAGGAATTATAGTTCCTGAAACATTTGAACAATTAGAGAATACTATTCAACAAACTTTTAAAACCCTAAAAGGAATAGAAAAAGATATACAGCCTAAATCTCAACCAAGTTCTGTACCTTCAGTGCCTTTAGATTATAATGAAGCAGTAAAAGTGGGAATTGTGAGGAAAGCAACTAACATCACTACGACCATTTCCTCCGATATAGGAGAAGAACCTACTTACGGGACAATCACTATCAGCAAAATCATGGAAGAAAATTATTCACTGGGGAAGCTCCTGGCCTTGCTCTGGTTCAAGAAGAAACTTCCAAATTACTTTACCCAATTCCTAGAAAAATGTGTTTTGCTTACTGCAGATCACGGTCCGGCTGTTTCCGGAGCGCACAATGCCATCGTTGCTGCTCGAGCCGGAAAAGATGTTATCTCTTCCTTATGCAGCGGATTACTTACGATTGGACCAAGATTCGGCGGTGCAATCGACGATGCCTGCAGATATTTCAAAAATGCTGTTGACAGCAACGTTGCTCCTGCAACATTCATAGAAAATATGAAACAGAAAAGTATTCCTATTCCTGGAATTGGCCACAGAGTAAAATCCATCCGTAATCCTGATAAACGGGTAGAATTACTTAAAGAATTTGCCAGAAAAACCTTTCCTTCCACAAAATATCTTGACTACGCCTTGCAGGTAGAAAAGATAACTACTAAGAAAGCAGAAAATTTGATCATCAATGTTGATGGGTGCATAGCTGCCCTATTCCTTGACGCACTTGAATCATCTAAAGAATTCACGGAAGAAGAAATCAACGAAATTATTGAGATCGGCTATATGAATGGTTTATTCGCACTCTCCCGAAGTATAGGCATCATCGGACATATTCTAGATCAGAAAAGACTGAAAGAAGGATTGTATCGGCATCCAACGGAAGATATTCTATATTTGGTTGGAGAAGAAAACAAAAAGAACAAATAATGTTTGGTACAACAAATTTTATAAACCAACCCTAGTTTTGACTTCTTGGTGGAACACAGGTGAGCGAAGAAAAGAAACATTTAGAAACCACACAAAGTGCTGATGAAGTTATAGATTTCTCCAAGATTACACAAAGAGTAAAAGGTTTCTTTGATAAAAGTAAAGCTGGGCACCAAACAGAAGTAACGGAAGTTAAACCTCATTCTCAACATAATTCTTCAAAAAAAGATTCCGAAGATTCTCTATCTATTGATATCAATCAAGTTAAAAACGCGGCAAAAAAACATGCAAAATGGCTTATTCCTTTAATCTGCATTCTTTTCGCTGTAATTGTTTCAGTCTATCTGCGAACCATGCCTCAGCGCATGCCGATTGCCGATGATTGGGCTGAAAATACTATTGCAAATTATTACCAGGGCTTAATCAAGCAACAAATTAATCAGCAATATCCTTTCTTACCAGATCAAAACAAACAATCTTTGATAGACAAAGAATGGCTGAATTTTCAGGTGCAGAATAAAGCAAATTTAGCTGCACAAACTACAACTCTTTCAGAGCAATATCGTCAACAGTTTAAAGATGGTGAAGGAACATTATATCTCTTAGGCATAGATCCTTACCATTTTTATCGACAGACTCAGAATGTCCTTGAAAATGGATTCCCCGGGACAGGTTATTTTGAAAATGGTCTTGTTAAAGATGATCTCCGGATTGCTCCCCTTGGTGGGGCATCAGCATGGACTTTTCATAATTGGTTTGGGGCAGTCTGGCATAGGATCATGAATTTATTTGGTGATTTTCCCCTTATGTATACATTCTTCTTTGTGGGAACAATTCTTTCCGCTCTTACAGTTATACCTGGCTTCTTCATTGGTAAGAAACTTACTAAAAACAATGTAGGGGGATTCTTCACCGCCTTTATGCTTGCTGTTACTTCATTTTTCGTAGCCAGGACAACTGGAGAAAGCTCAGACACTGATGTTTACGCAGTATTTTTTCCCATCCTTATTACCTGGCTGTTCTTGGAAGCTCTTGATGCAAAAGAGCTGAAATGGAGAATGGTATGGATTTCTTTGGCCGGTTTTACCACTGGATTATTTGCCTTTGCTTGGACTGGCTGGTGGTATATTGCTTTATTTTTACTGGCCACCATGATTTTCCAGATAGGCTATATCCTCATCAGCCAATGGAAAAGTATAAATGTTGCACTAAAGTCTAAGCAGGTAAAAGAATTATTTGTCCTCCTTGGGACATATGCAATAATCGTAACTTTATTTGTTAATATTTTTACCAGCGTTTCAGATTTTATGAGATTACTCCTGGGACCATTCAAATTTATCGATCTTAAAGCTGTAGCAGTAAATACTTTTTGGCCGAATATTCGCACTACTGTTGCCGAACTTAATGTTGTTTCTCTTCAGAACGTAATTAGTACGCTTGGTGGAAAATTATTATTTGTTCTAGCTATTGTTGGTATCATTATTTTACTACTTAAAAAGAATGCACACGGAAAAAAAGAGCTACATCTCGGCTTTTTTGTAGCTTTATGGTTAGGAGCATCACTATTCGCAACCACCAAAGGAGTTAGGTTTATATTGCAAGCAACACCCATCTTTGCCATTGCCGTTGGTGCATGTCTCGGTTTGTTATGGTGTTATGCTTCGCAATGGGTTAGCAAAGAGCTTAAACTTAACAAGAACATAACTCAAATAATGATATTTTTGTTATTATCTCTTTTATTAATCAGTCCTGCAAAAGCAGGATATGACCAAGCTCACAATTCTGTTCCCAGCATGAACGATGCTTGGTATAATGCCTTAATAAAAATTAAAACGGAAGCACCAGAAAATATAGTTATAACTTCTTGGTGGGATTTCGGACACTGGTTTAGGGCTATTGCCGAAAGACCAGTAACCTTTGATGGAGGAAGTCAAACCTCGTGGGGCGCGTATTGGGTAGGAAAATCACTTTTAACTAACGATGAAAAACACACCGTGGGAATTGTGCGCATGCTTAACTGCGGACAAAATACAGCATTTGATGAATTAGATAAAGTTCTCAATGACACCCCTAAATCAATAAAGCTTTTGAACGAAATAATTGTTCTTGATAAGAGTGCTGCTATCCGAAAGTTAAAACAAGAAAAATTAACTGCTGAAGAAGCAGCAATAGTGGTAAAATACACTCATTGTGACAATCCTCCTGAAGATTTTTATATCACTTCAGAAGATATGGTGGGAAAAGCCGGAGTATGGGGTCATTTTGGCAGCTGGGACTTCAATCGAGCAGTAATGTATCTAAATACTAAACAACTTTCAAGAGCAGAAGCAGTTCCTTATCTTGTCGAAAATTTTAATTTAAGCTCTGAAGAAGCAGAACAGTTGCATTCTGAGATTAAATCTACCGATGCGGATAGATGGGTCTCTCCTTGGCCGGGTTATATCACTGGACCACAAGGGTGTGAAAAGAATGCTGAAAATAAACTTCGTTGTGTTGGTTCAATTCAAGGAAAAAATTATATTATAAATATTGACCTAACTGATTACTCAGCTAAATTTGAAAGTCAGAACGAAGTATACCCTAATTCAATGGTATATGCTACGCAAAAAGAAATAGTAGAAAAACAGTTTACTGGAACTACTGCTGGATTTTCTATTATTCTCATCCCTACTGGAAGTGATTACGTATTGCTTGCTGCTGATCCTTTACAGGCTAACAGCGTTTTTACTCAGCTTTTTTTTATGCAAGGACACGGATTGAAATGTTTCAGCAAGTTTGATGAGACCCAAAACATCAACGGCGGAAGAATAATTACTTGGAGAATGGATTACAACTGTCAACAGCACAATAATGCTTTCTTTGCTGAAGAGTAATTATCTTTTCTAGAACGATACCTCTTCAATGATACTCCTTCTTCTTCCACAATTTTTATAAGGGGATTATCAGTAAGTTAAGCATGGTTAATGGTGTTAATGAAGCAATTATCATTCCGGCCTATAATGAAGGGAAAACCATTTTCGAAGTTATAACTAATACTAAGAAATTTGCTTCAAACATCATTGTTGTTGATGATGGTTCACAGGATAACACTGTAACAGAAGCCGCCAGAGCTGGAGCAAAGGTAGTAAAGCATAAAGTAAATCTTGGAAAAGGAGCAGCATTGAAAACAGGCTGTGATTACGCTTTTAAACAGGGGGCAGAAAAAATAATTACTCTTGATGCTGATGGTCAGCACGATCCAAAAGAGATACCATCTTTTATCTCTGCCTTGGATCAACATGATATTGCTTTCGGCAGTCGAAAAGCACCGGAGTCTATGCCAAAAGTTTTCAAATTTGGCAATAAAGTAATCACCAAAACACTCCAATGGTTATACGGAGTTATGGTAGAAGACAGCCAGTGTGGTTACCGAAGCTTCAAGACCACTGCTTATCCGCAGATACGTTGGGGTGCTACAGACTATTATGTGGAAACAGAAATGGCTATACGTGCCGGGAAAAAAAAACTAAAACACACTACTGTCCCCATAGAAACAATTTATGCAGACAAATATAAAGGAACAACCGTCCTTGATGGAGTAGGGATTGTCATAAAAATGATCGGGTGGAAAATATGGCGTTAAGCACAACTTTTTGGATTCAGTTATTAGGAATCATTTTTGGTCTAGGAATGATGTATTTTACTTTTGTGAAGTATAAGAGAAAAGAATTGAGTAAGACTGAATTTATGGTTTGGTTTTTGGGATGGATACTTCTTGTTCTGGTAGCTATTAAGCCGTCGTCCCTCGATTTTATTTCTGGACATCTGAAATTCTACCGCCGTTTAGATTTCTTCGTAGTATTAGGATTCTTTGTGCTGTTAGGGTTGGGATTTTTCAATTATAGTATGGTAAAAAAACTCGAAAAAAAAATGGAAGTATACGTCAGAAAAGAAGCTCTTGAAGAAGCAAACAATCAAGGTACTAAAGATTCAAATAAATAGAAACTACTTAACATGAAAATTCTCTTCGTTTGTGAAAATTATCACCCTCATTATGGCGGGGCAGAAGTCCTCTTCAAGAATTTAGCAGAGGGATTAGTAAAAAAAGGAAATAGTGTTGCTATAATTACCACTAAGCTTCCAGGAACTAAAAGCTATGAAGAAATCAATGGAGTTAAAGTGCATAGGGTTAATTGCTTCAACAATCGTTACCTTTTTTCTTTCTTATCCATTCCAAAAGTTTTAAAGTTGGCTAAGAAAGCAGATATAATCCAAACCACTACTTTTAATGGTGCCCCTCCTGCCTGGCTAGGTGCAAAATTAACCCATAAACCGGTTATCCTCACAGTACACGAAGTATGGGTTGGAAAATGGAAAGAAGTGACAGGATTCTCAGAAATAAGAGCAACACTACATGATCTGTTGGAAAGAGCGTTGTATCTTCTTCCATTTGACAAATACATCTGTGTTTCCAATGCTACTAAAAAAGATCTTCTTAATCATGGAATCAAACCAGAAAGGGCAATTACTATCTACAACGGATTTGATTATGATTTCTGGAAGCCAAAAAAAAATAGTAAGGATGAAGCACAAAAACTTAGAAAGGAAATGGGCTTAGATAAAAAATTTGTCTGTATTTCATGGGGTAGACCGGGAGAATCAAAAGGTTTCCAATATCTTCTGGAAGCAGCTTCGCTCATACGGGAAAAAATACCGCACGCCGTAATACTTCTTATGCTCGGATCACCTGAAAAGTACAAAAAAAATTACCAGAAATTGAAAAAAATGGCGAAGAGGCATCAAGATTTTGTAAAAATTATCCCTTCGGTCCCTTACCAAAAACTTGGAATAATGATAAGAGCTGCTGATTGTGTAGTTGTGCCTTCACTTGCAGAAGGCTTCGGTTACAGCGCTTTAGAAACAATCTCCTTAGGCACACCTTTAGTTGCCAGCGATGCCGGTTCATTACCAGAGGTGGTATCGGGAAAACATCTCTTCTTTGAGAGCAAAAATTCAGAAGATTTAGCTGAAAAGATAAAAGCAATTACTAAAGGAGAATGGAATTATCTGCCGCTCAAGAAGTTTGAATGGGATGTGTGTATTGAATTGTATTTGGAAGTGTATTCTCAAATGGTAAATAAGTATAAATAATTCAGCTTTTCCCAAAACTCACCTTACATAATCCTCCCATGTTTTCATAATAATGGTATAAATATTTTCCGTAAAATCACTCTCTGCATTGAGAAAAACCGCACCATGTTTCTGTGCAGTTTCTAAATATCGGCGCCTTTGTCCTTCTAACTTTTCCTGAGGTTGAACTACTCTTACCTTCTTTCCAGCCTTATCTCGTTTCATAACTGCATCGACAGTGGCGTCTAGAAGGAAAAGCTTATCTGATCCAGGGATAGGAAGAATTTTCAAAATTTTACTATTCTCAGAATAGGGATATTGGCCATATAAATCATAAAAATAACGATCACATATCACTAACTCATTCCTGCGCAGATGAGGATAGACTTCTTTCACATACCGCGCCAGGAATTTAAAATAAATAAATAAAAAAAGAAATTCCTGAAATAAATCAAACGATTTAATTTTTTCTTCACTGACTTTATCGAATAATTTTTCTCCCTTCTTTTTAGAGGAGAGTACGGAAAAGAATTTGCCTAAAAGAGATTGCTTCCAGCCAAAATAATACCCATATTGTCCAGCAACAAATCTAGTTAAAGGATGGTATGCTTGCAGCAGAGCCTCTTTAGTAGTGCTTTTCCCGGTGCCATTCATACCGATCAAACAGAGCAAATATCCTTTCTTTTTTAATGAGATCTTTCTTGCCGCTGCACCTAAGGCTTTCTTCAGCAATGTGAAAATAAGCAGTGGTTCCCTTCGTAATCTCCCCCCGTATGCTTCTACTATTATTCTAGAATTAACAGAGAAACGCTGAAGAAATCGATAAAACGATTTTTTCCAGCCGAACTCTGAAAGCTGGCAATCTATATAATTCCAATCTTTAGCTTCTTCTTTATATTTTTCAAGCAACGCCCGATGATATTCTTTTACCTTAAAATTTTCAAACAAGGCATGCGCAGAATGAATCAGTAATGAATCTTCAGTGGAAGGAATTTTCCCCTGCGCACGTTCAAACATCTTCTTTTTATCCAACGCTACTACACCGTGCCAAGCTACTTCCCGATGCAAATGTATTGCAGAAACAGTCTTTCCATCAAAAAACAGGTACATTTTCTTGTACTTTTCTACAAATTCATCCATGTACAATACATATCCTTCTCCTTCTAAAAGTCGAGAAGCATTGTTGTAATCATCATTATTCCTAAATAGAACATCCATATTTTTATTCTGACCACCTAAGATATGCTCGCATTTGAAGAGAAGATAAGCAACATTATGCAGATCAAATAGCTTCAAAATCCTTTGGAGTTCCTCGGACATGGATGCAGTTACATCTTTCATGATAAAGAATTGTAAATCTCCTCGTGTTTTTTAAGGAAAGTTTCTTGAGAGAAATATTTTTCTGCAGTTTTACGACAATTTCGTTGATATCTCGAATAATTCTCTTTAATCTCCTCAATTGCCCTAAGTAAATCTTTTTTGGTGGGTTCAAATACTATCCCACATTTTTCTTTGCGAATGATATCCGCAATTCCGGTTCGGGAGGAAACTAAAACAGGTTTTCCCGCAGCGAGACTTTCTATAGCTGAAGTAGGTATGGTCTTAAGATTTTCATCTAATTGAAGATAAGGAATAATGGTGCAATGAACCTGAGCATACTGGAAGTTCATATCAGTATGAATCTTATTTTCTATCTCAATATTTCTGAATTTCTTATCTCTAATCTTCCTCATGAATAAGGAATATTCTCCCCCCCTCCACAAACATTTAATTTTGGTATCTTGCAAAAAATGATCTGCTTCTAATAGCAAGTAAATCCCTCGTTTACCGAGATACTTCACCTTTCCTGGACAGCTGGCATTTAAGATAGTAAATTTCTTAGTAGAAGGCACTTGATAAGAAAAATTCCTTAGTTCTACCGGAGGGTATAGGACTATGATCTGTTGTTCCTTAATTCCTGCTTTTAGAAGCTCACTTTTTTGTAGTTCTGACTGAACGATAATCCTTTTTACTTTTGTAAGATACCCTATTTTCTCCCTAATTCTTTCTCTCATAACAAAATTAGCAGAGGTAATAATCATTTTTTTATTACTAAAAAACGGCAGGTAAGGCCTATCACATAATGAAGTGTAGAGATGGATAATCTTGTTCCTGGAGAAAAATAACAAAGGTATTATCCCAAATACATAATACAAAAAGTGATATGAAAACAAACGAGAGCTAAATCTAAACTTGCCATAACCATCTAAGTGTAAATCATGAATACTTCCCTCAAAATATTTTGCTAGTAAATATGCTTCCTTTGAAGTAGCTTCCAAATTCGGTCTGAACCGCTGGGTAAGATAAAGGAGGGATTTCATCCTTAATTTTTTTCCCGCAAAGTAAGATATTGTACCAACAGAATTCCAACCCAAAATAAGTTTCCTACCACTGCAAAAAATAACAATGCCCATAACGGTTTATTCATAAAAACAAACAGCGGAACTAAAACATAAAACAAAACAGAACCGTAAATGTAACGCAAAAAATTAAATTTATTTCCATTACCGATAGCTATAGGTTCAGAGGACTTAACTATTTCTAACTTATAAAAATACACAAACAAATATTGCATAGGGTAAGCAATGGCAGTAAATGCTCCAACTAAATAGGCCAGAGGAGTTCCTATTCCTATAGCTAAAGAGAATATGATTAGCTCGGAGCTTAAGAAACCGGTGATCCCATCAAGCCATTTTCCTAAAGAACTGCTTAATCCTTTTATTCTGGCAACTTCCCCATCTACTTGATCAAATATCTGACGTAGGAAAATAAATGCCCCCCCAACTATTAAACTGATATGATCCCCACGCAGGAAAAAAAAACATCCGACTAAAGACAGAAAAAAGCTGAACAGGGTGATTTGATTAGGAGTTATAGGGGTATGAAGGATAATTAATTTAGATATCGGAAAGGACACCCAACGTAACATTCGATCCGCTAGTTCTAGATCTTCTTTTTTTGCTCTTTGAAAATCATATTTTTCTTCGGTCATGTTTTAAATTTTAAAATTTGTTTTCCACCAGGTATCAGATTAATGATGTATTTGATTGGCATACAGAACTAATCTGTCTCATGCGCTCTCTCATGCAAGAGTATGGTCTGCGCAACTTTGGAAGAATTTGCCTTTGTATTCTAGTTTTCCAATCATCTCCATGTACAACATAGTCCGGTTTGTATTTTAATAAATTTTGAACATAATCCATAGTCTCTTGAGTAACAACTTCTGAAACACCTTTTATATTTTCAATGACTAATTTTCGTTGTTCATAGGTTAAAGCAGGTAACCGCTTATAACTGGCAATCGCTTTGTCGGTGAAAAGGCCTACTATCACTTTTCCTAGTTTTGCTGTTTCCTGAATAATATTGATATGACCGTGGTGAATTAAATCGACACTCATCCATACATATACCAACTTTTCTCTTCCGGAATCCATGGACAAGATAGATTATGTCAGTTTAAAAAGATATTGATACAAGGTTCTGGTGTGTTATCCTGAAACTATTTCCCTACGACAAGTTTTTTGGGGTTATGAAACTAACCCGAGCTAAACTTATCGAGACAATACGCAGGAAAAATTAGGGTGAAAGCTTAATAAAATGAAACGAATTTATCTATCGAAGGGAAATAGTTTCATGATACGACACTAAGCCTTTTCTTCCATAACCGTTTTATAGTTGTTACTTGTCTTTTTATGATGAAAGATGACGCTAAATTTGATGGATTGAATAGTGTAGTTTTTGTCAACGGTTGGCCCTTGGGTTTAGCAGAAAACGTTACTTCTGAGAATTTTACTTCTATAAATGATTCTACGCCGGCTCAATATGAATGTGGTAATTCCAGCAATCCAATTTACATCTTAAGAGATGGAAAGTTGAATTTGCCGGCATAGTCACAAAACCTTATAACGATTTAATCCGACTCTATAGTAAAATCACTCTTCCACAATACTTTTAAATCATTTTCCTTTGTTTTTGTCTATGAAAGTGTTGGTTTTAGCGGCTGGGTATGCCACCAGGTTGTATCCTTTAACAGAGAATCTTCCAAAACCTCTATTGAAAGTAGGCGATAAGACTATAATCGAACATATTCTTGCTAAACTTGAAACAGTAAAAAGCGTTAATCAAGTCTATGTAGTTACCAATGAAAAATTTTATTCGACATTTTCCAGCTGGGGTAAAACTATAAAAACAAATTTGAAACTCACAATACTTAATGATGGGACTATCAGCAATGAAGACCGCTTAGGCGCGATAGGAGATATTCACTTTGTAGTGCAAAAAGAAAATATTAACGATGATCTCTTAGTCATAGCTGGGGATAATTTGTTTGGTTTTTCTCTTTCTCAGTTTGTTGATTTTTTTCATAAAAAAAAATCTTCAGTGGTGGCCTTTCATGAGCTTAAAAGCTTAGAGAAGGTTAAAGGAAAATACGGTGTGGGAATTCTTAAAGGAAGTAAAGTTGTTGGTTTTGAAGAAAAACCGACAGAGCCAAAAAGCAGCTTGGCCAGCACTGCTTGTTATCTGTTCAAAAAATCAGATTTATCTCATCTTCAGGATTTAATAAGAATAGGAAAAGCTGATGCTCCAGGAAATCTAATTACTCATTTAGCTCAGACTTCAGAAGTACATGGTTTTGTCTTTGATGAGCATTGGTTTGACGTAGGTAGTTTTGAATCGCTAGAAGAAGCAAAAAAGGTGTATGCAAAATGAATATCACTATATTTGGAACAGGATATGTGGGATTAGTTACCGGTGCTTGTCTGGCTAATTTAGGTCATGATATTTTATGCATTGATATTGACTCGCAGAGAATTGAAACCCTGAAAACAGGAAAGGTACCCTTCTATGAACCGGGGCTGCTGGAGTTAGTGCATCAGAATCTAAAAAAAGGAAAACTTCGCTTCACTACGGATGCTTCTGAAGCAGTTCATTTTGGAGAGGTTATTTTTAATTGTGTAAATACTCCTAGCAATAGCGATGGTTCGGCTAATCTGCAATACGTCTTTTCCGTAGCTAAGACTATTGGAGAGCATATCAATGGCTGTAAAATCATTGTAAATAAAAGCACTGTTCCTCCGGGAACGGCACGGAAAGTAACAGAAATTATTGCTGAGAATAATAAAACAGGAATTCATTTTGATGTTGTTTCTAATCCGGAATTTTTACGAGAAGGAAATGCCATTAGGGCATTCAATTATCCCGATAAGATCGTTATCGGAACTGATTCTGAAAAAGCAGTCTCGGTCATGCGTAGGGTATATTCTGGAAGAATGCGGACGTATTTACCGATAGTAGAAACGGATTGGGAAACCGCGGAAACCATAAAATATGCCAATAACACTTTTCTAGCTACCAAAATTTCCTTTATCAATGAAATGGCTAATATTTGCGATAAGGTTGGTGCAGACATAAAAATAGTTTCCATGGCTCTGGGGCTGGATTATCGTATTTCTCCCAGGTTTCTTAATCCCGGCGTAGGTTATGGTGGAAGTTGCTTCCCTAAAGACGTGAAAGCGCTCATCACAACAGCTAAACAACACGGATATCATGCTTCACTTTTTGAAGAAGTTGATGCCTTGAATGAACGACAGAAAAGGACAATAGTGCAAAAAATCCAAAAAAGGTTTGAGACCCTCAACGGAAAAGTATTTACAATATTAGGATTATCATTTAAACCAAAAACAAACGATATGCGAGAAGCCCCTTCTATTAAGATTATTACTGAATTACTCTCTTCCGGAGCAATACTCAAAGTATACGACCCTTGTGCCATGGAAGATGCCAAGAAAATTTTTAATGACAAAATCAGCTATTGTGCTTCGGTTGAAGAAGCGGCAAAGGATAGTAATGCTATTATCATCGTAACAGAATGGGATGAATTTCGAAGCATTAATTTTGCGGAACTCAGTAAAATAATGAAGGATAAGATTGTTTTTGACGGAAGAAACATCTACGAACCAGAACTAGTCAAAGATGAAGGTTTTGAGTATGTGGGTATAGGAAGAAAATGAAAGTCTTAGTTACTGGTGGAGCGGGTTACATTGGTTCGCATGTCGTACGATTTCTTGTTGAAAAAGGGCATACGCCCATAGTATTAGATAAATCTCCCTTTGCACAAGATATTTTTTCTGAAATAAAAAATAAGATAGAGGTTATTACTGGGGATCTAGGGGATAAAAATCTCTTAGAAGATGTCTTTAAGAATAATCAATTTGATGCGGTGCTTCATTTCGCCGGATCTATTGAGGCGGGAGAATCTATGAAAAATCCTTCTGCTTTCTTTCACAATAATGTTACTAACGGTGTTCATCTCCTTGACACCATGGTCAAATATGGAGTTAAGAAAATAATATTTTCTTCTTCAGCAGCAGTTTACAAGACAAAGAACACGCAATTGACGGAATCAGACATCATCTTACCAGAAAACTTTTATGGGGAAACAAAGTTAAAATTTGAACGTCTTTTGTATTGGTATAACCGCATCCATGGAATCAACTTTGTTTCTCTTCGTTATTTTAATGCAGGTGGAGCAGGTTACAATCTCGGTGAAAATCATACGCAAGAAACTCATTTAATTCCCTTAATTTTGCAAACAGCCCTTGGTCAACGAGATTGCATTAAGATATTTGGCAGCAATTATCCAACTACCGATGGAACTTGTGTCCGCGATTATATTCATGTGCTGGATCTTGCTAATGCTCATCTTCTGGCATTAGAAAATATACGTGAAACCCCCCAAACATATAATGTAGGTACTGGAAAAGGATATTCGGTTAGGGAGATAATCAACATTGCAGAAGATATTACTGGAAAAAAGATTTTCGCTGTTGATGTTCTAGCCAGAGAAGGAGATGCTGCCTACCTTGTAGCTGATCCTACTAAAATAGAAAAAGAATGGGGCTGGAAAGCAGAGCATGATATCAAGGATATTATAGAGAGCGCATGGGAATTTCATAAGAAGGATGAGAAGAATCTTCTTTAACTAGATAATTCCCCACAGCAAGCTGTGGGGAGAGGTTCATTTCTTGCATAATATTTTATTAATCAAATAATCTTCTTCTCTTTCAGAGTGTCTTAGAAAACGAATGATATAAATAATAGTTCTGCTTTTCTTTAAG
>CAYHVV010000015.1:0-17469 GCA_964360115.1 uncultured Methanosarcinales archaeon | reverse complement strand
GAGGAATGAATACATTTACCCTGCTGAGGCAAGTCCTCAGCAGCTAAACAATTACTGTTAGGCTAATTACAAATAATCATCTTCTAAAGGTGTGCCTTTAATCAATTCCTGCAATCTCTCTAGCGAGGTTATTGCTGTTCCTCCCCGCGTTGTGCCTATGAGTTCGAAGCCTTGATCACCGAAACGATAAATGCCTCCGCCCGAGCTACCACCCTTGTTACTGTGATTTAGTATGATCCAATTTTCTTCCCTTTCTGTAATATTTGCAATAAAATAAGTGTGTTTTCCGCTAGGATAACCTACACCTATAACATATTCTCCAAGATGAAACTGTTTAGCAATTTTTCCTTTGTAGAAAGGTGTATTTTCGATATTTCCCTCTATTTTCAATAGCGCTTGATCTGCAGATTCATTCTCCTTCAGTACTGTTGCAGTCAATCTTGCTATAGTTAATTTTCCTTTTTGTATTTTTATACTGCGTTCTTTAGGAGAATCCTCTTCTTTACAGATAAAAGATTGGTTTACAGTAAGATGTTCAGCAGTAAGAACATACTTTGTTCCAGTTTGCGAATCCTGCAGTAAAGTTCCAGAACCAATATGATTCATTACCGCGGAATCATTGCATTTTTCTTCTAAGGTCAGTAACCTATGTACTAAAACTGATGAATCATAAATATTAGCAAAGTGATCTGGAGAAACTGCAATATAATCTCCTTTAATTTCTTTTTTTTTTGAATTAGAATTATGTCCTTCATAACCAACTGCTGCTGCAATCACCAGTACGGCCATACTGGTCGGTATAACCATATGTTTGTATTTCATATTCATGAATCATCAAACCAATCTTGAAAAATGATTTTGATGCACTTATCATTTTAAGAAAATAAAAAAGAAGTTATAAACTATGTCTTAATGCAGTATATTCATTTTTAGAATCTGAGCTTTCCACCGGTGTTTCACTGGTCGCTAAATCATCAACGAAATCACGTCTTGTGGAAAGCTCAGGGTCTGAGGAAATCGCCCCGAGCGAACGAAGTGAGCGAGCATGCCACCCGTCTGTGACGGGTGGTGGGTGGTTTCCGATTGACAAAATGGCACATCCGCCTATTCATAAAATGGAATATCTATCTCAGTAAGCCCATTTTCTGTTAAAGCACCATTCTTAAATCTAAATTTAAGTGCTAATGCTCCTAAATTATGCGATGGTTCAGCATCAGAATAATTTTCCGGCGGATGATTCTGCATAGTTCCAACCATGATGGCATGAACTCCCAGATGAATCCCGCTCCAGCGTTGGTTATAGTATCCAACTATTTGCACATCGGGTTTTTCTCCGCCACCATAACTCTCAATAATTTTCTGAGTAGGGTGTGAGATAGTATATGGTTTTCTACTTCCACTTTTCGGGCTTGCTAATGCTAAGGTTGTTTTTGGTGCGATCCGAACTTTGACATTATGCCAGCCTAAGAAGTTCAAATCTTTACGTAAATCTTCAAGATCATCGCAGATATTTGTTTTCTCCGTCCACACAGATCCATCTTCCTCTTTTTCTTTAACTACTCTTTTGAAAAAACTTCGCTCGTTTTTTCCACCAATAAAATAAGTCGGAACGCCGATGTCAGGATACAATTTCTGAATATAATCAAGCATACCGCCGTAATCTTGATATAAGAGGTGTTCAACGAGGGTATCTTCTCCTCCTCTTGCATAACGCTCAGTAAAATTTCCACAGTGCAACACATATGGTACTTTAAGCTGCTTGAAAAAATCATATGCGGTGTGAAGAATATCCGGCCGAGCATACTGGCTGTTTAGGCAAGAATCGGAAATCACTCCAATGGTAAGCTGATTATCTTTAACATGCGCGGACAAATCTTTCACCGGATGAGATGAAGGATGTTTTATCGCATCAACAATATTAAGTAATTCTTGCGGGGTTAAATGCTTTTGCCTAGCCAAAGCAAGAATTTTGTCTTCAAGTCTTTTATTTTTTTTTGAAGCAGTCATTTTTTATGCCCTCCTAGTACCCCAAAATCCTCTCTACCATTTACTGCATACTCTAAGCGTTGGTGGTAAAGGAGATTGATGGTTCCTTTTTCATTATAATAAGCATCTACTAGAATTCCACCTAGGTGCGCATGTAAGTCTTTAGTTCTCATCCAGCCGCTTTGTATCTCTAAGGTTCCTGCTTGGAAGACATGAACATTTCTTTTGAATAGATAATCCATCTTATGGTAATGACCAATAACAAGGATTTGTGGTTTCAAACTTCCTTCCAACGATTCTATGTGCTGTTGTGGTTGGTAAGAACGTCCTTTCGCGCTTCCTTTTGAAGGATGCCGGATACGGATCCACGTAGCACCAGGTTCTTTCAACATTTTTTGAGCAATCTGAGCGTGTTCATCTTGGTCTTTTGCTTTCAGTAACATCTTTCTATAATTTGCTTGAAGTGGGACGTTTCCCTCGTTCATGCCTAAATAATGTAAATCGGGCCTTTTCTTTGCAATATAACTGCATATATCTGCCCCCATTCGATTGAGATAAGTCTCATCATGGTTCCCTCCTATGAAAAAAGTAGGAAGCCCGCAATCAGGCCATTCATTTGCTGAAAATTCAACTACATTATCTATACCCTGTACTACAATCCCATATTTTTGATGGTGACGCATATCTTCGCCGTCAGTAACATCGCCAGTTTGGATAACAAATTCTGCTCCTTCTTCCTTTGCAATATTAAGAACTTTTTTAAGTCTAGCAAAGTCACAGCCATAACCACCATGTTCTCCGCGTGCATTAAGATGAAGATCGCCAATAATTAAAAAACGAGTGTGTTTAGACGGGATAGGATGAATTGTGGATGTCGGCTGTCTCCCTTTTCGCGGCCCTTCCAAGCGATTTAACAAATCTTGGTAATTTCTGTCATTCAGATTATGGCTCTTTAAAATCTCTTGAAACTTTTTTTCTTCAGAACCTACTTTACCTTCCAATGTTCCAGCTCTTTTCATCATCACACCCCTGCGTTTTTAATAATAATGCTTAATTAATTTAAATAATACTTTACTTTATTTAAATCTGTGTTACCACTGGATTCTATAACCACCCAAAAAGAGCGGCATAACCTTTCCAGCATCATCGACCCGGACACTAATATCCAGAGGAACTTTTCCAAAGAGAGTAACTTCATTAGTTAATTCCCCGTAAAATTTTCCGTCCACGCTTATTCCCGGGATATGATCTAATGAACCGCCGCCAATGTCGTAATCAGTTTGTGAAATGATGAAGTCAATATCATATCCCATTGTTGCCCACATACCTAAAGATAAGTCTTTGGTTTCTGAAGAACGGAGCCCGCTCTTAGCAATGGCCTGTCCGGGAATATTTGCTTCCAATCGGCCATATTGGTATTCTATGAAAGGCATACTTAGTTTCACCAGTTTGCTTCTTGTTGTACCTTCAACATCGATTTGCTGCGTCCCCGCGAGAGGCACTTCTATAGTATATGTCTTATGTGATGATGAATCAGGTACTTTGCCGTAACAAACATCAAACCCTAAGCGAAATTCTTCTTTTTTTCCCTCTCCAACTTTTGCTCCTTCTCTTGTTCTTATGCAAAGTAAATCAATGCGATCAGTTCTCTCCTGCCCAGTATTCGCATAACCTATCTGGGCTTGAGTGTATTGTTTGTTTACACAGCCCGTTGAGAGAAGCGCTGCTAATGATAAAGTTGTGCTTGCAAATCTGTTTTTTTCCATGAGAACCATCAACTATCTCTATCTATAATCCCTTATCTAATAGCTCACAACATTTAAATATAAATACATTCCTATAATGCCATATAGTAAAATATACCTAGTGTTGAGCAAATATATTTATTAGATTTGCATATGGGGTAAAGGTGGAATCATGGAATATCGCAGATTGATCTCATTCGGGAAAAGCAGTTTTGTCGTTTCCTTGCCGAAGGAATGGATTGGGCAGAACAGTCTCAAGAAAGGGGACTTAGTCTATCTTCAAGAGAGCGGTCCAAATCTTCTTCTTAGTAAAAAAGACAGTGATGAAAAAGTAGAAGAACGGGAAAAAATAATCTACGTTGACGGCAAATCTGCGTTTACTATCGGCCGGGAAGTTTGTTCTACTTATATCCAAAATTATCCTCGCATTATTTTACGCGGTAAAGAGATTAAAAACAAAGTTAAAGAATTACAAGGCATTGTCCAATCGATGATTGCTCTGGAAATCATGGAGCAGACTTCCGATTCCATCATTGCCAAAGATTTTCTGAACATGGATTCTGTTTCTGTTGAAGAACTAATCCGAAAGATGGACTTAGTTACCAGAACCATGATGAAAGAAGCGCAGCAAATTTTTGAAGAAGACAATTATGAAAGTCTGAACGAGCGCGATCAAGACGTAAACAGGCTTTACTTTCTTCTTTACAGAAGTATACTTTACAATTTGCGCAACCCCATGAAAGCGTTGCGGAACTTTAAATTATCCGGATTGGATATCTTACGTGCTCATTTCATAGGTTTTTATGTGGAAGCTATTGCTGATGAAGTACGCAGAACTGCCCGACATACCCATAACCTAAAGATGTCTCCTCAAACCCTGGAACAAGTCCAGCAATATTTATTGAAGATGTATGATTATTATACTACTACTATGAAAGCAGCTTACAATAAAGATGCGGAATTAGCTTTTAAGCAAGCAGAACTGAAACAAAGTTTCGATAAGGAACTATTAATTATGGAAGAAGAAGTGCAGAAAACTCCCGGCTTCAATAAAGTCTTAACACGTTTGCAGAGAATGACTAGCTTAATTCACAATCTCGGAAGAGTATTGTATACGATGCAGTGAAGTTATTTAGTTTCACGCACTTTCATCATAACAAATTATTGGTAATTGAAGAGAGATTTTACTGATACAGAGGATAAAAAAATGAACGCACAAGAATTTGGATTAAAACAGGGAGAAGAATTGTTTGAAGGAGATTATCGTACTAAAATGGCTGAATTGCGTGAAGCAGGATACACTCCATTGAGCACTGAAGATTGGATGACAGCTCGTAATGGTGTAAATTCCGATCATCCTTTCTGGAACAATTATGGCGATACTGACTTCGGCATTGCCGGAAGCAAAACAAAAATTTATCTGATGCCTCACTCCGAGAGATTACGCGCGATTACTCCAAGTACAATATTAAAAAAGGGCGGACTTCCTCTCACTGAAGATGGAGTAGTAAAGACTTACAATCGGAGCGACGTAATTCTTGGCCAAAATCTGACTGACGAAGAAGCACGATCTAGTCAAGTGTGGCTTGACTTTGCTGACAATAATCAGAAACGATTAGACAAGTATGTGGAAAATACTTTTCGTTTTGGAAAGAACAAGTTTGGATATGATACTATGATGGGTATTTTTGTTTCTGAAGATGAAGTTGAACGGGCGGTGGTGCTCGGCAGTCTTGTCGGCTGGTCTCCTGCCGTTGGCAACAACCGTCTCGACAGCAGATCCCGTTTCGTTGGGGTACGTCGTGGGGCGAGCGTTAGTGAGCAGGAAGCGTCCGCAGGGCACAGCGCAAAAGGAACCCCCCACAGAACAGATCAACGTTCTGATTTAGAAATTTTCCTTAGTGAGCACGAACTTTCTCAAGATGAATTGTCGAAAGCGGTTGATCTTTACAAAACTATTAAATTAAAACTTAGTGATGAATAGAGATTTGACTGACAATAGATTCCTGTTTTAGCTGAATCTTATTAGTCAGGATTTTAACACTACCAAATCTTCAACCCGCAACAAGCTTTCCACGGGCACTGATATTTGTCCTTCTCCTCTTTTAACTAAAACATAGCAGCCCACTATTTCTGCTCCCGTTGGGATGATAATATCAACTATTTTCTGCAGGCTTTTTCCCGTCGTAAATACATCATCAACAATCGCAATTTTATCTTCCTTAGTCGGAAAATGTCCTTCTATCATTTTTATGATGCCGTGGTTTTTTGGCTCATCTCTTACTAAGGATAAGTCTCTTAGATATAAAGCAGAAACAGCTGCCGCCAGAGGCAACCCTCCGTATCCTCCACCAACAATACAACTGACCTTATTTGGAATTTTTTCTCCTATTCTTTTAGCTAATAAGTAAAAAGCTTCTGCATCTCCGTACGCTTTTTTTAAATCAATATAATAATGGGAAGTTCCTCCATGGCTTAATTCCACTTCTCCGTGATGTACTATCTGTAGGTATTTTAATCTCGCAATTAAGTTGTCTTGCATTCTCATTCCTCATGTATTACTATCAGTGATTGGGTCTTATCGATTCCTTCTATTCTTTGTAATTTTGTTAACAGGACCTGATCGAATTCCGCTACATCTTTTACTCTAACGGTTGCTACTATGTCTGTTCCTCCTGAAACAATGTCTGCTTTCTCCACGAAAGAAAAATGTTTCAGTTCTTTGGCAACATCATATTGTGATTTCTTTTTCTCTTTTAATTGGGAAAGATTAACTGATACCAGCACATATGCCCTGAATCCCTGTCCGACTTTGGCATGATCTAAATCAACTGTAAACCGTTTGATAATTTTTTCTTTCTTTAATCTTTGGATGCGGTTATGGACGGTCGTGATGGGCAAGCTAGTCTTTTTGGCAATCTGTCGGGTAGCATAATCTGCATGTTCCTGCAGCACTTCGATAATTCTGCGGTCTTTCTCGTCGATATTATAATCCATAATGGAATGTCTGTTCCATTTTTATATAAATATTTCGTATATCTAGTAATATTTTTCATTATTTTCGGAATAGATTTAAGAACCAGTTTATCCCAAAACATTCAAGATGTGCGGAATAATTGGAATATTTGGAACAAAAGGGCAGGAAGCAAGACGTTCTCAAGCTCTGAAAATGGCTTCTACTATACGGCATCGCGGTCCGGACTGGAGCGGAATTTATAGTGACGACTATTGTCTTCTTGCTCACGAGAGATTATCAATTGTTGACGTTGAGCATGGTGCGCAGCCATTATATGATACAGTCAAAGGAAGGGTTCTTATCGCTAACGGCGAGATTTATGACCATCAGCAACTTCGCACTACCCTAAAGAAAGAGCACCAGTGGCAGACTAATTCAGATTGTGAAGTGCTTTTGTATCTCTATGAAGAACAGGGTCCAGAATTTTTATCTAAAATAGATGGTATCTTTGCGTTCTGTATCTACGATCCAACTACTAAAGAATATTTCATTGCAAGAGACCATATTGGCATTGTGCCGTTATACATCGGCTGGGATCAAGCCGGAGTAATGTATGTAGCCAGTGAAATGAAAGCGCTGGAACCTTATTGTGAAAAACTGCAGGAATTTCCGCCGGGCCATTATTATGTTGGTTATGTGGGAAGTCAAAAAGAAGGCAAGAAAGAAGTTGTCAAGAAAGAATTTGTTAAATGGTATAAGCCAGAATGGGCAACCACCATTCCTACTGCGCCAGTATCGCTTCCTCAACTACGGCTGGAATTAGAAACAGCAGTGAAAAAACAATTAATGTGTGATGTACCCTATGGTGTTTTAATCTCCGGGGGTTTAGACTCTTCCTTGATTGCAGCCATCGCCGCTAAATTTAGTCGAAGACGTATTGAATCCGGCGATAAAGAAGAAGCATGGTGGCCGCGGTTGCATTCTTTCTCAATTGGGCTTGAAGAATCCCCCGATATCAAATTTGCTCGTCAAGTAGCGGAACATATTGGAAGCGTGCATCACGAATTAAAATTTACGGTTCAAGAAGGAATTGATGCGTTGCGCGATGTCATCTACCATATAGAAACATACGATGTAACTAGCATTCGCGCTTCTACTCCCATGTATCTGATGGCTAGAAAAATTAAGAGTCTGGGCATTAAGATGGTTCTCTCCGGAGAAGGAGCTGACGAAGTCTTTGGCGGTTATTTGTATTTCCATATGGCGCCGGACGCTAAAGAATTTCATGAAGAGACTGTTAGAAAATTACAGAAACTAAGTAAGTACGACTGCTTACGCGCAAATAAATCTATGGCTGCTTGGGGTGTAGAAGCTCGTGTACCTTTCTTAGATAAAGACTTTTTAGAATACGCCATGAGCTTTGATCCAAAAGACAAAATGTGCGGTCAAGGAAAAATTGAAAAAGGTGTTCTTCGGAAAGCTTTTGAAGGTTTCTTGCCGGATCAGGTACTCTGGCGTCAAAAAGAGCAATTTTCTGACGGGGTAGGCTATAGTTGGATTGATTCATTAAAAGCCTATGCTGAAAAAAAAATATCTGATGAAATGATAGTCAAAGCAGCAGAACGATTTCCAATACAACCTCCTGCAACAAAAGAGGCATATCTTTATAGAAGCATTTTTGAGGAATTCTTTCCGAGTAAAGATGCAGCTCTTACTGTTGAAGTAGGACCTTCGATCGCTTGCTCTACTCCGACTGCTTATCGCTGGAGCAAAGCTTTTCAAGGGATGGCTGATCCTTCCGGAAGAGCAGTTGCTGTTCACAAAGAAGCAGTCCGGAAAATTTAAGAAAAAAACAGAACAGGTATGCAGAACAGGTATGATAAGATTAAATCTATCTTATCTATAACTCACAAATCTATCTAAAATCTTTTCACACCACGATGTTTTTTTCGGTCTTTCGTAAAGGTGTATTTTTCTTCCACAAGGATCTGCAAACATCAACTTTCTTGGAAGCGATTGCTTAAAAACACCATAATGGATTTTATCGATAAACGCATCTAATTTATGGGTCTCAAAAATAAAACTGGGGGAAGCAGGAACTACAAAATCATCAGAAGGATATAATTCTAAATCATGCCGGCCGACAGAAAAAGAATAATATTTAGTCGAATCATCTGCATTCTTTTCAGTCTCTTTTACACCTAATAGTATTCTGTAAAAATCTCTAACCGAAAGTTGATTTGGAGAATGTATCCCTACACTTTTAAGAGCAATCAATTCATCCATGCCTTCGTCTTGTCTGAGGGTTATCTTTCTGTGATCAGGATCTAGAATTTCCCATTGATGGTAGCCGGTTTGTTTCATCTCTTCTTCCAAATAATTCTGTATTCTTTCTTGAATAATATTCTTACGTAAAACTTGGAAGGTTAGGTTTGGAGAAGGGGGAGTTACTGCCTTTATACAAGGATATATTTCAAAAAGCATCCGTTGAGAATCTCTTGCAGCATAATATGACACTTCCCTATCATTTTTTTCTAACTTAAATTCTGTTTGCAGCAAATCCTGGTAAAATTCCTTGGTTTGATCTATGTCCAGAGAACGAAGCACCAATCCTTCCAAACGAATAGTTTTTTTAATCATGCTTCCCTCGGCTTAGGGGTAGTATATATAACTTTCTTTCGCGCGGGTACAGCCCTTTTTCGGGTGATAATCATCGTCAGGGTTGGGGTTTAATATTAACAATTAATTTCCTAATATTTTTATATAGAAGGCGTATTCTTAGAATAATGGATCTAGAAGAGATACAATCAGAATTTGAAAAAGCATTGGCAAAACTAAATGAAGAATCTGAAAAAAGAGGATATGATCAAAAAGCCGTCATATGTAATGACCAAGGCGTATTTATCGAGTTTGCTGGTGTAGAAGTAAATTACAGTATTTATTCTTTAGAAGATAATCTAGAATATTATCTTACACAACAGACAGAAAAACACGAAAGTTACCAGCGAGTGTTACAATATCATAAATTACAAAATAAAATAGAACTGCGGAAATTTAACAGTAGTTGGTATTCTTTTCTTCAGCGTTTTTCAAAACCTCAGCCGGAGGAATGGAAGGATATAATCGATCGAGCAACAGTTAAAGTCGCCTTTGACCGAACTATAACAACTGGAGCATTGCTGGGAAAATACTTCTTTGAAAATATTGCTGCTGATTATACGAAAAACAAATTAGATGATGTCCGACAAAAACTGGTGGGTTTTACTGAAAACATCCATAATATTGCAAATGATATCGAAACGCTTGACACCCTAAGATTGTATTATTTTAAACATAAAGAACTAGTTTTGTACGGGAAGCAGAGTTAATTCCTGGGCAAGAAGCAGTTCATATATTTCTTCTGGTTTTTTGCCTTGAACAATCAGATCATGAACAAAAGCGAAGGAAATGTTGTGCAACCCATTCCCTGCCGGCTGTTCAGTAATGATTGCTTCACCCAGATTAGCAATATTATTTTCCCGAATTACTTTCATCCACAGCAAAGAAAAAGCATAGGCTTTAGCTTCTTCATCATGCGGATTTAGTAAAGTCTTAGTCAACACGTGCCCTAACTCATGGCCAATAGTAAGCATGACTCTTCCGAGAGTATCATTAAGGACGAAGATTTCTGAAAGTAAACCTTGCTGGCTTCTATTAAGAGAAAGACCGATAGTATTTGAAGAAGGCGCAATCTTTCGGAATTCTTCCCTGTTCATGATGCTCATTTTGATAGCATTGGGAAAAGAACGTTGAAATATTTTCTCAAAGGTCTCTTCGACAAATTCTCTAACTTCTTCTGCTTTGCCAACAAAGAGTCCTTCTTTTCCTGGTTTGAGGAAATTCTCCGGAACAAAATGATATTCTGGTTTTGGAGTATGAAAAATATAATTTTCTTGCTGTAGTGAGTAAGGCAACGACCTTTCTTTTTCTATAGAATACCGAAAAGAAGCATCTCGAGAAGGGATAAACATACCATCATCATAATTAGGGGTTGCGGTAATTGAATAAAACGGTTGGCTGAAAGAATTACCGAGAGAATTACTTGGGGAACAGCTTGAAGGATTATAGATGGGGGTGCCTTGTGTGATATATTCTAATCCTTGGTGAGACGTATGATACATAGTTAGAGTTACAAGATTTAATACTCTTTAAATGTTTATGAACAAAGTGAGACCTAATCGTCAATAATATTCAGTAATTGTTGGTCATATCCAGTAATAATCAGTTTAAATCAATTATTCCTTTTTTATTTTTATGAAATGAACCATAACTATTATTTTCTTTTTGTAAGTGAACTAATGTTTCCAAAGCCGCTTCTTTTATTTTACTAGAAGTTATGTCTCTTATTCGGATAAAATGCGGAAAAGGAGAAAAAATTCTGCAAATATTTTCCATGACATAAATAGTTCCTTCTTTATCTAAAACAGAAGATTGTTTTATCTCGTGAACTACTTTTTCAGGCTGAATGAGATTAGAGTAACCCATGCGGATAAGAAACCAACTTTGCAAACCATTTTTATGTAGGTCTGCATCGCTGAAAATATCATGATACCAATCAGGATCTGTTGTCTTTTTACCTTGTTGGATGTAAAGCGGAGCAGACAGAGTAAAGTAATGTACATCTAAATACTGTTTTCCTGTTGATAAAGAAGCAGACGTAATCTTTTCTTTATCTCCATTAAGCAAGGACACAAGATCATGATCATTAAGGTTAGCAATAAGAGGCGAAAGCTGTGCATCAAAAGGATATTGCTTAGGAGAAGCCGATAAATGCTGTTGAATGGTTTGTTGCAGATATGCAGAAACTTCAGAAACAGCGGGTTTAGTATAACGGCTTAAAACTAGAAAACCACGGCGTAAGGCATTCGGATCTGGATTGCTAAGATCGAGAGTGTCTGTGGTCATAAAATCAATGGAATAAACTTCACAATCAAATACAATCTTAAACTCCGGTAAAGCTAGAGGAGAATCAGCAGACATAAATATTTCAATAAGAAATGATTATTTAAAAGCTCTCTATAGTAAATATAACCGAGGATAGAATTGCTTGATTTATACTAAAAGGAATTTGGTTTCAAACCTAATTCCTTTGGTATATACCAAAATCTTTAGATTTCTGTTCGAAATCTAAGGATTTTTAGTATATTTTGTTGTGCCTTTTGTTATATTTACCTTTTTTGCATCCTACGCTTTTCTTTTCCAATTTGGTCTAAAACCAATTTTCTATTTTCTGGATCAGTTTCAATCAAAGGCCAATAACCGCTCCCATCGGTAGTAAAAATTAATTGATTCAACAAGTTCCATCCTTCTCCGAAATTTTCACAAGAAAATTCATATTTTACGTTTGGAGATGGATTTACCCCATAATTTGCCCGATAAAAACTTACATAATCTCGTATCAGTGTTAATTCACTAGCTGAATCGCGCTCTAAATCTGATTCTAAATTATCCATGAAAACAAATTTCAAAGAGGTGCTATAAAAAACTTATGAATCTATAAAAAAATTATTAACCAGTCAATTATTATTCTACAAAAATCTTACTTTCTTTGGTGGTCATAACCCCATCAGCAATAGTGCAGGTCATGGGTGTATCGAAAGTCCAAGTAAATGATTCGCCAGATTTTAAGAATCCACTGCGGACTTTACTGCATTCCCGCACGCCAATAATCATGGCTTTATTGATAGTCCCAAATCTTGTGTTTTTCCAGATAACTTTATCGCCCGCCTTAATATTAAGTTTAGCTGGACTGAAACCATCAGCAGTCATTTTTACAGTATAGGTTGTGCTTTCTGATTCTTTTACAACTTCTGCGACCACATTACCTGTTAAATCATCACTGGAATCTTCAGATACTTCAGGCTGTTCTGGTACAACGGCAACTTCTGGAACTGGTTCTGGCGCTGTTTCGGTTACTTCTTCTTTACCTAAACCATCTAGAGAAGCAGTAAGCCTTTCACAGCCAGTTAGAAGGGAAACAATAGCTATAATCAGAAGAAATGTAACCGCTTTATTTTGAATCATAACCTAAGAAATACCCCCTCCTATAAAAATATTTTGGTTCACTACTTTCAAATACTAAAGACCGTAATCTTTATATATAAGTGCCTATTTTAGAGTAGTAAACATCTATCACCTCTTTTTCCCCAGCCAGCCTTTCGGGGCTGGCCAGGGGTTTATATTCATTTTCTATCTTATATTTGGTTTTATATCGTTTCTAAGTTTTATATCTTTTATTCCTCGCTGGGATATAAATACCCCGCTGCTCTGCAGCGATTAGCGAGGAATGATTGAAAATCCGTCTTGAAGATTTGCGTAATACCCCACAGCTCTGCTGTGGTTGGGATAGCAAATCTTAGGATTTTCATTTTATTCTGCCATTGGTCTAATTTTCAATTCATAGAAAAACAAAGCACATATTACCTTACCCAGAAAACAGGTAAAGATTAAGCGTGTCTTGCAAATAAAGCCATTAAGCTGTTGTTGAGAGAATTTATGGCCACGATGACGGAATGGCTTGGATTGGTTTCAGCAATCTTTAGATAAGATTTGAGTTTTTTTATTTTGGTTACCTCTTCTTTAAGCAGACGAAGCTTTTCTGAATTATCAGCTAACTTTTTCTCCACAATAATCTTTTGTTCAACTAGTTTAAGATAAGCGATTATTTGCTCTATGTGCTTCTTGAGTTTTTCATCAACCTCTTCGCCAGAATTAAGGGCTTCTACTACCCCAGATATATTTGATGAAATTGCCCCATAGGATTTTCTTATTTGTTCAGCAAATTGCTGGAGCAGCTCTAATTTATTCATGTTTTCCACCAAGGATGTCAGCGGTGCTCGCTCCAAGTACTGCCAATAGTGAGTTTGTTGCTACCTTTTTATAGATCTCAGCAAAAGGAGTATGTATGTCTATAAAGCCGAATACCAGCAATGTTGCTGCCACCACCACTAATGCGGTTAAATAAATAACCGTTGCCCTTACTGGAATAAAACGGATGACCTTTATTTCTTTTACTTTTCTGAACCCAGAATAATACATAAAAAGAATACACACCACCAAGGATAAAATGTAAAGGAATGTTGCTCTTAATACAGAGATGTGCTCAGCTATTTCCACACCATAAAAAAAGGCAAAATGACCCACTATTCCAAAAATTGCTCCGATACTTCCCCGAACTAGATCTTTATAAGTTATTTTTGCAAGAGGATGGCTTTGGGTGCTCTTCATTTCCCGTTCTATACTTTTAAGTTCCCCCATCTCTCCCTTAACCATTTTTTCTATTCTTTTTTCTTCAGCTAGAATTTTCTTTTCCTGTTTTAGCTCATTTTCCGGCATTTTACTTTTTGTCTTTTTCATGATATTTTTGAATTAAACATTTGACCTTTTAAAACATTTGCATTTTCAGTATGTGCATAGCTGGTCTGTCGTCGATGGTTTATAAATACCAGTTTACAATTAGTAAAAATTATAGCTATTTTGTCGACGAGCCAAAAATGAGCTATGCACATACCATTTTCAAAATACGGCTTTTTTTCGATATAATTAAAAATAAGCCTGTCAAGCAAAAGCTATGCTCGCTCCAAACAAGTATTATTCATATAACATCGGGGAACTGCCGCGAGGCTGTCAATATTGCGTCCGCGGAGAAAAACTAGTAGTATTTGCAACCGGTTTATGCCCAAGAAAATGTTATTTCTGTCCAATCTCTGATCAGAAATACAACCAAGATGTTACGTATGCTAATGAACGTAAAATAGAACAAGACAGTGATCTTCTACTGGAAGCAGATTTTATGCAAGCAAAAGGGGCAGGTATTACCGGCGGAGATCCATTAATGGAATTGAAGAGGACTACCGATTATATCATTAAACTTAAACAGAAATATGGTTCTAACTTTCATATCCATCTTTACACTTCATTAAATTTAGTAACTGAAACGGCCCTACAGCAGCTGTACCAAGCCGGGTTAGATGAAATCAGATTCCATCTGGATTTGGAATCAACTAAATTATGGCCTAAATTAGAACTGGCAAGAAAATTCTCGTGGAAAGTAGGGGTAGAATTGCCTTTACTTCCAACTAAAAAGCAAGAGCTGATACAACTACTGGAATTCATCAAAGATAAAGTTGATTTCTTGAATTTAAATGAATTAGAGATAGCTGACAACAGTATGAGTAAATTAGGAGAGATGGGTTTTAAGACTAAAGATACTACCAGCTATGCTATCGCTGATTCAATGGAAACTGGATTGCAAATCATCGATTATGTACAATCGCATCATTACTCCTTGCCCGTCCACGTTTGTACTGCTAAATTAAAAGATGCAGTGCAGTTAGCTAATCGCCTTAAGCGTGAATCGCAACGAGTACGACGCCCTTTTGATATTGTCAGCAAAGAAGGAATGCTTACGAGGGGAGCATTGTATCATCCAGAGTTAGTTCCCGGATTTGGATATAGAAAAAAATTGGAAACTGTCGACAAAGATGATTATATCCAACAATTATTGCCTCTGCTGGAAAAAATAAAGAAAAGATTGAAACTGAACGACGAAGAGATCTGTTTAGACGCAGCAAAACCGAGAATCATTTTTTCATCTAAACTCATCAAGAATAACCGCTCTTTTTTTAAGAAATTAAATTTAATCCCGGCCATAGTGAGTGAATATCCTACTGCTGACCAGCTGGAGATAGAAGTAGAATTGTTCTGAGAGTTGAATCTTATTCAATATCTTATTCAAAAAAAAGAAGTTACTAAACGAGAAAAATGAAAAACATTTTTCTCTAGTTTAAAAGTATTTCATACTTTATAAACAATAAAAAAGAAAAGATAATTATTCGCAAGCCAACATTTTCATCTCTGTAATGTGGGTGTTCATAGAGTTTTTGTTTGGGTCTTCGTTAGAGGTTATCTTAATCCTATATTTTTGGTAAGCCACGCTATTCTTAAATAGGAATTGTTTAGAATATTTTTCCATTTCTAAACTATTTTTTGGCATCAGGGTTAAATCTCCATCAGTGATGGTATCTAAAACCACCCATTTATTCTGGCCATACCCTTCAAACGTCCAACTTTTAGGATTATCATTTTCACTAAAACTACCTGGTATTTCATCATAAGCAGTCAATAACTGATATCCAGTTATTACTTTTTCGTTTCCATTACCAAAGTCGTATTCTAACCAGGTAGCAGAAAATTCCTGAGCTGATGGTTCAAAGGACATCCATCCATCTTCTATGTATCCATCAAAAGCATATGCTGGAAGACTGCCTGCAGTATCAGGGTAATGAGGGGGATGATAATATGGTTGATAAAAAGAGGAAGCACTTGCAAGTCCTCCCTTTGCAGCATCCCAAACTATTTTCTGGTTAGGATTATGAACGGTAGGGCAGTTATCGACTGAATCAAAATATCCATCTCCGTCGGTATCTGGTTCAACAAGACATGATGGACCACAGCCATCTCCTACTCCTTTATTCCCATCATCACATTCTTCTCCTGACTCAACTTTGCCGTTGCCACAAACTGAAACAACACAAATATCATTTTCACAGCTGTTTTCACATAATTTTGATTCGGTTTTTGGAACTTTACCCGCACAGAAATATTCTAATAATTTCTTGTTGTCACTGCATTTATCAGATCGAGTATATTTTTTTGCAGGACTACTTTTAGGTTTAGTATTGGCATCAGAGCCAATTGATAATGAAAATCTTGATTTCTGGGAATACTCGACTTCAATTGTTCCTTTCTGAGCATAATCTTTTCCGCTGTCTGTGTCTGTACAACCAAGGTAATTAATATCAATATCAGCGGAAGGAGATTTACTGGCTTGCCCAGAGAGAGCGTTATCTTCTTCGGCCATCGCTGCATCTAATTCTTCATCAGAGAATTCTTTTGGAACACAACTAATCAAAAATAATGAAACCATTAACAAACTAAAAGCAAGCAATATTGTTTTTTTCATCTCTAATACCTCTTTTTATCATAGAAGGCTTGTTTACCTCCCTTAATTCCCAGTAGAATTCATTTTTCTTTATAAAAATTCCTATTTGGTGGTGCTTAGAATTTCCTTCGCAGAATGATATTTAACTTACTTCACCACTAGATACCCAACAAGGTAGCGAAATCTTTAAAACTAGACAATTGAATCACCTTTTATTTACAACTATTATTGGTGAACAACTATAATTGGTGATATACGATGACATTACAATCAAACGTACAATCAAAAGAAGCAATAGAAAAAGTAATTAGCCCTTATCAGTTTTTTGGAGATGGCAGAGTAGTAGATTTAATGCCGCAACTTACCGCGGCAGGATATAATCCAGCTGGAATTGCGTTTATTATTGACCAACGTCAAATTGCTTCTACAGACGTCAGAAATAATTTTAACATCTCCCTCTGGACCGGAGATAGCGCTGGCGTTGATGAAAATGGCGGAGTATTACTTACTTTAGATTCGCTTCTTCTACGACAAGTTACTCATGAAAGTCCATTAGTAAACGGCGCATTGAAATTAGATCATAAACAATGGCAAGAACTTAAAGCTGATCGGGAACATTCTCTTTATTTAAATCCTCAAGAAGTAGAAGCTGCACATGAAAAAGGATATGTTTTTAAGAATGGTCTTTTTGAGCCAGTAAATGAAGCAGTTGCAAAAGCATGGGATTTTTTGAACAAAGGAAAAGAAGGAAGAGATATTCAATCTTATGCTCAGATGGTGAGCGAAAATTCATTTAACGA
>CAYHVV010000014.1:0-17527 GCA_964360115.1 uncultured Methanosarcinales archaeon | reverse complement strand
AGAAAAAGAGATTCCAAACCGCTGGTAAGAACAAAAAAAACGAAGTGGCGAATTGATATTGTGCTAACAATTAGAGAGTAGAATGTTAAAATGGCGAAGTTAAGTTAATTCATAAGAAAGTCTACCTCTTCACGTTTTTGGGAAAAAACAAGTGAGGGTAGTAGGGAGACCTAGTTATGAAAAAGAGTTATGATGTTGATATTAATGAAACTCCCCATCGCAGCAGAGCTGCGGTGTATTAACCCAGACGGGAATAAAAATATTATCCCTTCTTTCTTACACAGGCAATGTATTCAAAACTTTCATTGTCAACATATTTAAATGACACATATCCTACATCATCTACCTCAAAAAGTCCTTGCAGGAGAGACTCAAATCTATCTTCTGATTGCGGACAATAACAGAGTCGTGGTTCTTCTTTCCCACTATTTCCCCGATATTCATAAATCTCATTTCCTACCAGAGTTGCATGTTTAGAAAAATCGCTGCCTGGTCCGTTAATGTCTATAATCATTTTTGCACCTGGTTTCAGGACCCGATTGAACTCCTGCAGAAGCCATTCAATTCTCTCTCTGGTTTCAAGCAAGGAAAGAACACTCAAGCAGACAACATAGTCGAAAGAATTGTCCGGGTAAGGAAGTTTATCTGCGTGGTGATCAAACACAGTAAGATTTACTCTGGATTTTAACTGCGGTCGCTCAGCTACTTTCTTTTCAACAATACGTTTTGCTTCTATAGAAGCTTCAATACCTTCAATCTGGTAACCACACTCCAACATATGAAGAAGATTAACTCCAACTCCAAATCCATAATCAAGCAATTTACCAGGTTTTTGCTTGAAATACCAGCGCTCTAAACGCACCAGATCTAAATTGGGATATTTTTTATCATATCCTTTACGATAGATATCATCATATTTATCCTTGTTCACTTTTACTACCAATTCAGTTCCCATAGTGTCCACCTCAATATCAGTATCCTCTTTCTTTATCGACAATGTTAATTAAAGGTTGATGGCGTATAAACCTATCCAAATTTAATATTATATTCTCAAAACGGCGGGTGAAATTGTTATCTGACATTCCTGCTAAATGAGGAGAAATGACCACATTACGAAATGCACGTAAGGGATGATTATGTGGAAGAGGTTCAGGATCGGTTACGTCAAGTCCAACTCCGTGAAATTTTCCTTTTTTGAGAGCTTCTACTAATGCTTCCGTTTGCACTAATCCCCCCCGCGAGACATTGATAAAATAAGCAGAATCTTTCATAGCGGCAAATTCTTTTACACCAAACATCCCTTTACTTTGAGTGGTCAAGGGAGCAGCGCTGATAATGACATCAGCATGTGGTAGGATTTGCAGAAGTTGTTCAGGCATATATACTTTTTGAAGCATAGTAAGGTAGGGAAGATTTTCATTGTTCACTCCAAAAACCTTCAGTCCAAATGCAGCAAGCTTCTCAACAATAAGCATCCCGATACCGCCGCAACCGACCACCACGGCAACCTTATCGCGAAGTTCAATAGGACGAGGAGTGGTTACATTATCATCGTCAGCAATAGTAAGATAAAGATTTCTGGTAAGAGTAAGCAGTAAAGCTAAAGCATGGTCGGAAACGCCAGGCCCTTGCAGAATCTTGCCATTAGTTAGTACAATAGGGCTTTGCACCAGCTCCGGTATTAGATAATGTTCTATGCCCGCACCAGTAGCGTGAATCCAGCGAAGATGATCTGCTTTACAGATCAAATTTGCATCCAGTACTTCATCTAAAACCGCGCGATCAGCGCTGATAAGGGCATCCATAGAAGATATTTTCTCACTAATAGTTTCTCGTAGTACTGGAATCAATTCGACGTGAGGAAATTTAGACTTCAATTCTTCAATCTGAACAGAAGTAAAACCTAAGAGGGCAATGCGTTTGTAATGTGCATCCATAGCTCCTTAAGACAAGGTATTTATTTATAAGCCTTGTCAAACTTTGGTACTGCTCAGTTGGATAAATAATATAAAGGATTCTTGCAGAACTTGAACATGACCAGTTTAAACTCCACCTATGCGCCGATCTATGGGGAAATGGAAGAAGTAGTCTTGTATTGGTATAATCGCAAGGTATTGAATGGAAAAAGTTTTGAGGACTTATTTGAATTTGAAGGATTTTCCCTGGGATGGTTCTATGAACGGATGTTTTTTCTGGTAATGATACCAAAGCAACTTAATATGTATGATCTTCTTAAACAGGGAAAGAAACTTACTGTCAAGAAGAAAATAGAATTTCAATTATCTAGTTCAATACTTCCTAAATTGATTTCCTTAAACGAGAGAAGAAAAAGAACCATTACGCAATCTCAATCAGTTAAAGTTTCTGATCGTATAAAGAAAGTTCTCTTTCTTACGTATACTAATCAGCTGCAAAAGGATGGAAACATTTACCGCCTTCAACCAATCATTGACGAAATTTCTAAGAGAAGTAAGGTAAATCCTTTCCCAATTCTGATTGACCCTTTTTCCAGCAGACAGTACCACCTATTAAAAAACAAAAACAGTATTTACCAGTACAGCGATAAAGAAATATTACGGAAAGCAAAGACGAAGTCAATAGAGATGTATAAAAAAATTAAAGATTTATCTGAAGAGCAAAAGAAAAAAATCTTCTCAATAGGTGAGAAAAATTTCTGGCCTTATTGCAAGTACCTATTCAATTTTTATTTCTCACCAGAGATGCTTTTTCAACTCATCCTTCACTATTATATATTTGATAAAATCATAAAGAAGGAAAAGATTGTCTGTAGCGTGCTTACTTCTTCTGGGGGTGTTACGGAAAAATGCCTTATTGCCGCAGCCAAGAAAAATAATGTCACTGCCCTGGTTATTCAACACGGAATGGGTTTCTCTGAGCAGCCTATCGACAATAGCGGTGCTCATTTTGCAGTGTTCGGAGAATATCATCAAAAACAGCTTATCAATTGGGGAATAGCCAAAGAAAATATTCATATCACTGGTCCCGTCATATACAACGCTATCACTAAATACCAATCGGAAGAAAAGGAGCACACTTTAAAAGAAATTCTTATCACTACTCAACCCCTGATTGAAGTTAACCTGATTTCAAAAGAAACATATTTTGAATATTTTAAAGAGATAATTACCCTTCTTCAAAGCATCCCCAACGTACATGTTACTATCAAAACCCATCCCAGAGAGAGATATCACCAAGAATATGATCGTTTTGCTCAGCTTTTTAAGAATGTTTCAACCAATCATCAGAAAGGAGAAGATAATCTTTATTTATTAATATCAAAGTCCAATCTTTTGGTTAATTTTTATGGCAGCAGTACCGTCTTAGAAGCTTCCATCCTTAACAAGCCCAGCTTGACTATAGATCTTCCCAAACTTGCCCAAAATTTTTATCAAGATTATGATCCCTCGTATCGAATTAATTATCAAAAAGACAGTGCCAGAATTAAAGAGATAATACTAGGAATGCTAGGAAATCAGCACGTACTGGAAGAAAAAAGAAGAAAATTAGTCAAAGAATGGTGTTTTCAGGTAGATGGGAAGACTCATCAGCGAGTTGTTGATGTAATAGAGAAGTTAAGTGCACAGTAATTATTGTTTCTTATCTTAAAACTGTATGTGCATATCCCCTTCGGTCTTCATTTCTATTCAAATAGCCTCCTTTTTCAAGGTTTAAGTAAATTGAACTTGCCGATCTAGTAGCGGAAACAGGATTTGCCAAACCATTTACCATAACATAATTAATTGCATAAAAATACCAAAAAGTATTGTTCCTGAAATTAGACCACCATCATGCCCATCAGGATCCTTCCTTGCATACGGATTCCCCCTCTCAAACATGTAACGATTTAACGATTGGGGATCGTAAACATAACGACCTTAGCAGAAATAAAAAAAATAGTTGAGGGCCAGTTATCCCCGTGCGTGCCGAACCAGCTAGTTTTCTCCTAGTGATTAATGAATGTAAAACCAATCAACTATTTAATTATTTTGATAAACTCCTCTGGTTTAATGATGGGAATGCCTTCAAATTCTTTTAATCTCAATAAGTGATTATCTCTGCTTATGATATAATCTACCTCCCCTTCTTTTGCGCATTCTAGTATTATGTTATCATCAGGATCATCCTTAACGATATTTAGTTTCTTTGATGGCTGAACGATGGTGGCGATAGCAATTATGTTCTCTACCGGCCGCCTAAAATTAAGATGTTTATCTTTAATTTTATCTTGTATCTCTGGGTATTGTAAGACTTCAGTATACTCTTGAATTATATCTTTTGATAAGATCAATTCAATCTCTTTATTTTCTGCTTTAGCGATTATCTTTTCAGAATCACCATACCAGAAAGTAGCAGAAATAAGTACATTGGTGTCAACGGTTATTTTCATCTGTTTTTTCTTGCCCTATGCACTATTCCTGGCACATCACTTTCCTTCAATCCGGCCTTTTTAGCAGCTTCCTTAAACGGCCGAGTTATCTGCGCAAAGGTCTGAGAGGTTATTTTCTTTACCAACAAAGTATCTTTCTCTACAAAGAAGAGCACTCTTGAACCATCTTCTAACCCAAGCTGTTCTCTGATATCTAAAGGTATGGCGATCTGCCCCCTTGAGCTTATTTTTCCCATTTCAACAATAGTTTCCATTAGTCTCACCTATCTTGTTTGTAAGACAGATAAGATTAATCTTATTTATAAACTTTTCTAATGACAATTCATCATATCATAGTACGCCCTCACAGCTAATTTTCTAGCGGAAGCGATCATGCACTTCTTAGGGTGTTTTCCAGTTTTTCTTAATCTGCTGTAAAACTCCCAAATCTCTGTTTTGTAACAGAGATGAACTAACACCCTATCATAAAAAATTGACCGTAAAATGCGATTACCTCTCTTAGTGATGAAACAATTTACCGACATGGATTTCCCTGATTGTTTTTCACTGACATCTAATCCGCAGTATTTGATGAATTTCTTATGGTTTGAAAAACGCCGTATGTCTCCGACTTCACCGACAAGGGTTGCCAAGCCAGCAGACCCGTATCCAAATTTATCTAGTAAAGGATAGTAGGGAGATTTTTCCAATGCTTCCCCCATCTGTTTCTTGATGTTGTCTATCATCTTTTGATAGTATAACATTATGGAAACAGTATTTTTGAAGCAAGTAGATGGATAATTTTGTACGCCAATAGAATTTCGCGCTAGTTCTTGAAGATTCTTGGTGTATTCAATGGTAAATTTACTGCCGCGATGGAAATCTTTGATCAAGGCATTCCTTACCTCTTCTGTCTTCGCTGCGGCAATTTCCTGCGGAGTAGGAAATTGCAAGAGCATATTGGCAATAGCTACTGTCTTCCTAAGATGACAATGTTTTTCCAGCTCTGGAAAAATTACGTTGAGCTGGTTCTGAAACATATATTTGTATCTAGTTAAGTTCTTCAGCGTTTTGTAATATAACCTAGAGAGGTCTTTGATTTCATCGGTTTCGATGGCAGTTACGGTTTTAAAGTTGAACGAGAGATAGGTTGCGATAAGTTTTGCGTCTATCTTATCGTTCTTGACATTCGGAGAATGCAGCTTGGCAAAATTCTTCATCTGCACATTGTCAACGTAATGGACATCGTACCTGTCTTTTAAGTATCTGTAAAGAGCTTTGCAGTAATTGCTGGTGGTTTCTAAGCCGATTCTTGTGTCTTTGGTAAGATGTTGTTCTAACTTTGCAAAGCCTTCCTTGTTGTGAATTATTGCAAATTCAACAATGACTTTTTTTTCTTGATTTAGTATACATACTTGAGATTTATTTTTAGCTACATCAATTCCGCAGTACATTGTATTTACCTCCGTTAAAAATAACTTGTCACAGGATCATAATCGAGCATAATGCGCCCACCCACAGTCACGTGCATAAGTTATTCTGGAATATAACTGTTATAAAAGATGATTGCAATGGAGAACAATAAAAGATAAGAGAGAGAAAGACGAAGCGGGAAGCTGTTGCTTGTTTTAGGTAAGAAATTTTTGGAGAGGCTTATGAGAAGAAGAGTTATGCTGATACAACCATACTTATTCTTTTTTCAACAAATGAGATTTATTTAATTTCTTAAGCGCTTCTTTAAAGCCTTCATGGTTCGCTAAAAAAGTTTGGTATTTTTTTCTATCTGATGTAACTACAACTAAGAAGTTTCTTAATACTAATATAAAATTATGCCTCACTTCTTTTCTAATAACTCTTATTTCCTTTATTTTATTCCATTCAATAAGTGTTGGTTTTTGTTTAATTCTAATCGTAGAATAAACATCGTTAGGAATATTGCCTATCCTGATTCCTTTCCTTGTGATAAATGTTGCACTAGGTAAAAATAAACCTAAGAAAATGTAAATCCAGAACAATCCAAAAACAATCATTAAAACAGTATTGTAAATTTTGGAAAAAGTTAAGTCTTGTAATATCCACCTAACATACACACAAGAGATTAGAATCCAAGCTATAAATATAATCACACGAAACCAATGTACATCTCTCCAAATAATCTTTGCCATATTTCTTATCTCCACTTATCTACGTTCATTTTTTTTGTTGAGCGCGCCATGCCTTTATAATACTACCTGCAGTCTGCTTAGGTGAGTTCATAGAAGCTTGTGCTAAACTGGATATTTGGTTATTACTTCCGCTACTACTCCCACTAAATACAGAACGGGAAGAACTGCCACCAGAACTGCCTTGACTTAATGTTTGAACAGCAGAGTTTAGGATTGAATTAAATATATTTTCAACTATTTGATTTTTTATAAATTGACTTCCTGTCCCTGTAGTAATATAGCTAGAAGGAGATTTAATCAACCACGTTTTAGATTGAGGAAGAAATTTCCCGAGACCATATGTTGCACCAGAGATAGCTGCAGATGTTAGGTATTCCGTTCCAGCCTCTTGATCAAAAAGCGATTTGTCATCAACAAAACGTTCTATTCCTGTAGCAACTACTCCGCCGCCTGCTGCGCCCCCTGGGCCTGTAAGGCTAGATGCTCCTGCAACAGCACCAGCTAATCCATAACCAATATAACCTTTGGTAGTGTGAACTTCAGTAGAAGCATGGTAATTATAAATATTCCAAGTAGCACCGATTATTCCGGCTGCAACATATTGCAAATAATGTCCATCACGGTCTTCATATTTTTGCGGATTCCCTCTCTCAAACATATAACGATTTAATGATTGGGGATCATATGCACTTGGAAGTACACTAACATTTATATATTAGTTTGATTTTTCATACTAAAATGAAAGAAAAAGTCAAAGCGTTATTTTTTAATAATACCCTTAGAAGATGGCATTTTGAGACAATCTTAGTAGAATCAGGAATAAGCAGAGAGCGAGTATATCATTTTCTTAAAGAATTGCGTAAAGAGAAGTTCATCACCAAGGTTAAGAAAAAAGGAAAGATGCCTCATTATGAGGCAAATAGAGATACAGCGAAGTTTCGTTCCGAAAAAAAGTTATATGGGTTAAGAATGTTGGAAGAAAGTGGGCTTTTTGAAAATCTTAATTCCTGCAAAGGCATTAAAACCGCAATTTTGTTTGGAAGTTTTGCCCGAGGCGACTGGAGCAAGTCGAGTGACATAGATCTGTTCATCTACGGAGATGACACAGAATTCTCTAAAAAAGCATACGAAAAAAATTTACATCGTGAGATACAGGTTTTTGCATATCAAAATAAGAATGAAATCAAAAGAACCCTTGATCCTGCGGTGATTCCTAATATTGTGAAAGGTTTTCACATAACTGAAAATATAGAACCATTCGAGGTAAACATCTATGCGTAAGGAAAGAAAAGCAGAACAGATATATGACCAATTTTCCACAGAAGGATTATATGAAGAGGCTAACCTCGATAAAGATGAGATCAAGAAAGTATTGGTCATGGTGATGGAGGATTATCAATTTGGAAAGGAGTTGCGCAAGTTAAAGGCTCCAAGTTGGCGCGTGATATTTAATATCCATTATGATGTTTTCCGGGAACTTTGTGACCAACTAATGCGTTTCAAACGGCAAAAAACGAGCAACCACCAAGCCTTATTTGCATTTATTGTTCTTCATTTCGAAGATCTAGAATTGGATTGGAAATTTTTAGAAAATGTCAGAACTATACGAAACAAGAACAAATATCAAGGATTGGACATTAGTAAAGAGATGTGGAAAAGCGCAGAGATGCAATTGGACCTATATATTTCTACATTGAAAAAAGAGATTGAAGAAAGATTAAACTAATTTCCTTTACTTTTACAATAAAAACTTTTCTATCAGTCACTTAAGAACACTACCAACTTTTTATGTGTTTTTCTTGCGTCATTTCTTTCTCTGGTTATAGAGATGAGCAATAAGGTATGCAATCAAAGCTCCAGAACTAATTATTCCACCAAGAGAAACACCATCGTAAACCTCTCCTTTCGATTTTCTTTCCTGCACAAAGACCACACTAACAGTTATACCTACACCTATTTGAGCTTTTTGTTTGGAGTAGGTATAACTTAGGGAAAATAAACTGCGGGAGTAGGACTTTACGTACCATCAATTATTATGGGAATAATTCTTTTACAACATCACGAATTTTTTCTAGAACTTATAATCCTAAAATGCTTTTATCTTCTAGCAGAATTTCTCTAATCTCTTCTTTTGACAATAACGGCATATTTTTAGAATGTAAGGTAAGCAGAGGATATTTTTTGTATTCCTGCCAATCAATTCCACGCCTCTTGGCCAACAGTGAATTCTTGATAACAATCATATCATCTAATTCTTCTGCATAGAGCGCTTCCTCAGGAGTAAGAAGAGTTTCAGAGAGTTTTTCACCGGGACGTACACCAATTATTTTCTTTGTAAAAGACTGAGGATCTTTATTATAGTGCGGGGCAAGTTCTTCGATCATCACTTCAGCAAGATCAGTAATCTTGAGCGCATCCATTTTAAGGATAAAGATTTCCCCCCCTTCTACTATGGTAGCTGCCTTGAGCACTAAACTTACTGCATCTGGCATATTCATAAAAAATCGCGTCATATCTGGATGAGTTATGGTAACTTCATTTCCTGTCCGTATCTGTTCTTTAAAGATAGGAATTATAGATCCTGAAGACGCCAATACATTCCCAAAACGTACACAACAGAACTTAATAATCTTGTCTCCAAGGGGAGCATTAGTAATTATTTTCTCACTTAATAACTTTGTCGCTCCCATGGTATTGACTGGTTCAACTGCCTTGTCTGTGGAAATACCTATAAATTTATCAACTTCGTGCCGTATCGCTGCATCTACCAGATTTTGTGTCCCCACTATATTCACACTTACTGCCTGTCCAGGATTATACTCGCAAAGTGGGACATGTTTCAGCGCAGCGGCATGAAAAATAATATTTACTCCTTTCATAGCCCTATCTAAATGATGATTGTCCCGTATATCGCCAATAATATGGCGAACTAGTGGCGATCGCAATTCTTGTCCTAGAGTAAAATGCCCATTCTCATGAGTATCGTATACCCTGATTACTTTTGGATTATATTGAAGAATCTGTCGGACTATTTCAGAACCAATCGATCCACAACCACCAGTAACCAATATAACTTTTCCCTCAAACACATCCCTCATAAGCAGTATACTAAAAATTCTCTTTATAAAGATAGTGAAAGTTCGGCTTAGTTGCAAGTCCCATTAACAGCACGATCACAGAAGCAGGTTGAGTTGGTGAGATTTCTGGCTAGAAAATCTTAAGGAATTCGATTTAAGTCTTGATCAATGATTTATAAATCTTATTAAATTTGTAATAGAAAGGTTTATAATGAAAATTCTAGCTTAAAAAAAGCATGGTCTCAGCTGGTGTCGACATAGAAAGTGTTACAAGATTTAAGAGCTTAGAGCGTAATGACAATTTTATCAATCTTATCTTTACTAAAAAGGAAATAGACTATTGTATGGGGAAAAGCGAACCCCATATTTCTTTTACGGGGAAATTTTGTGCAAAAGAAGCTATATTAAAAGCGGTAGATAATAAACTTAATATGAAGGAAATTGAAATAATTAATTCTTCTTCAGGGAAACCTCTTGTTTATATTAAAGGAATAGAACAAGAAAATATCAGTTGCAGTATCTCGCACACCAAGGAATATGCAGTGGCTTTAGTGATTGTAAATGATAATGGTAATTAAATGGAAACTAACACAAAAAATTATTCTGTTTCAAAACCTCTAGCTTCAATTTGTATACAAATAGATGCAGATAAAGTTGATTCACTTATCAAAAAAATAAAGAATGAGGAAAATTTTAATTTGAATGTGGGAGAGATAGTTATTTTTTCTATCGTTAAGGCTCTGAAAGATTTCCCCATGTTTAATTCTATCTATGATCAAAATCTAATTCTCTATGATTCCATTAATCTTGGGCACTTTGTTAACCTTGGTAGTGGTCCAAAACTAGCAGTGATAAAAGATGCCGACACTAGAAACCTTTACCAGATTGCCCAAGAGATCAAAGAGTCAGCACTAAGATATATCCGTGGAGAATTATTGGCTGAAGATACAGCCTTAAGCACCATCTCGGTGACAAATCTTTATTCTTTTGAAGCGTTTCAGGTTACTCCTCCCGTTTACGAACACCAATCCGCTATGTTTTCCATAACCTCTAAATTTGTTTCTTGGGATGAAGGGATAGTACGCAAATTTAATTTGACTTTATCATATGATGCAAGGGTCGCTGACTGCCAAACTGCCATCGCCTTCTTAAATAATATAAAGAATAGGTTGGAAGCAAAAGCACTCTAAAATATTTGGAAAGTCTGCCTTTGCTCGGCGCTTATATAAGAAGATTTCCGCCGTTAACAGGAATATTTACACCATTTAGATAATTTGCTTTTTCAGAAATTAAATATGCTATGACCTCAGCTACATCAGCAGGCTGCGCAATCCGTTTCATGGGGTTTTTGAATGAAGCAACTTCTTTAATTTTAGGATGCAGATTATCTAATAATTTAGTGTCAACCATGCCGGGTGAGACCATATTAAATGTGCAGTTATTCGCAGTTAGCTCCGAACACATACTTTTCATAAAACCCATCAAGCCATATTTTGCAGTAATATAATATGAAAGCTCTGTCGGTGGTTTGCCAAAACAGGCTTCAGTCAATACCGCAATAAATTTTATTCTGTGGTTATTTTTGATCAATCCTGAAAGAGACTGGACTACAGTGAATAATCCTTTAATCTGGACATCGATCTGCTCCTGGAATTCTTCCCAACGTAGATCTAAGATCTGCTTGTTGGCTATTCTGGGTGAAACGCAATGAACGACTATGTCAATTGTATGGTGCTCTTGAATAATCCCGGAGATGGCATCCTTAATACTTTGATCATCAAATAGATCCATCTTATATGTAAAATAATTTTCTGAGTTGTTTTTACTTAACTCTTTCAATTTTAACTCGTTTTTATTGAAAGTTAAACAGACCTTTATACCTTGTTTTGCTATAGATTTTGCGGTTTCTAAGCCGATATCTCCTGAACCACCAATTATGAGGGCAATTTTTTCGTTCATGTTAGATTATTTTAACCTTAGCCTCCCCTTCTATTACTATCTTGTTATTGGCAAAAATTTGAGTATTAATGACTATGGCCTTGACGCTATCTATCTTGCTCACTATTTCACCCCTAACGGTTAACTCTGAACCGGGGTAAATTGGTGATTTAAATTTTAAACTTTGGGTAAGATAAAGATTTTTCTTACCTGGGCAGATCATACCAACTAATGTTGAAAACAAGCTCCCGGCCAACATACCATGGACTACCCTGGTTTTGAAATTATTTGAAAGTGCATATTCTTCATCACAATGAAGAGGATTATAATCACCAGTAAGGTGGGCATAATTATCCATATCTTCTATAGATAAAGTCTTAGTAAATCCGAAGACACTTCCTATGTCTATCTTATCATAATCATATTCATTAGCTTTTTTCATTCTACAACTTCGTCTCTAACACTATGTTTCTTGAGGGCCTTTTTGATGTCGCTAAAATTCTGTACAGCCATGACCTCATCCATAGTAAATTTAACATTAAAATTTTTCTCTAATTCTATCACTAGCACGATGCCGTTTAATGAATCCCATTCCGGGACTGTTTCTGGAGATGAATTATCATTAATAATATTCTTATCGATATTTAGCACTCTTGCCACTAATTCAGTTAATTTTTCCATTCTTTCACTTCTACTAACATTTCTTTTTTAAATTCTTTGCTAAGATCAAAAGTATACTCTCTTGCTTCATCTTGGGTCTTGGTCATAACAAATCCGCAATCTTCAAAGAAATTCTCTGCAGGTTTATTCTTTTTTGTTGGTATAAAAATTCCTTTTATATTCTTCATCCCAGCAATTTTTGCTTTTTCCATAATATCCTTCATCAGGGCAAATTCTACGTTTTTTCCCAGGATCCTGCAACTTAAGAGAAAAGTGTCGATGTTCCAACATTTCTCTACCAAGTCTTTTTTAACAATAACCACTCCAGTTGTTCCGTAATCGCCAAACTTGTCTGCAACCATGACGCTCTCAACAAGATGATGATCTGACCTGAAAAGTTCATGGATATCTTCTTCTTTATATCTTTTAGTGGTGAGGTTAAATTGATTTGTCTTTTGAGTAAGCTGAGTAATGCGGTTCAAGGTTGATTCATCAGCTAACCTGACTAAGGTTTTAATCTCTAGCTTTTTAATAAAGGTGTCCAAATCATCAACGCTTAACTTAAATACTGATCTCTTTTTCTGATCAACATACATCTTGCCGCGTTCTGCGTCTTCTTTTGTTATGTTAAATAAGTTAAAACATTTTAAATTTTTGATGACCTGAGGATATAAGGATACATCCTCTGGGAGATCTATGACGGCAACTTCAGGAATTAACTCACGAATCAGAGCTCTATTAGTCTTATCATCATCTAAAAAAACAATGCTGTCCACTCCTATGTCAAGCTCTTTTGAGATTTCTTTTATATTATTTGCTTTGTCCTGCCAGTTAATCTTAATACAAGCAAAGTGATCTTCCCTTAAAAGCATATATTTATGGTTACGTATAACGTCTATAGCGTCTTCATAATTATTTTTACTGTTTATTGCGAGTATAACCCCTCTTTCAAAAAGTTCCAAAATCAGGCTTTGAAAATCTAAAAACGGTTTTCCTTCTTTGTCTGGACCTAATTTTATTCCCTCTAATCCATCTTCACTGATAACCCCCCCCCAAAGAGTATTGTCCAGATCAAGAACCAGACATTTCTTACTTTTAGAGGTCAAAGGATAAACATACGAGGTATATTCAGAAGCTAGGCCAATAAGCCCATCTGAAGAAATCTTCATATCAGTCAAGTAGGCAATTTTGGGTTCAGCTAGAGGATGGGGATTATGATGGGAGCAGAAAGAATTTAATGGAAATGTAAATAAACGATTATTATTGATACAAATATTCCGTAGAGATTCATTAATCTTGTATATTGACCCAGTAAGTCCCCACTCTTGTTTAGATTCTATTATGCCTCTACTGCTGTAGGCAGGAACTACAAAATCATTGATGACGATCTTAGCTTTGCTGCGTTCTTGCAGTAGGGTAAGAAAGTTCTCAATCTCCTCAATCTTTTCCTTTACAAACATTTTCCTCTGTTCAAGGTTATATCGGTAAGGAAAGAGAAAAAAATCTCCTAAGAACTTTTCCACATCTAATAATAAAAAGATTAAGTCTGGACTATTTGTGTATAATCCGCTATGATTATTAATTATTTCTTGGATATATTGATTATAAGGAGCATTATAATAGTCAACCCAAATTTCTTCTTGATGCAATTTAGTCTTAAGAATTTCTGGAAGACCATTTATGGTAAAATTTGATAAAAAAGCAATCTTTACTTCCTGCATCGAGTTACTCTTTTTTAAAGACTTACTCTTATGTAAGTAATCTGAAAAATTGACCTTGGTTTCTTGCATGTTTCAACTATAAAGACTTTAATAAAGCCAATTCCTTTTTAACCCTTATCTTCCCAGAATTTGTTTTTAAATTTTACTAAACTGTGGTTCTGTTTCAAATAGCTTATGTGCCGGGACAAGCATTTCATCCTTTTTTGAGCTAGATCTTAACCCTTTATCTGTTACTACGCTGAATCTCACTTGCAATCCATTGCTTTGTTCTTTCCATACCATCATCAAAAGTAACTGATTCCCTAAAGCCCAGATTCTCTATCTTTCTTGTATTGGGAATGGGTTTAAGATTTTCTCCTAACCTAGGAGCTATAAATTCTGGTTTCATCCCGGGAGGACCATACTTGGCTATTACTTGATTGGCTAATTGAAGCACACTAACCCTATTCCTAGAAGCGACGTTGTAATCCTGCCCTATGGAACTATTATTTTTATATAACATCACATTCGCATCAACAACATCGTTAACAAAGGTGAAACATCTGATCGCTTCGCCGGTACCGCAAACTTGCGGAGGCAATCCACGAAGAACTCTAGACAAGAAGATACCTACCACTCCTGCCTCACCAGTATAATCCTGTCTCGGCCCAAAGACATGGAAGTAACGCAAGACCGTAGCCTTAAGACCATAAAGATGATGATATAATAGGAAATATTTTTCTGCCGCTAATTTACTGATACCATAGACAGTAGAAGGATGCATAGAATCGGTTTCTTCAAATGGTTTATCACTGCTGCCAAAAACAGAACCAGTGGATGCATGTATTATTCTAGCATCGCTCTCACTTTTTCTAAGAATCTCTGCCACATTAAAATTGCCGACCACATTTGTTTGGACATCGATAGTGGGATCCTTTAAACTTACAACTAATTTTGAAGCCGCTTCATTGAAGATAATATCGCTTTCTTCAACCAGCGGTTTTATCTCTTGATAATCTTTGATATCTGCTTTGACAAATTTGAATCGCGGAGTATTCAGATGTATGATATTGCTTAAACTATTATTAGTTCCAATTAAATTATCATAACAGATTACTTTTTCCGCACCTAATTCTAAAGCATTATCAACGAGGTGGCTACCAATAAAACCAGCACCTCCGGTTACCAAAACGACTTTGTTTTTAAAGAGATCTTTATTGGTCATTATTTCTAATACAAGAATAACCTTATTTAATTGTTGTGGATTGTAATTCTTCCTCTAATCCTTCGCAACCATCTCGCTATCCCACTTATCTTTAGAATTATCTTCTCTTTTAATCAAATACTTGCCCATCACCAAATAATCTATTCCGGTGCCCATCATGCACTTATAGGCATCATGAGGACTACAAACAATTGGCTCCCCTCGGATATTGAAAGAAGTATTAATCAGAATTGGCATGCCAGATAACTTTCCGAATTCCTTTACCAAATCATAATACATTGGATTCTGCGCTCTTCTTATAGTCTGCAGTCTTCCAGAGCCATCGACATGAGTGACGGCAGGGATTTTCTTACGCCATTCTTTTTTGACTGGATAGACCATCAGCATATAATCAGTTGGTTCAGGAATAGGATTATCACATTCAAAATAGGTTAAGGCGTCGTCTTCGCAGACTACTGGAGCAAATGGCCTAAACTTCTCCCGATGTTTTACTTTCTGATTGAGAATCTCCTGCATTTTGACATTGCAAGGATTAGACAAAATGCTTCTAGCACCTAACGCTCTGGGACCCCACTCCATTCTATCCTGGAACCAGCCTATAACCTGATTATCATGAATTAGTTTAGCTGTCTTGGCAACAAGCTCTTTCTCATCCGCAAAGTTCGTGTAGGTAACTTTGTTGGTATCTAGGTACTGTTTGATTTCTGCATTACTAAAGGAAGGACCAAGATAAGCAGTAGTTAAAATATAATTTCTAGGATTCTCAAGAATGCTGTTATAAATATACGAGACTACGCCGATGCTATTTCCCCCATCCGTAGCATTGGGCTGTATCCATATTTTTTTGAAGGGAGTATTGCGTAGTATTTTACCATTAGCGACGCTGTTAAGAGCCACCCCCCCACCGATGATGAGATTGTCGCATTTAGTAACTGCATGAACATGCTTGAGCATTTTGAACAGTACTTCTTCTGTAATCAGCTGCAAGGCGGCAGCAATGTCTTTATGGCGCTGGGTTACTTCCGATTCAGCTTTTCGAATAGGACTACCTAATAACTTGCATAGTTTTCTAGAAGGCATGCGGTCTCCATAATGATAGGTAAAATAACTCATATCCATGCAGTAGCTCCCATCTTCTTTGATATCAATTACTTGCTTCAGCTTGTGGTAGTATTGATTTTCAGTTTTATTCATATTACCATAGGAACTTAATCCCATCACTTTGTATTCGGAGTTGTTGACGCTGAATCCCAAATAACCCGTTATAGTTGAATACAAAAGCCCCAGGGAATGGGGAAATTTTATTTCTTTTATCAAATGGATCTCATTTCCTTCTGCCAACCCATAGGAAGTAGTGGTCCATTCGCCTACACCGTCAATAGTAAGCACCGCCGCTTTATTGAAGGGGCTTACTAAATATGAACTGGCCGCGTGCGCCAGATGATGGTTGATAAAAAAAACATCTCCTTTATAATACAGTTTTTTGCGGATGGTTTTCATCACCCGCAGCTTCTCGTTGATCCAAGATGGAAGAGAACTGATAAAAGTTTTGGCACTGAAAGGAAACATCTCTAAGTGCTGGGAAAGGATCCGCTCAAACTTGAGAAAAGGCTTTTCGTAAAATCCAATAAAATTGATGTCGTTGATGGTGAGGTGCTGGCTTTCTAAGCAGTACTTGATCGCATTAAGAGGAAAAGAAGCATCGTGTTTCTTACGAGTAAATCGTTCTTCTTCCGCCGCCGCCACAATGACTCCATCTTTCAGCAAGGCAGCAGAGGAGTCATGATAATAACAGCTGATCCCTAATATGTACATATGATTCTCTCAAAATTGTTTGTAATATTTCTCACGCTCTTGTTTTTTTATATTGAGATCAGACCAGTATGATGCTTTTTTTTTAGATATTTTTCGTTCCAGGAAATGTTTTCTAAAAATACGGGCAAAGATGGCAGTGACACCTACTCCTACAATATACACCACTAGCAAGAGAACCGTATTTACAACGGCAGTGATATTCTCTCCAAACTGCTTCATGCCCTTTCCTACAGATTTAAAAAATAGTTTTGCAGTCATAATACGAACTTTTTAATAAGACCCCCCAGAGCAGTAATGAGTAATACACCTATGAATACTTTCAGAAGAGCAGCAGCAGAGTAGGAAATCTTCCCCAAGCTAACGAGGATGTAAAATAAGAGCAAGGAAGACAGAATATAACTGATAAAAAATCCCACTTTTACTCCTATCTTTCCAAGAGAGGAAGCATGTTTCTCCATAATCCTTGTTTTCTAACGGTCTTCTTTATAAATTTATAGAAAAAGAGGATGCTGGGTACTTAAGCTGGCCTCTTCTTCAGTAGGCCGGAAATCAACAATTTA
>CAYHVV010000013.1:0-18468 GCA_964360115.1 uncultured Methanosarcinales archaeon | reverse complement strand
ATGAAAAAATTACTAAGTATAATGGCATTGTTTGTCATTAGCTTGCTAACTGTTTCTATGGTTAGTGCAACTTCTGAACTAAGTACTTTAGGAGACCTAACTGCTGGAGACGTTAAAGTAGAAGTTAATGATGAAGAAATGAGTAACACCCCACTTACTGTTGAAAGAGGGGAAGAATTTGAAGTAAATGTTGATTTTGAAATTAGTGGAGATGGTAACTTAAACGGAGTTCCCGACGACGCTAAAAACATCGAAGTTGAAGCTCAACTATTGGGCTACGACAAAAAAGATTCTGAAGATTCAGCAGTAGTTAAAAAAGTAACTGCTGGAACAAAAGGCACTGGTGTAACTTTAAAGTTAACCGTTCCAAAAGATTTTGCTTACAAAGATGCTACTTTGAGAGTAAGAGTTTCCGGTGGAGCTAATGATGTTGACCTTGTTGTTAACTACAAATTATACGTTGAATCACCTAGCCACTCAGTTAAGATTGCTGACGTGTCCTTTTCACCTAGCTTGACTGTAAAAGCAGGAAGATCCTTGCTTGCTACCGTTCTAGTTGAAAACGTTGGTGACAATGAAGAAAAAGACATAAAAGTTACTGTAGCTGTTCCTGAACTGGGACTAACTGCATCAGAGTACCTTGACGAAGTTGCAGCTGACGATAAAGAAGACGTTGATGAAATGTTCTTACAAATCCCAGCTGATACTAAAGCAGGAGAATACACTGTTAAAGTAACTGTACAATATGACGATTTAGAAGAATCAGTCTCCGAGACTTATACCTTGAAAGTTGTTGACAGCGAATTTGTTAAGCCTCAACAAAAGTCAGGTAAAACTGTCTTGGCAACTGGTCCAGAAACTCAATCCGTTGCTGCTGGCAAAACCGCAACTTACGCTGTGGCTTTGACCAACGATGGCAGTGCTGCTAAAGCATACGCTGTTGAAGTAGCTACCGGAGACTGGGCTACCGCTTCTGTCAGTGAAAAGCTAGTTGTGCTTGAACCTGGCCAAAGCAAAGTTGTCTATGTTGACTTGACTGCTGCTCAAGATGCAACTGCTGGAGAGCATTTAGCTTCCCTTACAGTTAAATCAGGTAGCGATGTCTTGGAAACCGTAGTCTTAAAAGCTACTGTTACTGCTCCAGTTAACGCTGGCAGTGAAACAAGCTTACGAAACGGATTAGAAATTGCTCTAGTTGTATTAGTAGTTTTACTAGTATTGCTAGGTCTAGTCATCGGTTTCAGTAGATTACGTAAAGACGACGAAGGAGAAGAAAAGTACTACTAAGGTAGTACTCATCCTCCAAATCTTTTTTCTTTTTTTTTATTTTATTTTTAGTATCAGGAGAAAATAATGAGCAACAATCTAACAATTTTATCACACACCGATTTTAATTCTTTAGTGCTTAAATTAGCTGTAGAAAAAGATCTAAGAACGTATGATATCAACAGAATCGTTGTTGGAAAAGATGAAGGTTTGGCATACAAACTGTTTTCAATCGGTTTCTCTTCAATGTGGTCAAAATCTTCTTATATCCAAGCAGTAGAACTCAGAGAATATTTTGAAAAAGAGAACAAATACGTTGAAAAAGCTAAAGATTACGCAACAAAATATGGTTTTGATTTAGTTACTATTAACCCCACAGATAACGCCATCACCACGGGATGTACTAATAGCATGATTTATAACTCAGGCATTGGAAGCACCAGGATAGAAAGTGTTGAAAAAGTAGACGGATTCATACAAATGATAAGTAATTGGGATGATATGATCGAATTGAAAAAAGATCTAGTTTTATTAATTTGTGATCAAAGAAGAATCTTAAGAAAACGGAATTAACGAGAAAAATAAAAAAACATTTTTCTCTAGTTTAAAAGTATTTCATACTTTATAAACAACGATAAAACTGAAATAATCTTCGCTTATTTTCTTCTTGTTTGATAATCTTTTTATAGTCGTAAATTCGCTTATTTTCCATGAGTAAAACAACAGATAAGCCGCTGAGTATAGCAATTATCGGCGCCGGTCCTACTGGTTGTTATGCAGGATATTTGTTGGCTAAAAAAGGACACGATATTTCTATCTATGAGAACCATGCCCAGATAGGGCTGCCGATCCAATGCACCGGTTTATTGACTTCTGATTTCGATCAGTTCAAGCTACCCTTAGATTCATTTCTGGTAAATACCTTTTCTAAAGTTGAAGTCTATTCGCCACAGCAGAAGTTAGAAATCAAGCAGAAAGAATATTTAGTATGCCGAAATAAATTTGATAACTTCTTTGGTGATCTAGCTAAGAAAGAAGGAGCTAAGATACACCTCAACCATTCCTTTCAGCGTAAAGAAGGAAAGGAACTAATCATCAAAGATTCCACCAATAACAAAGAAAAAAGTATTTCTCCCGACATTATCATCGCCGCTGATGGCCCACTGTCTCCGACAGCAAAAGCTTATGGCTTGTATCATCCAAAAAGAGAGAATTATTTTGGTGTACAAGCCTTAGTGGAAGGGAAGTTTGATCCTACTGCATTTAAGACCTATTTTGGTGTTTCCGTCTGTCCAGAATTGTTTGCCTGGATCGTTCCGGAATCTGAGAATCTTGCTAGAGTGGGTTTAGGTATGCGTAAGAATTCACGGGCATACTTTAACAAGTTCATGAAAGAGCATGGTTTCAAGGTAAAGGAAATACAGGCAGGAACTATCCCGATATATCATCCTGCGCAGAAACTGCGAAAAGGTAATTGTTATCTATTAGGAGATGCGGCTGGATTCGTCAAAGCAACGACGTTAGGTGGACTAGTTCCCGGATTGAAGCAAGCAGAAATTCTCGCAGATTGTATCAATAACAACAAGAATTATGAACAGGAAATAAAGCCATTGACTAAAAAGTTGAAATTACATTTGACCGTCCGTAGGATATTAAATAAATTTTCAGATGATGATTGGGACAAGTTAGTCTCGTATATTAATCAACCCAAGGTGAAGAAAGTCTTTGAGAAATACACCAGAGATAATCCCTTTCCGTTAGTGGCCATGGCTTTACTGAAAGAACCGAGATTTCTGAGATTTGTGAAGTATTTGGTTTAGGAAAATTCCTTGCTATTTAACTATTAAATAAAATTTTCCATTATCTTAACCTAGCTTATCCTCTATCTCTTTTTTCAAGGCATTAATATGGAGCTCAAATTTCAATTTTAATGTTTTCCAGCCATCATATTTTAATAATTGTCCCCGATAATTTATCGCATTTCTGGTTAGTCTTATCGTTTCTAGAAATTCCCAATCCAGTTCTAACTCAGGATGCTTGAAGCAAATAAACGCATTCTTACATTGATGATGGTCAGCTTCAATTCCATCAAATAAGAGGAATGCTTCGATCAATCCTCACAGAGATTCATAATGATCTCTGAAGACGAAAGTCCAATCAGTACTATCTTTTGGAATATCTTTCGATCTGCTGTTGATGAACTCAAGACCTTTTTCTGAAACAATCTTTAATGATTTGATAAGCTCTAAATCTACTGATTTTTCTTTAATACTCCCTGTACTCATGCAGAATCTGTAGGTCTTATCAAGAGAGTCTATTGTAATTTTCATTTATGCAATCTCCGCAATATCTTGTATTTGCCCTTTTATAACATATCCATTGATTATATTTTTTATGAGTCCTGTTTTGACTTCTTCAATTTCTTCTTTGTTCTGGAAAATATGAAGTTCTATATTTTTATGCAGCTTAAGTTCATAAAAATGTCTGTCAAAATCAGAAATATCTCCAAAAACAAAGATATCGATATCTGAATTTTTATACCAGTCTCCTTTCACAATACTTCCAAATAATATTATGGTCTTGGCATTTTTAAGCGATAACAGTTTGGGAATAAGTCCGCTCTTATGAAGTTGTTCTAAAGCGTAAACTCTCTTTAACGAATAATAAGTAGGATTATTACTGCCAACGGTGAAAAATGGAAACTTTCCTTTTTTTTTGATATGCTGAAGTAAGTCCTCAGATACATATTTTTTAAGCCATTTATTTGCCACTAATCTTGTAACTTTTGCTTCTGTAACTATCTCTTCAAAATGCCATTCTTTCAAAGGGCTATTTTCGAGGATTAGTTTCAATACATTTTCTTCTTTACTAGGACTGGCCATAAATTAGTATAGCTGAGGTATACTATTTAAAGATTTTGATTAAAAAATAGATTTTTACGGTTTGCGAAGTATTTGGTTTAGGAAATTTTAATAAAATCTGATTTTACTTGTTTAAGAGAGGTAATAGTGTTTATCTTTTCTATTCCTTTTCGAGAAATAACATTCTTTACAAGTTGATAATATTCCTCTTGATCTTTTACTCTAACTTTAAGAATAATTTCCCAATCACCAGTACAAATATCCGCACTCTCAACTTCTTGTAATTTAGCTAAATCAACAGCCATCTTTTCTGGGTCGCCATACTCTTCTGGGGAAATAGCGATCAAGACAAAGGCACAGAATCCTTCGTCTATTTTTTTGTAATCAAATATTGCCTTATACGCTCGAATAGCTCCGAGTTTCTCTAATTTTTTGATATTGTAAAGAGAAGAAGTTGAAGACCGTAGGACTTTTAGCTTCAAATACAACCATAAAACAGAAGTTGTATATGAATGAATTGACTAAGCTAGGAATAGAGAACGTGATTCCGGGAAAAGAAGAGCAAGACAAAATCGATGAAATCATCTATAGAATTAACCGAAACAATTCAACCATTGACGACAAGAAAATATTACTTAAAATTATCGAAGGAATGGGAGAACGTGGAGCTGAGAGGGTCTTACTTGCTTGTACAGATTTACAACAGATAGTTTTACCAGAGGATACTAGTGTTCCGTTGTTGGATAGTTTTGCAATATTAGAAAATGCAGTATTTGATTTCTTGATGAAGGATTAATTACTCATACAAATTTCTCCAGCACCTTAGCATATTTCTTATTCAATCCGCCTAACCTAAATAAGACTACTTCTTTTACGCCGACTTCTAGGGCAATCTGTAAATCTTTTTCTAACTGCTGTGGAGAAAGTATCGGTTCATTTCCACCTACACCGAGAGCAATAGTTCCGTAACCGACAATATAATTCTCGCCAAATTCCTTAAGGCCGCGTTGCAGTTCGCTTCGCAATTTTTCCTCACTGTAATAATGCACGGAATGATACATCATCTTCATCACTTTACTTTTTTTGCTAGAATAATGCAGCCCCAATCGCTGTAGACTATTTCCTGATGCCGAATACTCACAAAGGTAAGTTTCGCCAGGATGATTGCATACGAAGGAGTTGATCATTTTTTTATCTTTTTTGAAATTGAAAAATTGAGTTAAATAGAGCCAGGGGTTCTGGGTAGTAGGCAGTTCTAAATCTAACATCACGGGAATTTTTTTATTTTCTAATTCCTCAAAAAGATGTTGTAAGGCGCTTTGCTTGGAAAAAGGAGAAACCCAATACCCTTCCTTTCTTTTGAGGATGGGCCAGTAGACTGCTTCCAACAGATTCTGGTCATGCCTTACGACAGAAGTTACTGCTCTGAACTGCTGAACATTATTAGCAGCCACATACAGCTTAGTCGGCCAAGAGACAAACTTTAATTTAGCTAAAGTATCTTCCGTGGGAAATTCTTCAAAAAAACTGATGATCATGTATTGACTATTATTCTAAGATTAATATGTTTTTCTACTTACTCTTCTTCCAAGTACCTAATGGATTTCCTTTAAGATGATGATCAACCATTTCAATCTCTTCGTAAATACCGGGAATTAAGTTATACCCTTTCGCTTCTTCAACAGTAACCCAAGCATACTCTGTATGGCTTTTATCCTGCAGAGAAACTTCACCACCATCGTACTGAGCAAAATAACTTAGTATAACCACAGGAATATTATCAGGACGTATAAACGTCAGGCTGGTAGCATACCGGATATTTTTTATTGTAATTCCGGCTTCTTCCATCACTTCCCTCTCGACTAATTTTTCACCAATATAATACCAGGCATCTTCAGAATCTTTCGGCTTGTTTTCATAATCTCTACGTTCTAATTTTCCACCAGGAACGGTCCAACAATTTGGATATGCTGTTTCTGTAGAAGATCTTTTGAGCAGAAGATATTTGCCTTCTTTCACAATAATAGCAGTAGCAACCACATAATGCGCCTTTTCTGGTTTCATGGAGAATTTAATACAATATCAATATATAACCATTTATCTACTAAAGCACACGAAAACATTTAAAGCCTTGCTGAAAATTCTTTAGATATGCCTACCTTAATCGCCTGTCTATCTACCGGAAAAGGCACTTGGAGCGAAGTCAACAAGATTATCCAAAGCCAGGATTGGAATAAAGTATTTCTGGTTACTAACCAATTCGGCCAAGAGAATTACACTCCCGGAAAGAATACTGAACTGGTCCTAGTGGAAAGTTTTCCGGACACTCCGACAACCATTATTACCGAGCAGATCAAGAAACAATTGAAAGATAAAATCGCAGACTTTGAAATCGCTCTTAATTTTTCTTCCGGAACGGGGAAGGAACACATGGCAATTCTTGAAGCAGTATTGCAGTTGGGATTAAATTTCCGGCTTATAACTGTTAACAGAAACAATGTAGAAGTTCTGGGATTGAAAGGTTAAATCGAATAAGCTAAATTTGATTTTAGAAAATCCGTCTTGGAAAAGTGGCGTAAATCCCCACCTTCAAGGTAGGGGATAGCCACTTTTTAGGATTTTCTTTAATTTCCTCGTTTTTCTTAAATCTTGCACATCCCTTTATTACCTGCATCATAAATTGCTTTGATTTCTTGAACTGATAATGCTTTGCGCCAGACAGCAACTTCGTCTATCTGACCATTAATAGAACCAGCTCCAGTTGGACTTTGGAGTGCGCCAATTAAAAAGGGAGCAGTATTGTCAATCGAACCACTTTCGCCACTTATATCGATTGTACCAGCTGGTTGTCCATCCAAATACATTTCCAACAAACCCTTTCTGTTATAAACGCCAGCGTAATGATGCCATTGTTTTAAATCTGCATTATTAATATTAGCGCCAGCAATAATTCCTCCACCACTGGGACCACCATTGATTCGGTAAATTATATTTTTTCCACCATCCGCAATATCGACGTCATATCCTAAACCATTGGTGCAAGAAGAACAACCTTTGGCTACAAAGAATCCGTCTCCATTAGAACGACCCCAGAAAGAAATAGTAAAATCATCACTTCCAAAATCAAGACTTCCATCAAATGGGTCGCCCACAAAAACAAAATCCTTATCACCGTCAAAGCTAAAAGAATTGCCCACCATGCCTGCAGCATAAGTCGCATCTCCTTTTAATTCTCCGTGATTTTTACTTATCAAGTCTTCTGCATTGTTGTCTGCTGGCCACCAGCTGACTAAATTATTAGTTGGACAAGCAAGTCCACAATCCTGCTGACAGCTTGTCGTTGATTCATATTTGATATCACAAATCTTATCACCACAATAAGTTGTCTTTCCTGGAGCGTAACCAGTACAATCCACACATACTTGGCAAGCAGAAGTTTTTCCATACGCACAGAATTCAGAAACTTTTCCATCGTCGCATTGTTCGTTGCCTTCTTTTATTTTATTTCCACAATAAGATGGTGTAAAAGTCATTCCTGTATCTGCTCCATTAACAAAAATACGGTGCAGATAAACATCGCTAAATCCAGATGCGGTAGAAGCAGATGAAATTGGACCATAATTACGCGTTTGTTCAAACATTTCCAAAAGGAAATCATCATCAGTTTTTCCCCAATCGTCCAGGAGTTTTATGTCGGGAGAAAATGTGCTAAGGTATACTTGTCCTACTTCACCGGCAGAGGCTTTATTTTGAAAAAGGATCTTTCCCTCGCCAGTCGAAGCAATTACCGCTGTCTTCATCAAGGGATTATCGCCCTGCACAATAACTGCAGGTGTAGATTCAAATTCAGGATCGCCAATATCGACGAAGGAATCGTAGGAATGCTGATCTTCTGGTACATCGGCAAGAGTCGATGCACTTAAAATACCCCCGATGAAAGAAGCTTTTCCATTGATGTTATCTACGAGAATATTTACATTTTCAGAATTTATGTCTCTGGGAAGATCTTGGAAAAAGTTATGCAGAGTAAAAATAGTATTTCCGCGAAGCCGTACATACTTTGGAGTTAACCCTGCCCCAGTTGATGCCCAAGCACTTTCCGTCCAGGCATCGCGTACTAGAACGTACGCATTTTCAATGTCATAGGTTATGTCTGAAAGAGAACCACCCTCGCCCATCATTAAAATCTTGGCTCCTTGCTGTCCTCTGCCAGGCCCAATAATTTTAAATCCGATACTACCGCGACCGATTATGCCGTCGGGAGCAGTATTCAAAAATTCTATGGGGACTGAATTTAACTTATTTAGAAAAAAACTAACATTATTATCTTCTGTCATTACTTGTTGTGTCCGCACTCTTCCTTGCGACTGATCTACTCCTGTAACTACAAGACCGTCATATGTTCCCTTCTTCCCGTTAATACTAAAATCGCGCAATGTTGCTTTGCTGGGACCATCAATTCTTAACACTGGACCTTTCTCTTTTCCAACCCATTTCAAGATAGATACCCCGAGAGGAGTATCACTATCACCGATTATTTGTAAATCCGTATTAGGAGGAATAACTAATGTTTGACCAACGGGATAGGTTCCAGCTGGAAGATGAATCGTTGGCCGCTGCCCAGTAAATTTTACGGCATCATCAATTGCTTTTTGAATTACTGTCGCATCGGCACCGGCAGTTATCTCAAATAGGGGAGGATTTATCTTTGCTGGCGTGGGTGGAAGTTTAGGTATAACATCGGCAATTGCACTTTGATCAACTACTATATCTTTGATGCTGCGAAGTTTACTTTGTTGAGGACTGTTCGTTTTTCCAAACCAATCTTTTGTAGTGTAAGTATTTCCTATTGAGATAAAAGTTGGATTGGTGCTGAGACCGGAATACTGCACTATGCCCCCAGTGTAATCCTTACGAACACGAAAGATATTATCAAGCAATATTAAAGTTCCCGCGTTTCCAACACAGATCGGCGCAAACCGAGTATTATCCAGATTCATACAATTAGTACCGCCGTAGTAAGCATTCCACTCAGAGATATCACCTTTGGGATCAATAATAATATTACGCTGTAGCGTAACTTCAGCAGGCGAAGCAGTACCTGTAGAAAGATGAAAAGCATTTGAACCGATGGAAATACTATCGCGAATACTGAAAAATCCAGCCATACCAATACCAGTATCGGTAAGAGTTGAATTCATAAATACACTTTGGTAAATATGAAAATTACCAGCACCAGCTGATTTGTTGAACAGAGTGTTGGAAACCCCAATATAATTATCTTTAAATAACGAATCATATATCTGAAACTGTAAGGAATTCGAATTACCAAATAAGACTCCAGCTAAACTGCAACGCAAAAAGGTAGTACGAATAATAAGTGAGTCGGAAATCCCTGCCTTATCATACTTTCCAACCTCCATACAAACTTCTGCGTCTTTAAACACTAAATCAAAATACTCCTCCCAAGAGCTAAACACGGGACCATGCTCAAGAATTATTCCGGCTTTACTCTTTCCGTCAAAAGTAATCCTCCCTAAAGAAGCAAAATTGGGATTGTAAAAAAACATACTGCCATTAACAGGACCGTCCCAGATAATTTTAGTAGTAGCAGGATCTTCACCGACAATTTTCAAACCGATGGCATTTCCCTGGGGTAAGTTTAAAGTACTAGTAATCCGATAAGTGCCGGAAGGAATATACAGGACATGATGATATTTCACCTGCTGTAAATCATTTAATGCGTTTTGTAATGCAGCCGTATCATCAGTAACTCCGTCGCCGATGGCTCCGTACTTAGTTTTTACATTTTGCCAACCGGCTAGCGGTCCGACAAAAACTTCCCTTTGCGATTCTTTCAGCGAAGGTTTGCAAACTAAATTATCACACGAATAACTAGTTGGACAATCGCCATTAACTTTACATGGTTTTGGGACACATTTATTTTTGATACAGACATATGCATAAGGACATTCTTGATCGCTTCCGCATTGAGGATTAGGTACTGGGACTGGTATAGTGTTTATTACATCTTTAATCTTCGCAGTAGGTGCTTTTGCGATTGTTGGACTATATTTTGTAGCCCTTATCGCTTGACCGGCTAACGCACCATTTTCTAGATCTTTCATCAACGCTTCCCTTTCTTCAGGAGTTAATTTAGCTAATTCTGCTGCTAATTCTTCTTCGGAAACCTGCTGTGGAACACAAGAAACTAGAAATAACACTAATACTAAACAAAACATCCATCTCATTTTAAATCATAGTAGAATATTGTTGTTTATTAAGATTTCGGTAATAGAGGTAATGGACACCGAGGCATAATTTAATCATTCGTTCACACTTTTAGAAAGATGTTTTATCCTCGTTTTTTTCATTTATCCAAATACTTTATACCACACATAGAGCGCTCGGTCAACTGATTTGACTAAATCTTCTCCCTTTCCGCGGATATCCATACATGTTCCTTTCAGGGTAACGCTGGGTGTATCATCGATAGACAACTGAACTACTGGTTTGCCGTCGGCATTCTCACAATTCATGATGGTTCTATTCTCACAAACTGGATTTTTGGTGCTGCATACTGCTTCAATCTCCCTGCTGACTCCCTGAAGAATGTTAGTATTCAGTTCCATTAAACCCAAAGTGTAATATTTATTATAATTTACTTCTGGATCAATGGAAACATAGATTGTTTCACCGTTATTAAATTCGGGTAAAAGTTTTCCATTGACCGGTATATTTTCTAAATCACGCGGACCATAGTGAAGAGGTATTTTGATAATTCTGTTTTTTACTTCAACTTCTGTCCACCATAAACCATCAGCTTTTACAAAACTGTAACCATTGTAAATATACCCTTCTTCACCGTCCAACTTTCCGTCTAAGTTTTTTTGGTGAAGATCATCTATGATTACTACCCCAGCGGCAGTGAAATGATTATAAGCCTTAAACCCAGCTATAGCGAACACAAAAACAGCAACTAAAACTCCAATTAAGATTAGAACGCTTTTCCCGTCATTTTGTTGGGTTGAAACATGGAGATCATTTTCCGCAAGCATAGATACTTCTTGATCCTGCTGTTCTGCCAGCTCCTTTTCAACTGCTTTTCCCGCTTTAACCACCATTTGTTTCATTCGAGAAAGAGGTATTTAATAATCTTTCCGATTTCTGTTCCATAAAAACGTTTTTATTTTCTTTTTGACTATATTATTATTAAATTGCATAATATTTAAAAAGCAATGTTATAGATGAAAATTAAAGGGGTGTTTTTGGAGGAAAATATGGCAGTTGAAGAATTTTATAATCAGTTTGAAGGACTAGATTCACATGTTTCTCAGTTAGATAGTAACGTGAAAGCGAGAAGAAATGAGATCGGACAATTAGAGAGAAGCTTGGAAACAAAACAGTTTATGCAAAAAGTTTTAGCTGGTTTGAAAATAACGCCAAAACAAAGTGATCCTGGGAAATATGGCCCTGCTTTTTATTTTGTTGCGGAAATAACACAGGGGGATATAATAAGAACTGGTGAACCATCTTTATACAAACCTTGTCCTGAGTGCAAGACTGATCAGCCAGTTTTAATGTATTATGAACAGACAGAAGATTCTCCTTGGGGAGATACTTGGGAAAAAAAAGCATTTATTATGTGTAGAAAAGATGGAGTTCACACACTAGCATATCTTTCTAATAGTTATCGATTTTAATTTTATTACTTCTTTAGCACATCTCATTTTCTTCGCAACTCATTAAGCATATCTCTGTAATGCTTGGCTGCTTCTTCCTGCTCTTCAGGAGCAGAATTGCTTCCTTTAGGAAACATCAGAGCCCTGCCGACATTGACTATGGCCTTATCATTGTCAAAATATTTCCAAATGGTTTCCGCTTTTCCGCCTTGCGCGCCAACTCCAGGAAGTAACACTAAAGTGTCATCACGAGAATATTGTCTTGCGGTAAATATTTCTTTTTCTTTAAGATTATTAGTTTTACTTGGCGCACCAATGACGATACCATCAACCCCATATCGTGCTGCATCGTTGGCTAATTGTATATATTTTTTAACATGCGGAACACCTTTAATTTCAATTAGATCATAAGGATTGCAATAATCTTCCTTATTCGCTTGCACCCATTGCTGTTTTACTATTTCATATTCCGGATTGCTCATCAGACACATAGAAATTAATCCAATATCTCGCTTCCGTGCTTGTTCTGCTGCTTCTTTTATATTTCCGGCAAATGGCGCTAAGGTAACTGCGTCAAACTGATTTTCTGCCGAATGATACATTCCTGCATCGTTAGTTGATCCAATATCAGCTAACTTCGAATCGTCGATAACCACTAAACCCAGATCAGAAGCATAACTAGCTAACTCTGATAAGGTTTGCATATCATCGCGAGTTTTCCAATAGTTGATGTTTGTTTTCACCGCAGCAGCATAGGGAGCAACAGCTTCGAGATAGCAGAAAGACCATTCTCTTTTATCGACCATGAACGGTAAACCTTCATCGCGGCCCATACCATAATCTGCTGGATCTAACCCTGCACATAACACAGAATTCTTTTTCTCAACTGCTGCTAACCATTTTTCTCGAAATGATGTCATGTTCCCACCCTTACGCTTTTGATTATAAGCCCCTGGGGAGATTTGAACTCCCGATCTGCTGCTGTCAGAAATCGAAGATTTCTGAGTAAATATCAATTCCTTCGATTTTACGAGGCAGCCGCTCTAGCGACTAAGCCACAGGGGCATGATGATTTTAAATTGTCTTTATTTTAATGCCTTGTGCTGCTGAACGAAGTGAAGCGCACCCGCCTTGCAAATGGCGTGACATTTGCGACTGAGCCAAGGGGGTATTATTTATAATTTCTGCAACAATTCTTCCTTGCTGGGAAACTTCTTTTGGCACTCAAAACAGACCGGATACTGTTTGCTGGAACCCGGCTTTCTCACCACGGTGCCTTTTAGCTTTTCTAAAAACAATTCCGCTATTTTGTTCCCACAGATGCTGCATTTAGTCATAAATTGTTGTTGAGCACACTATTTTATAAAATTATTGCCAATTAAATAACCAAAAAGAATATAAAATAAGCTTCCCGAGGTTAAAACATGGGTACACGAAAGCGAATAGCTATCATTCATCGGGACAAATGCCACCCTAATGAGTGCGGCAACTACCTTTGCGCTAAATTGTGTCCCGTCAACCGAGCTGGTACCGATTGCATCTATCCGGGGGAGCCCGATAAGAAAGCGCGAATCGATGAGATGCTTTGTGCCGGATGCGGAATATGCCCAAATAGGTGTCCTTTCGGAGCCATTGAAATCATTAATTTACCTACTACTTTAGACAAGCCGCCGTTACATCGCTACGGAGAAAATTTATTTGAACTGTATTCTCTTCCTTCACCGATGTTTGGGAAGGTCACGGGAATCTTAGGTAGAAATGGTATTGGAAAATCTACTGCTCTAAAAATCATGTCCGGCATGATTAAGCCCAATTTGGGCGACTGGAAAAAAATTCCTGAATTTAAGCAAGTAATCAATTACTTTAAAGGTTCAGAAACACAGAAATTTTTAGAAAAATTAGGAAAAGGAGAAATATCATTATCATACAAACCGCAGCAAGTAGATTTGATTCCGAAACAATTCTCTGGAACGGTTAGGCAATTGCTTTCTAAGATAGATCATTCCGCGCTCAGTAAAGTAGCGCTGGAGTTAGATCTTGTAAAAATTCTCGACAATGATATTGGAACCATTTCTGGGGGAGAATTGCAGAGGGTAGCTATCGCAGCTGCCGTCCTCAAAAAAGCAAACTTATACTTGTTTGACGAGCCGACTTCTTATCTTGACATCAAACAAAGAATAAAAATTTCCCGATTTATTGAATCTTTAGCCACACCTGATACGGCAATTATGGTTATCGAGCACGATTTGATTATTTTTGACTACATGGCTGATTTGGTAAATATCATGTATGGGGTTGAAAATGGATTTGGGATTGTGTCTGGGGTAAAAAACGCCAGGGAAGGGGTGAATGCCTTTTTAGACGGTTATTTGAAAGAAGAGAACGTGCGCTTCCGTGATCATGCCATTAAATATGAAAAAGCGCAGGACGTAAAGACCAGCTCGCGAACTCAGCTTACTTCCTGGAATAAACTTACAAAAAAATTAGGTAATTTTAATCTTACTGCAAAAGAAGGAGAGTTGTATAAAGGAGAGATTATAGGCATTCTGGGTGAAAATGGGATTGGAAAAACCTCTTTCATCAAAATGTTGGCTGGCTTGATCAAACCGGATTCCGGAGAATTAGGAACAAACATAAAAGTGTCTTACAAGCCGCAGTATCTGGAAACAGATTCTCAAATTACCGTCTCTGAATTACTGCAGGAAGCTATTGCCAAATATCAGCACCAGCTTATCCGGCCGTTGGATTTAGAAAAATTATTCACTCAGAAATTATCGGAAATTTCCGGCGGACAATTGCAAAGAGTAGCCATTGCGCATTGCTTATCACAAGACGCAAATCTATTCCTGCTGGACGAACCTTCAGCCTACTTGGATATAGAACAGCGATTATTAATTTCAAAAATCATTAAAAATCTGGCTTGGGAAAGAGATATTACTGTTTTAGTAGTCGACCACGATTTAATGTTCTTAGATTACATTTCTAATAGATTGATTGTGTTTTCAGGAACTCCGGCCAGAGAAGGACATTTGGAAGGGCCTTTAAAGATGGAAGAGGGAATGAATTTATTTTTGAAGAGCTTGGACATCACCATGAGAAGAGATGTAAGCTCGCATCGACCAAGAATTAACAAAACTGGTTCAGTGAAAGACAGAGAACAGAAAGCAGAAAATAAATTGTATTACGGATAATAGGTATATGTTTTCAAAAAACGAGAAAAATAAAAAAGCATTTTTCTCTAGTTCATACTTTATGAACAATAAAAACAGGTGACTTAACATGGCTATGAGTAAAAGAGATTTGGAAAAAAGACAAAAAGATCATAAAAAAGAGCTCGCTGACCTTGAAGTGAAATGTAAAGGCGGCAGCGGAACAAAAGAAGATTATATCGCTTTAGCAAAATTAAGAAAGAAATTATAATTAATGGGTCCTAAAGTTAAAGATCTCTTTCCAATCTTCTTTATGATTCTTTGCGAACATAATTATTGCCGCAATAACCATTACTGCACTAAACCACTGACCTAAACTGAAGCCCGCGTAAAGAATATCTTCTCGGAAGAAATCAACGATGATTCTGCCCAATCCTTCCCCTAAAACAAAATTCCAGAAGATAAAGCCTTCCCTGAACGGAGTGAGAGGAAGGTCGCCAACCTCACTCACTTTCGGAGCATTCCTACAGAACGGAACGCTAGTGACTTGACCCGGCTTGGATTCTTTCCAAAAAGTCAAGAAAAAAAGCCAGCCAAAAACAATCATACGCTGGAAAAACGAATAAATCATGTTGGGGTGCCTGCATTCCTGCCCATAATCTGGAAAGACCACACACCAGTTTCCGTTCCAAATTCTTCCTACTAATTCCCCATTGATAAAATTAGCAAGCCTGCCTAAAGCAAGAGCAAAGATAGTCGGCACGCTCATCACATCTACCATTTTCCAAAAAGACAACTTCTTTTTTTTGCAGTATAACCAAGCAGCAGTAACTATCCCCACAAAACCGCCATGGAAACTCATGCCCCCTTCCCATATTTTCAGTAAATTCCATGGCCTAATCAAGTATATCTCTGGATTCCAAAAAATCATGAATAGCCGGGAGCCAATCAAAACCCCTAACATCAGATAGAAGCAAAAATCCCATATTTCGTCTTTGGATAGAGCAATTATACCTTTCTTGTTGAGGTATTTGAGCCAGATGATGACCATAAAGAAACCAAAAATATACACTAGCCCGTACCAGCGGATTTCTAAAGGACCAAGGTGCAAAAGTACTGGATTGAGGTTGTTAACCCACATCCCCATTATCAAAAATGGGAAAGTTATAAATCTTTGTTCTTAAATTTAAGCTACATAGTAGTAATTAATACTATTTTAAAGCTACAAGAACATAAATTAAAGCTACAAGATAACAAAAAGGCAGTTACAAAATAGTAAACCTTATAAAAAGCAAAGGATTGTTCTTACCTGAAAAGAGCGTGGAAAAAAAAGGAGAGCTAGTAGAAGCAATTTTACAACTAGTCAGTTCTCTTTCTATTGAAGAAAGAAAAGAAGTTTTAGATCACCTTCAGCAAAAAAGTGGAGGCATTCCGATTTCTATTTTTCGCTCCAGTATTTCTGGTTTAGAAGCAATTGTTGTATATCTTAAAGACGTAAAAGGATTGAGTGTCGGAAAGATTTCTGAACTTCTTAACAGAAAAAAAAGCACTATTTATACCACTTACCACAAAGCAAAACAAAAACTAACGGGTGAATTTGATTATTCTGATACTTCCTTAGTTATACCTTACCGCTTCTTTGCAGATAGAAAATTTGCAGTTCTTGAATCATTGGTAGCCTATCTGAAAGACGAATTAAAACTTCCCTTTGTCAAAATTTCCGCGCTCTTGAACAAAAAATACAGTACTGTGCGAACAGTGTATGTGAGATACAAGAAAAAATGCAGCTAAAGAAAAAATCTAGAAAGAGAACCCTGAAAGTTAACGTAGAACTGGCTATTTTATTTGCCCTGTTAATGCTCATTGCCGGCACCTTCTTGATACTGCAACAAACAACTTCTATTACTGGTGCAGCAATAATCGCGCTCCCATTAGAGGATGAAAATATAACATTACCGCCAAGCAATGATCAGGGAGGAAGTATAGAAGTAAATAACACTGATGATGTACTATTAACACCTTCCCCAATAGATGACAATATTCCTTCGCAGCCGAGCAATGATACGGAAGAGAGTATAGTGATAAATAACACTTGGGATAATACCAGAGATATTCCCTCGGATATATCCATAAATGAAACTCCCGAAGTTGTCGTAATACCAAAACTAGAAGCAACAAAAATAGAAGAACCCACGTTGCGGTTACAAGATCTTTCCCCAGCTAATGCTCCAGTAATCAGCGCTTTGGTATTAAATACAACTGATTTAACTACCAACAATACTAATGTGAATTTAACTGCGTACAATACTTCTGATACCGCGAAGAAAGTTATCTATAACTGGTTAAGAAATGGAAATTCTATTGCACAAGTAATTATGCCATTTGAAGGGATTAACGGCACTGCTACAAATAATGCTTGGGATTACTCCGGAAATAATCACAACGGCACTATTCCCGGTGAAGGGGGAGGAGGGGCGAATTGGCAGGCAACTGGCGGGTATGACGGGAAAGGAGCATATTACTTTGATGGGACTACCGATTATATCAATATTAGTGGAGGAACAGATTTCTCAAATATTTGTAATAATGGTTGTACTTTCAGCGCATGGATTAACGCTAGTAGTGATGCCGACACGAGAACCATACTGTCAAGATATGGTTCATCTGCTAATGAAGAAGATAGATTCATGCATTTTTTCAGAGTTGGTAACCTAGGATTATTTGATATTTACCAGAATGGTTCCTCTTCGACGTTATGTCGAGCTAGTAATTCAACGGCAATTGTAGCCAATACTTGGCAACACCTAGTTGGTGTTTTTAATCAGTCACATACTTTATTATATGTCAATGGACAAAATGTAAAAACTACTGCCTGTACTTTTTATGGAGTAAATCAAACGGCATGGTTAGACCAAGAATCGTTATATATTAGTGGAAGTGACGAAACAATAGGCACACCCACAACAAATTGGGTAGGAGTTATCGACGAAGTGATGATTTTCAATAGAAGTCTTTCTGCTGAGCAAATCAATGCCTTATCCAATAACCAAACTAATTTAATCGTTGCGCAAGAAACCATCCGGGGAGAGAACTGGACTGTACGGGCGACGCCTAACAATGGCACTGGCGATGGAGCGATGGTTACCTCTAACCAGTTGATTATACTAAATGCCAAACCGACGCAATCAACGCCGGTCTTGAATTCAACCAATCCTGCAACGAATGATACTAACACCAATTTAACCGCATACAATATTTCCTCTACTGACATTGACAGCGATTCAATCAAAAATATCTTCAACTGGAAAGTCAATGGAACGCCGATTACAGTATTGAATATGCCGTTTGAACAGATAAACACGACCGGGGGAGTTAATGGTAATGCTTTCGACTATTCTGGATTCAGAAATAATGGTTCTGTATCTGGAGCAACTTGGAACGCAACAGGGGGTTACGATGGAAAAGGAGCGTATCAGATTAATGCCACGAGTCAAAAAATTGTTGTTCCAG